>DATCLA010000283.1:0-2775 GCA_036564195.1 Bacillota bacterium
GGGTAATATGGGCTTTAACTGGGTGGAAAGGATGTTTGGGTTATGATACAATAAATTTGTTAGGAGGTCATGCAGGTGCTGGAGAAAGAATATTACAGTCCTCAAGAAATTGCCGAAAAGTTCAATCTAAAACCTCGAACAGTTGCCAATTGGATTCGAAAAGGTAAGCTTAAAGCCATTAAGTTAGGGGATCTTTGGAGGGTTCATCGGGCGGATTTAGAGGCGTTTATTAAAGATTCTCAAGAAAAGAATGACTAATTATTGGCTTTTATATATATGCTGTAAATGGTCTTAAATTTCCCTGGTTGATACACTTTTATCATAAAGGGCGATAATCTGATCTTTAATCCCGGTGACATTCTTTTAATCTTTCTTGACCACAACCGGATCGAATCCCACTGTCACGATGTCTGGGTATTTGTAAGGTTACATCGCCAAACTCCCTGCTGGTCTTGATTTCATATCGGAAAGGCCAAAAGCACAAATTATTTTATACACTCTTAAATTTCAATATTATTTTCTAAAGCATAAATGCATTTTTTATTTTCTCATGAGTTAATTCTTTTCCATCCTCATCAATTTCTTCTAGTTCATTCATCACATTGGCAATACAATCACAATTTTCATCACAATATTCAAATAAGCCAGAAAACCACACTGTATTTACCCAATCCAGAAGCCATTGTTTAGAAATAACACTTTTTTGAAAACTCTATAACAGCAACAATACATGTCTATTGCATATTTCTACAGGTTTATCAATTTTTATTTTTTTTAGTTCTAGCGGCAGCAACTGAATCAGTGTAATTTTATCTATCTTTAAATCTCTGAACTGTTCGAGTATTTGAACAACCATTATTTAGTTCTCCTGTCTACAGCTTACTTTGGTTTTGTATGAACAAGATTACTGCGATTGTCAACGAAAAAGTGATCCACTAATGATAATGAATTTGTGATCCACTTAAGCATCCAAACCATAAATACTAAGCAATAAAGAGCTTCCCCGTGGAGAAAACGGTGGACTAGACCTTGCCGGCTTCACCTCCTTCCTTGCGGCGCTGTTTCAACCGATAAGACTCCGCATTCATATTCAGGATATGAGACCGGTAAGTCAAACGGTCAACCAAGGCCGCAGTGAGCATCGGATCCCCAAAGAGATCGGTCCACTTTGAAAATTCAAGGTTTGTGGTGATAAGCACACTGCCTTTTTCCGTTCTCTCGGAAAGGACTTGAAACAATAGTTGGGCATGTGCCTGGTTGAATGATACGTACGACAACTCATCCAGGATTAATAAATCGGTTTTAGCCAGTTGCTGTTGTAAACGCCCCAGCTTGGCTAGTTCCTGAGCTTCATGCAAGGTAATGGCCAGCCCGGCGGCGGTGAAAAATTTAACCCGGAAACCCAAAGAACACAGTTTCATCCCGAGTCCGATCGCCAGATGGGTTTTACCGGTTCCGGGATTGCCCACTAAAATCACGTTTTCCCGGTTGATCACAAATTGCCCTGTTGCCAACTGCCAAACAACGGCGGGGTCGACTTTGGGAAGATTGCTGAAATCGAAACTATCAAGGGATTTGGGATAGGGAAATCCCGCCGCGCGAATCCGGCGTTTCTCTTGGTTTTCCTTGCGTTGCTCCAGTTCAAACTCTAAAAGTTTAACCAGGAAATCTTCATATCCCCAACCCTGTTCCTGAGCGAGCCGCAAGGTTGTCTCATAGCGCAGGAAAGTTGGTAATTTAAGCTGCTTGGCATAGATTTTGATCAATTGGCCCGGAGTGGAGGTCATAGGCTCTCACCTCCGAACAGATGGTCGTACCCGGCCAAATCAACCGGTTTTACATAAATATCTCTGGGGTTGGGCAGATATTCCCGCCTGCCGGTTTTCAGGTAAAAAAGGACGCTCTCGATGTTGTACTGGCGATTATCAATAGCTTCCCTGACCGCTTGCCTGACCGGTTCCATACCGCAATCGACGATTAAACGCAGTATTTTTACTAAATCGTGATTGCCTCCGGGCAGCCGGTCCGCCAATTGAAAGATTTCTGCCGGAAGGTTGGCCTGTTTGACCGGACGGGCATTTCTCACCGTCCGCGGCCTTTGCTCCAAAAGCCGGATGTAATGGTCAAGTTGGAATTTGGTCTCCTCTTTGGCGTAACTTCGCTCATGAACTGCCACCACTTTACCCCGGTATTCAACCATTACGGTTAAGCCGGTTCCTTTGACTGTTACTTGCTTACCGGCCAGTTCCACCGGAACTGAGTAGCGGTTACGGCCGAATTTTACCGTGGCGTAATAGTCAACCGAGGCCAGTGTTTGTCTTGCATAATCAAACCGGTAAGCCGGAAGGGGTAAAAGACTCTTTTTTTCGACCTCCAGCGCTTCGCCAACGGTTTGGGACCACCCCGGGATCCGGTGGTTTAAGTATTTTAGGCAGTGGTCCAATAAAAGCCGGTTCAATTCATCCCAAGACTGAACACGCGGCACCGGAACAAAGACGTTACGACGGATATAACCAACCAGGTTTTCAACCAGACCTTTCTCGTGGGCTTCACCGGGGTTGCAGAAATCGGCTTGAAAGGCGTAATGGGCTCTTAAGGCCCGGAACATGTCTTGCTCAGCCACAACATGACAGCCCCAGCCTTCTTTAACGGCGGTTTTCACGTTGTCATAGATGTTCCGGTTGGTCACACCGCCAAAGTATTCCACGGCCAAAACGTGCCCTTCCAAAAATGATTCCTGATTTTGTGCCGGAAAGGCATACGCAAAGGGAGCGC
>DATCLA010000284.1:0-1933 GCA_036564195.1 Bacillota bacterium
AGAACAGTAGCGGTGGAGGTGGTCTAGGAAACAATATTAAATGATATGCCTAACAGACAATATAGACAATAAAAAACCCCCTGCCCATCAGGCAGGAGGTCTTTTTGTGTTTTCAGTTTCCGGCGGTTTACCAGAAGCCGATCTCGCAGATGAAGCCGAAGCTACCGTCGGTCCGGTAGAAGGCGGTCAGGGTCGGGCCGGCTTCGTATTTTCCGTAGACCTCGATGATGCTGGCGTCTTTAGCCAGACCATCAAATTTGTCTTTACCAAACGCCCAGTTCCGGTAGTTGAGCCCAACGCGGTAGGTATCATTGATCTTGTAGGAACCGTCGAGCCAGTATCTGAAGTCGTCGTCGGTATCCTGCATGAGACGGAGTTTAACCTGATGAATACCGTCGATGGTCAGAATGGAGTTGATGTGGTGGACAATATTGAAGGGAGTTCCGTCATAAGTCTCCATCCAGGTGGCCCGCCAGTAGGCTTTGTAACCGTTACCACCGTCGTTCCGGGAAGAATAGTCAGCTTGCAACCGGATCCTGTCGGTGAGGTCGAAGTCGGTGGCGATGACAAAGTAACCATCAGAAACCTTATGCTTATAGCTGTCGTCTGACATTTCCGGCTGGAAACCAACGCCGATCATGCCGGGGCCCACATTGAATTGGGCAAAAGCGCCGACAAATTCCAACGGTGACCCGTCCTTGAGTGTCTCCAAGCCGATAACCGCCACACCCTTGCCCAGGTCGCCGAAGGGAACTTCGACGGTCAACTGTTTGGCCAACTCATTATCGCACCGGTAGATGTGGGGCTCACCGTCTTTGGCGTAACGCCGGGCGATGTTCAGCTTCAACAGCTCTTCACTGGCGATACCCATTACGACTTCGCGACCCTTGGCATCAAAGGTGAACTTTGCCCAACCGGGGTCGTAGACCAGGTAGAAGTTGGCGATCGGTGACGGGAACTTAGGAGCGGGAATGTCAACGGTGGCACCGTCACTGGTAGTAACAGTTGTGGTTGAGTTTTTACGGCCGTAGTCGGCATCGTAGTAGTCGATCTGGAAGACAACACCGGCTGTGACGTCGTCTCTCGGGGAGACTTCTTTGGTGAACCGGGCGCTGAACCAACGGTACTGGCCAAAGAAGGCACCTTTTTCATACTCTGCCCAACCGGGGTGGGTCAGGTACCCGGCCGACCATTGCCCGCTAATGCTGGATGTGATCTGGGCCATGGCCACGGCGGCCAGGGACAGGGTAAGTACCAGAGCCAAAAGAACAGATAATAATTTTTTCATTTAAAAAATAACCCTCCCTAAAATTTACTTAAGATAGTGAAGCTATTGTACGGTAAAAGCAATTACCGTGCCCGCAAACGACTTGCCATGTTCCGTCGTTTTACGGCGCGGCAACTATTTTTGCTGCTCGGCATTCCCCCTTTCAAAAAATTCTCCTGTGTGGCACAGGTAAAGTTGGACATAAACTATCACATGGTTTATTATTCTAGTTTGCCCGGAAAAATCCTTTCTTTCTTTTGCTAAACGCAGAAAAATAATTGCAATTATAGCATATGACAAAATACAAAGGGCCGGAGACAAACCGGGACAAGACGCTAAACCGATAATTAGCAGCTTTTTTCTATTTTTCTCTGGCAGGATCCGATCTTCGTTGAGAAATATTTCCACGGAAATAAAGAGAAATGAAAAGAGGAAATAAGCGACAACCGGTCGAATCATTTAAAAACAAGGAACAAAATGGCGAATAACCCGTCACTTGTCAATAACCGTGCTGGTAACCGGTGGGAAAATCTATGTTATTAAATATTATATAATAAATGAAGTTTTTTGCAAGGTGTATGTAAAATTTTCTTAACAAATCCGAAGGATTTGACAAGTCCGGAAACCCGCGGGAGATGGGGGTAATTAGTTGGCGAGGATAAACAG
>DATCLA010000285.1:0-5769 GCA_036564195.1 Bacillota bacterium
CGGTAAGATCGTGACTGGGTGCAGTAATTTATGTGCCAGCCATCGTCAGTTGACTGTGAATATGCTCCGCTTACTTTCGGAAAAAGCTTTGGCACTACATAGGAAAGTTGAGTATCTGGCCTTGGGGAGTCTCCGGGAGAAACTCTGCCATTTCCTCCTGGAGCAATATCGCAATACCGGAGAGACTCTTTTTATGCTACCGTTAAACCGTAATGAGCTGGCGGAGTTTTTAAATACCACCCGTCCGTCGCTGTCAAGGGAATTAGGGCGGATGCGGGATGAAGGCCTGATTGAATTTTACCGTTCATCAGTCCGGATCAAGGACTTGTCGGCTTTAAAACGGCAAGGTACCCGGTGACTTTCGCAGACCGCTTTACATGAAACGACGGTTTTAGGAAAAGCTAACCCGAAAAACAGAGACTGGAGGCGGGAAGATGCCAAATTTGGAACAGCACTTTAGAATTGCCGGTCGGCAGCTTAATGCTGCGGAACGACAGCACCTTAAGGAAGTTTTAAGTAATTTGGAAGGTATCAACCAGGTTGAGTTTGATCCGGATATTAATCAAATCATTCTGAATTATACTCCGGGAATGGTTAATGTTCAAATTTTAAAAACGGCCATTGAAACTTTGGGAATCGATCTCTCCGATCGGGGTGATGACTGAGGCCGTAACTTTTTAAAGCGATTAGAAGTTATATACCGGCTACACCAAGTAGGCCGGTATTTTTATTGGCCCAACCATATCAGATCCATCCTTGTTTCCGTGGGCCGGTTGGTTTACAACCGGAGTTTTTTGTAAAAATAGCCATTGCGGCAGGAACAATTACCTTTTTATGGAATTATATAAATATTTGAATTTGCTACTTATCATGATTAGCTTGATTTTTCCTTCCGGAAAGGAATTTTTCAATTAGAAAGATATAACAAAATTAAAGGTGATCACCGGAGGTTTAAGGTAAAGGAGAGTAGTTATGAAAAGAACATTACTGATTGGGTTTTTTTTGCTACTTAGTTCACTACCGGTCTTATCCGTAAACGAAATTCAACCTTATATTCAGATTATTAAGAATGACGGCGGTAAGATTTACGGAGCCGAAGAACCACGCAATAATATTAAAAGCTCGTTACGGCTGGAATGGTTTGTCCTCAATGACCCCACTTGCCCGGTGCAACTGCTAAGCGCTGGGGTGCGGGAGTATGAGCAGATCGGTTCCTATCCGGTTACCTATCATTACCAGGCGAATATTCAATTGCAAACCCATGAAGCGATTACGGCTTATCAGGTTAAATTTCATTTATATAATGTTTTCGGCCATTTTTTGGATGAACTGACAGTCCATGAAGTCCGGGATTTAGGAGCAAAAGAAGCTTATCAACAAAACGAGTATTTTGCCAGAACCAATAGCCGAAATATGGGAGCGTTACTAAAAGTCATCGCTTATATCACCTTTATCCGGA
Source organism: Bacillota bacterium (assembly GCA_036564195.1). Classification (GTDB taxonomy): domain Bacteria; phylum Bacillota; class UBA4882; order UBA8346; family UBA8346; genus DATCLA01. The sequence continues at coordinate 1,460 of DATCLA010000285.1, forward strand.
AAGCCGACGGGACAATGTGGTCCTATAACCAACCGTTTATCGGTAAAATTATGGCTGATTTGACCGGTGAAAATAAGAAGTCCGGATTCTAAGCCAAGTTTATAACCGGGGATGCTTAATCAGTAAGCAGCAGCCGCAACTGATTAAAAGCAGCGGCCAGACGTATTTAGTCAGGTACCAGGGGAGACAATTCTTTAGCAAAAGGAATAAGCCTAATCCGATCAATAACCAACCAACCGCGTTTAATTTTATTGGTTGCCGGGACCGCTGTTTAGCTTCAGAATTTGTTCCCGCCACCGGCGCTTCGTAATCAGTCGGTGTAGTTTGGCCGGGGGTTTCGTTGGGACGTACGGTAATAGTTGGGGCATCCGGAATGATTAACCAGGCAATAAGATAAGCCAGCACTCCGCCACCGCCGAAAAAGACCGCCAAAATCCATAATAGCCTGATGAGAGTGACATCAATCTGAAAATATTCTGCTAATCCTCCGGCGACTCCGCCGATGATCCGGTGTTCCCGGGAACGGTATAATTGTCGGGAATTAATCATGAACTTCATCCTTTCAGGGCAATAGCCATTAGAAGTTAATAGTACCTTCGCAATATTCGCCGGATTTCGATTAATCCCTGCCCGCTTCCGCCACACTGACCTAAACTATGACCAAGCGTTTAGTCAAACCAGAGATCCGCGTTTTAAAGTTAATTCTGAGGTTGTTCAGTCAGTCTGGACTATTATATTTGATGACGAAAAAATTACCGATTAAGTAAACAGCCATATTGCGTTAGACAGATACACAGCTGGTTTCTTGTTACAGTAATTAATAAATTTATGGGTTTAAATTTTCCAGCTCACCAGTTTCGAAATTCAACCGCCGGTAAAAGCAGTTGCGTGCTTCGCCACGGCTGTTTTTGGTATGACAGATTCCGCCGCGGCGAGGGCGGACCCGATATAACAGTGAGTTTTGTTCGCAGTTGACGTAGATATCCACAAGGTCAAAGACTGCGCCGGAAGTTTTACCCTTTTCCCAAAGCTCATTGCGGGAAGTGGACCAGAAAACCGCGGTTTTGGTAGCGATGGCTGTCTGGAGCGCCAGTTCGTTAACATAAGCTATTAAGATGACTTCTTGAGTATCAGCGTTTTGTACGGCAACTGGGATTACATCCCGGCAACGGGCAGCGATTTTGGCAATTTTAGAAAAGTCCAGTTGCAGAGTTGTCCCTTCTTCGAGTTGGTTCATATCTTTATTCCTCCACAAGTTTGGTGTTCCTATTCAATATAACATAACCGGACGGTAAAATTCCAACAAAATCGGTTATACCGTGCAGGACTTTTAATTAAGTAAGGTTAAGGTATGATAAAAGTTAAATTGTTACAATCTGAAACGAGGTAAAGAGCAGATGTTAAAATTGGCCGTTAATTTTTCTGAAAGTTTACTCAATTTACTCCAGCAAAATCCGGGGATTCCGGTTGATTATATCAAAGTCCCGACGATCCCCTTTCCCGATTGTTTTTCCCAGTTCGAGCAGGGGGAAAAATGGCGAAAACTGCTGCCGCATCCGGCCCAGCCAGGGGTGATTGCCTTAGGCCACCCCCAACCCCAACAGCAGTTCAATCCGGAACTGGTGGGTGAGATTATCCGCCGTACCAATCCGTCCTATCTTTCGACCCATTTGGAAGCCCAAGTTGCCTACTTTCCGGAATTTCGGCAGTTGCAACATATTAATCATCCGGAATTAAAGCAGGTAATGTTAAAGAGGTTTTTGACGGCAATCAAGAAAGTCAAGGCAACAACCGGACTTCCTTTGATCTTAGAAAACTTTCCTTACTATTTATGGTTAAATCATTTCCGGACCGCTGCGGAACCACAGTTCATAGCAGAACTTTGTACGGCAGGCGATTGCGGTTTGTTATTGGATATCGCCCATGCCCGGTGCAGCGCCGCTTCTTTGGGGTGGGACGATCAGGACTATATCTTTGCCCTTCCTTTAGAACGCCTGCGTGAGGTTCACTTAGCAGGTGTCGGAAAGTGTGAATATGGTATTTGCGACACCCATACCGCTTTGGAAGATTGGGATTATCAGTTGCTCCAAGCAGTTTTAGAGCGGGCTAAACCGGAGATTATAACTTTGGAATACGGCGGAATGCCCGAACAAATCCGGGATCTGAACGGTAAATTAAGACCAGTCTCCCGGAATTGCCAATCCGAGCTTGAGACAATGATCTTCCGGCTCCGGGAGTTAATTGAGGGAGTTTTGTAATTCAAATTTTCTTATAATTAATCGACCTAGGTCTCAGTCACAATATGTTTACATCGATTTATTGGTTGTAATTGTAAAACAGCTCAAATTAAGAGTCCTGATGCTTAAAGAAGAGTGATGAAGACTAGATCGAGGTTTTACGGACCAAATCATAAGCTATAGTTACCCCGGCGCCCATTATTGCAGTGGCGCAGATTAATGCACCTTGAATATTTATATTGGGAAATTTTACCAGCAACATACTGATTAACGGTCCTAACGCGCCGGCCAGATTGCCGATTACCGTGTTCATGCCGACAAACCGAGAACGGTTTTTAAAAGGAGACATCCTTAAGACCATATATGAAAAACAGATCATATAGGCGTTGCCGCTAAAGCCCCAGAGCATGGAAGCTAGAATCAGCCAGATAAACCTTGAGGAAAGAGCCCAGATTAATGGGGGGAATAACGCTAAAGTGGTACTAAAAAGCAAAGCATAACGGAAACCCCAGTGGTCGGAGATATAACCACCGGCATAAGAACCGACGAAGGCGGTCAACCCGGAAAGAATAGTGATAGTGCTGACTGTAGAATTGCTGAACCCTAACTGTTGTATCTGTCGTAGGGTAAATAAAGGGATTGCCATGGAATAACCAATGTGAAAAATGAACACCGCCAGACAACACAGACTAAAAATCCGGCCGTATTCGGGATCAAGGAACGGTTGGAGATTCCCTGCTAAGTCCAGTTGAAACAGGCGAGAATTGTTACTGCGCACCTTGGTTCTGTCCTCACCCGGTTCCCAGTCGACCGGCTCGACATGCTTGGCGAGATAATAAAAGGAGACTGCTGTACAAAGAAACGAGATTATGAAGGTGCCGGTGAAAGCCGGTAAGAAGGGAAACCGGGACAAAGCGATTCCGGTGAAGCTGGTCCCCAATAAGGTAGTGAAACCGGTCAGCGCATTCCTGACCCCAAAAAAACGGCCCTGCTTTTCTTCAGGTACAATGTTGCACATCATCGGCGACCAGGTTAAACCACAATAAGAACTGGGAATATAGAAGATCCCCCACAAGGTGAAAAAGGCCCAGGCATGGATGTTAGCAGGTAGAAAAGGGACAAAGGCAATGACTAATATCAGCAGCCGTACGGCGATGCTGGGTGGTATCAATAAAATTTTTTTCCTTTGAAAACTATTGGCGTAGGCAGTACCTAACAAGGTAAAAATACAGGTAACAGTAGGCTGGACAGCAGTGATCAAATTTACCAATTCCGGCGGGCCGTTGAAACGAAGAATATACAATCCAAGGTAGGGAATTGTTGCTCCCAACATTATGGCATAGAACATGCCATCAATCATTGAATAACGGATATTACGCTTTAATAAGCGGGCTTGGACTTTTCTGTTAATTAACATCGGTTTACTCCGAATTCATCCTACCTCTATTGATAATTAATTCGGGCTAATTAGAAAAAAACCTCTTTTAAAGCCGGTATTAATCAGTACTAAACTTAACTCTAGATGGGAAATTTTGGAAATACAGGTAGGAATAATCGATTTCATTTCGAATTAATATTAACATATTTTAAATTATTTTTTGCATAGAGGTTAACTAATTGCTTTGCCACAGCTAACAGCAACTATGTTAATGATGTAAATGTGGCCGGGAGGTGAATGATGCATCCGGAGCCTTATCTTTCCATAATCATTCTGCATTACAATGAAGCCGCCAATCTGGAACAGGGTGTTTTGAATGAAGTTCTTTCCATATTTGGATAATTCCTTATTTTCCTGGGAGGTTATCATCTCGGATGATGGTTCGACGGATCATAGCCGGGAATTGGTACGGCAAATTATTGCTCAGATCCCTAAGGCCAGCTTAATAGAGAACCGGCACAGTGGTAAACCGGTGGCTGCCTTTGCTGGACCGGGACCGGTCCCGAGGTAAAGGAAAGTGTTATTTTAAAGAGGCTGCTGCGATGTTAATGCAGATTTTCATAGTAAAATACAATAAGTTGCGCAGAGTCCACCATAAAAACTGAAGCGGACAGGATTAATTATGGTATTACTAC
>DATCLA010000286.1:0-4647 GCA_036564195.1 Bacillota bacterium
GGCCAGCGCCAACCTGGTCCGTTCCCCACCGCTTAATTGCGCCGGTTGATCTTCCCAGCGTTCTTTGGGAAATCCCAACCCTTTTAAAACCCCATGAATTTTACCTTCAACCTCAAAACCACCTTTTTCCTTATAGGTATCATTCAATTGGGTAAATTGGGCAATTAAATTTTCCAGTTGAACCGGATTTAACGCCGGGTCATTCATTTGTTGTTGAATTTGATTAATCTCTTCCTCAAGCTGGTTTAGTTCCTTAAAGACCAGTTGTAGTTCTTGGTAGAGTGTTTTGGCGTAAAATACCGGTTCTTGCGGTAAATAGCCAATCCGGGTATTGGCGGCCCAATGAATTTCACCCTGATCGTAGTCTTCAAGGCCGGTTAAGATCTTGATTAAAGTGGTTTTGCCGCAACCGTTTTTTCCAATCAGACCCCACTTTTCACCGGGATTAACTTCTAAATTTAACCCTGATAAGATGCTAACACTACCATAATATTTAGCCAAATTGTTAACTTGCAATAGCGCCATTGTCTACTCTCTCCATTGAATTGCAACACTCTATTTTACTAACCCAATCCGGTTTAACGGCCAAAACCGCCACCAGGCTTTTCCTTTAATGTTTTCAATCGGCAGAGGGCCCCAATACCGGCTGTCCTGGCTGTTATTACGGTTATCACCCATTACAAATAGGTTACCTTCCGGTATCACAAACGGGTCAAATTCAGCCACCGGAGCCCGGTCAGGTGTGATATATGGTTCTGATAACGGCCGGTCGTTAATATAAACTACCCCGTTATGGACCCGGATCGTTTCTCCAGGCAAGCCGATAACCCGTTTAACAAAGTCTTCTTTCGAGCCGAGCTCAGCCGGAGGACTGAAAATAATAATGTCGTAACGCTGAGGCTTTTTAAACCAATATGCGGTTTTATTTGATAAAAACCGGTCCTGGACTTCAATAGTCGGTACCATCGAAGGGGAAGGTACATACCGAGCTTCCAAAAAAAACGTATGGATAATAAGAAAGAGCACTACTGCCGGCACTACCACTTCAATAATATCCCTGCCCAATTGCTTTAATGAATAACCTCCGTTGCGCTTGCTTTCATTGGTTGACTTTTTTGACACAGTTTCATTCACTCCTGATTTGATTTTAAATAAAACTAGGAAAATCGCTTAGCTGTTAAGCGATTCTCAAAAAAAATACCCCAAGTATATTGGTATCGAAAATAGCTAAAAAACGCACCTGTCAACTAAGGTCCTTTTAGTTTTAACGTTAATTTATAAAAATAATTACACCTTAATTATACACAAATTTTAGGGCTGATTTCAATAATTCCGAAAGTTGACCCATCACAATTAGCGCGGATCATTCCGTCCCGGAACACCCCCAGCCATCAATTGAGACAGCGTAACCGGTTTTAACCCTTTAGCTCTTAATCCTTTAATAATTTCCGGCAAGGCCAAATGAATCTGTTTACTCGAGTCACTGGCGTGAAACAGCAAAATCGCTCCTGGAAAAGCTTTGCTGAGAATCCGTTTAACCATATAGTCCGGTCCGGGATTTTTCCAATCCAGGGAGTCAACAGACCAAATTACCGTTTCAAAGCCGACTTCCCGGGCAGTATCAATTACCAGGTCATCATAGTCACCGTTAGGAGGCCTAAAATATGGCGCCACCCGGTCAACTACAGATAATAAATCACGGTGAGCTTTGATTAGATTTGCTTCGACAACTGCTTTGGGATATTGGCTCAAATTGATATGGCGATCTCCATGGCTGGCGATTTCGTGACCCTTGGCGAAAATACCTTTTAAAGCTTCAGGGTTACGAACTCCCCAAGGACCGGAACAAAAAAAAGTAGCCGGCACCTGATTTTCCTCTAAAATTTTTAAGACTTTAGGTAAGGTCTGTTCTCCCCAACTAATATCAAAAGTCAAACAAACTTCCGGACTGTTTTTTTTCACAAAAAATATTGGCATTTCCCGGGAGATTTTTCCGGTAACCGGCAGGTTTCCGGCCGTCCAAAAACCCGTTAAATAGCCCAGGCTAAAAATTACTCCAGCCAATAATAGCCATACCAAAGTGCGGTTAAAATAGAAAAGCCGCAATGGTCACACCTCCCTGCCAAAAGCTTATTCGCCAGGAAGGCTCTAGAGAACATTGTCCTTTTAAAGAGGAGGAAAAAGAAAAACTGACAGGCGGTTAACCCATCAGTTTAATAACTTTATATCAGGTTGTATGTACTTATATCACTTCTTACCCACGGCATCTTTTAAAGCTTTACCTGCTCTAAACACAGGAACTTTACGGGCAGCGATCTTAATTTCAGCACCGGTTTGTGGGTTGCGGCCTTTGCGGGCTTCACGTTTCCGGACTTCAAAACTTCCAAAACCAACCAGTTGGACTTTATCTCCCTTGGATAAAGCTTGGGTCATAGCACTGATAATAGCATCAATAGCTTTACCAGAGTCTTTCTTGGTCAAACCACTCTTCTCGGCAACTTTATCAATGAGTTCGGTTTTAGTCATTTACGAGTCACCTCCTTCCAAAAAAGGTGGAAATTTTAGCCAATCTAATTGAATTTACTCAATTCTAAAAGTCATTGTAAGTTTATTCTAGATTTTTCCCTTAACTCCTGCTTTTCAAACCAAAAATAAAAAAATTTCAATCCAGTGTTGAATTCGTAACGTCTTCCCAGCTAAAAGCTTCTTTTGAAGGCAAAAGATGTATTTAGATGTATTTAAATATATTTAATCTATTCAAAATAAGTTATACAAATCAATATTACCTGTAAAGCATCGGAAATAATGAATTGATACTTTCATTTGAATTTTTTGTCCAAATGTTGCAATTGTTACTTTAGATTAAATTATGCAACAAAACAACTGATTCTTTGTATTTTCCGCAGTTGATTTTAGTATATAGACTATTTGAATATTTTACTCATTTTCAAAAGTTGGAATACTTTACAATTTATTTCTTCATAAAAAAATGGTCTTCGAAAGACCATTATAAGATAATACAGATTAAACCGCCGCTTCCTTCGTTGATGATTTTTTCCAAGGTCTCTTGGAGCTTTTCCTGGGCGTTTTCCGGCATTTGACTCAATTTTGACTGGATGCCGTCTTTAACCAAATCATGCATTGACTTACCGAAGAAGTCCGTCTGCCAGATCCGCGCCGGGTCTTTTTCAAATTCATCAGTAAGATACCGGACAAATTCTTCACCTTGTTTTTCCGTACCGACAATCGGCGATAACTCAGTGGTAATTTCCACTTTGATCATATGGATTGATGGAGCGCTGGCTTTCAGTTTAACACCAAACCGATTTCCCTGCTTGATTAATTCCGGTTCCGCTAAGGTTAATTGGTCCATGGTAGGTTGGACTACCCCGTAACCTTTCTCCCGAACGTTTAGTAAAGCTGTAGCGACTTTATCATATTCACGTTTGGCTACTGACAGCTCTTTCATGATGGTAAGCAGATGGTGGTCACCTTCAACCGCGAATCCGGAAATCTCCTCCAAAACTCGGTAAAAAAGTGGTTGAAGGGTTAACATCTCAATATGGACTGAGCCCTGACCCAGGTCAATCTGGTTAATATTGACTTGAGCAACATCCTCCACATTTTTCAATTCAGCAACCATTCGGTCGACATCACGAACCCGTTCAATCTCCCCCACCGTTGAAAAGACTGCCGTTTCAAACCGGGATCTAAGCCAATGATCGGCACTGAGTTCTTCAATCCAGCGGGGAAAATCCACTTTGACTTCTTGAACCGGAAACATGTATAACAATTCCCGGATAATTTGCTCCACATGCACCGGAGTCAATTGCTGACAGTCCAGGCGAATCACTGGTACCTGATATTTGGCTTGAATCTCTCTGGCTACTTCCTTGGTATATTCTTGCTCCGGGTGGACTGTATTTAAAACTACCACAAAGGGTTTTCCTAAACCCTTTAACTCACTGACTACCCGTTCTTCGGCAGCCAGATAGTCGGCACGGGGAATCTCGGTAATACTACCGTCCGTGGTAATCACCAAACCAATAGTCGAATGGTCGTTAATTACCTTTGCTGTGCCCATCTCCGCGGCTTCAATAAAACTGACCGGTGCTTCCGCCCAAGGAGTCAATACCATCCGAGGACCGTTGTCATTTTGATAACCCACCGCCCCGGGGACTGCATAACCGACACAATCAACCAACCGCACCCGGAACTGAATGTTTTCGCCTACCGTAACTTCAACAGCTTCGCTGGGGACAAACTTGGGCTCGGTAGTCATGATCGTCCGCCCATTGCCACTTTGGGGCAGTTCATCTTTAGCGCGTTCCCGGTCATAAGGATCAACAATATTCGGAATTACCATCTGCTCCATAAACCGCTTGATAAAAGTGGACTTCCCTGTACGTACCGGGCCGACGACACCAATGTAAATATCGCCGCCGGTACGCTCGGTTATATCTTTAAAGATATCAAACCTATCCATCCTTCCGCCTCCCTTTATAGATTAAAACTTTATGGTACGGGATTAAAAACCATCCCCCCTTTACCTTACCTACCGGTCCTTGGTAAATATATGGAAATAAACAATATATATATATTGGTTAAGCTATCCCATTATAACCAAACTCTTAATTTGATAAATAC
>DATCLA010000287.1:0-3148 GCA_036564195.1 Bacillota bacterium
CAAACCGGTATTGGCCACCCGCAAGGCGCAGAGAACCACCGACGGCATCCCCGCTACCGGCAGCAACGCTTTAGCCGGCAACCGTGATGACGATAATCTGCTTTGAATCACAATCCGAACCTTTGGCATACTACTCCTTCCTTCTTTTTAAAAACCGATCGGGGTTCATCCGGTTAATCCGGTCTGATTGTTTTTCTTTTAAATAGATTAACACCGATTAACCGGATCCGACTATCCTATCTGACTATCTCCGTTATTTTTTCGACTACATAATCCTGCTCTTCATCGCTGAGCCCATAATAGAGCGGCAAACTTATTGCCTCCGAATAATACCGTTCCGCCTCGGGAAAATCGCCCCGTTTAAATCCCATCTTTTTGTAGTAAGGCTGGGTATGGACGGGAATATAATGCAGGTTCACCATGATCCCTGCCTGCCGTAACTCCTCGAAGACCTGACGGTGGGACTTATTGATCCGGTCCAATTGGAGACGAATCACATACAAATGAAAGGCCGACTTGCAATCAGGATTTTCCCACGGGGTTATTACCGGCAATTCAGCCAACAACCGATTGTACCGCTCCGCCAAATAGCGCCGCCGCTTGATAAATTCAGTGATTCGTTGCAGTTGGCTATATCCCAAGGCTGCTTGTATATCGGTGATTCGGTAATTATAACCCAATTCCAACTGTTGATAATACCACGGGCCATCCGGTTCACCCTCCATTAACTGCGGGTTTCTGGTGATCCCATGACTCCTTAACCGGATTAGTTTTTCATATAAATCCTCCCGATTGGTCAGGATCATCCCGCCCTCACCGCTGGTAATGATCTTGACCGGATGAAAGCTGAAAACGGTCATTGACGAATATGCGCAAGAACCGACAGGCTTGTTTTGGTACAAACCACCGATGGCATGGGAGGCATCTTCAATGACGGTAAAACCATATTCCGAAGCTAACCGGGCGATCGGCTCCATGGCACAGGATTGGCCGGCGAAATGGACCGGGATTACCACCTTCGGCAGCTTGCCGGTGTGCTTCCCTGCTTCCAATTTAGCCTCTAATTTGGTAACAGCCATGTTATAAGTTCTGGGGTCAATATCGACAAAGTCAACCTCACTGCCACAATACAGCCCGCAATTGGCCGAGGCCACAAAGGTATTGGGAGAAGTCCACAGCCGATCACCGGGACCCAATTCCAGCGCTAAACAAGACAGGTGTAAAGCGGCAGTCGCATTGCTGACGGCGACCGCATATTTGGCACCACAATACCCGGCAACCGCCGCTTCAAAACGGGCAATTGCCGGCCCCTGGGTCAGCCAGTCCGAGGTTAAGACATTGATTACCGCCTCAATATCAGCCCGGTTAATATCTTGCCGTCCGTAGGGTATCATAGACAACTCCGGTTTAATTCACGTAACTGGTCCACCGATAAAAACTCCGGGTTGGTACCGGAATCATAGGTAAAGCCCGGCGGTACTGGTTTACCTGTTTCTCCCAAAGGATTAAGTGCGTAATTAACCGGGCTAAAGTAGACCAATGCCGGTTTAATTACATAGTGGTCGGCAAATTCCAAAGTCAAATGGGCCAGTTCTGCCGGACACATCAATTCATGCAGCTTTTCGCCGGGCCGAATCCCGATTATCTCCATTTCCAAATCAGCTCCGAAGGACTTGACCAGATCGACCATACGCATCGATGGAATTTTAGGTATAAAGGTCTCCCCGCCCTGCATTCTAGCAAATGCCTGCAATACAAAGTTCACCCCGGCCTCCAGAGTAAACCAGAAACGGGTCATCTGCGGGTGGGTAACCGGGAGTTTCCGGGCACCTTCCGCCACTAACTTGCGAAACAAGGGTACTACCGACCCCCGTGAACCGATCACATTTCCGTAACGTACCACGGCAAAATGGGTCCGATGGGTGCCGGCAATATTGTTGGCTGCCACAAAGAGCTTATCGGAGACTAGTTTGGTAGCGCCATACAGGTTTACCGGATTGACCGCTTTATCCGTAGACAGGGCGATCACCTTCTCTACCTCATTAGCGATGGCTGCTTTGATCACGTTATCCGCGCCGATCACATTAGTCTTGATAAATTCCATCGGGTTATATTCCGCTGCCGGAACTTGTTTTAAGGCAGCGGCATGAATTACATAGTCCACATTATGCATTGCCTGTTGCAGCCGGTCACCGTCACGGACATCGCCTAAGAAATAGCGCATTTCGGGCTGGTTAAACTCCTGTTGCATTAGGTATTGTTTATATTCATCCCGCGAATAAACAATCAAGCGCCGTAATTTGTATCGTTGCAACAAGATTTGTACACATTTATGGCCAAACGAGCCGGTACCGCCGGTTATCAGTACTGATTTCCCATTAAACATCCTTGTTTCACCTCGTTTGATAGATAATTACGCTTACTGCAATTTCTGTTGCAACAGCGTTTCCCTAATCACACCGTCGACTTGTTGGAGGTAGGGATCGCTGACCTTTTCCAATGCCCCCCTGCCTTTCGCAATAAAAGCCCCAAATTCTTTAACGATTAAATCGGCCTTAGTGAGCTGATTGCGCTCGGCCTGAATTCGGTCAATCGCTTTGGCCAACAAGTCCAGTTCCACCCGTAGCATGGGTGCAATAAAGACCTTATAAAAATAGTTGGCAGTCAGGCGTTTAAGATCCTGGTCCAATTGTTTAAAAGCAGTTTCCAAGGCCGGAACCAAATTTTGGCGGCGTAAATTTTGGATCCGTTCCAAAAGCTGCTCCACCTTACTTAAACACCCTTTGACCGTCAGAAAACTTTTCTTCATCCGCTGCTGCTGCCGTTGCAAATAGGAAAGCTCGTAAGCTGACGGTTGAGTTTGATGCAGCCAATTTTTGGATCCGATATTCTGAGTTAATTTACTTTTAATTAATTCTTCCAAGGTTACAAAGGAGGCTCCGGCAATCTTGGCACCGCCTTTGGTGGCATTATAAACTGCGCCGGAATGCCTGGTAATGTAATACTCCAGGTTTTCCCGCATCAAACGGTAAGTATCGGTGGTATAGATTTGACTACCGTCCACCGCCTCAACTAAAAATGCCTCCTTCAGTTTAGCCTCATTAAGCTTCGGGTCATAATAACTGATCCCGGGCGCATAGGTTAGGTC
>DATCLA010000288.1:0-7628 GCA_036564195.1 Bacillota bacterium
CACTTAATGAAAGGTCCTTCGTATAATCCCTACCAAACAGCTCAGGAACAATTCGATAAAGTTGCCGACTTAATCGGATTGGAACCGGCAATGAAGGAATTTTTACGCCAACCGATGCGGGAATATCATTTTACGATTCCAGTTAAAATGGATGACGGTACTGTCAAAGTATTCCGGGGTTTTCGGGTGCAGCACAACGATGCCCGCGGTCCGGCTAAAGGAGGCATCCGTTTTCATCCGGAGGAGACTGCGGATACGGTCCGCGCCCTGTCAATGTGGATGACCTGGAAATGCTCGGTAGTCGATATTCCCTTAGGCGGTGCTAAAGGCGGAGTTATCTGCAACCCCCGCAACATGACCGAACGGGAGCAGGAACAGCTCTGCCGTGGCTGGGTGCGGCAACTTGCCCGCAATGTCGGCCCTTGTCTGGACGTACCGGCTCCGGACGTGATGACCAACGCCAAACATATGTTATGGATGCTGGATGAATTTGAGACCATCCACAGCGGACGGTATCCCGGGTTTATCACCGGAAAACCGGTAGGGTTGGGCGGATCCCTCGGACGGACCGAAGCCACCGGATTCGGGGTAATTTATGTCTTACGCGAAGTCCTCAAAGAATTGGGGATCAAACCGGAAAACACCACCGCCTCAGTTCAGGGTTTCGGGAATGTGGCCCAACATGCGGTTAAAAAATATCTGGAATTCGGCGGAAAAGTTATCGCCATCTCCTGTTGGGATTTTAATGCCAAAACCGCCTATACTTACCGGAAAAAAGACGGTATCAATGCCGAAAATCTCACCGCGATTACCGACTCCTATGGCTGCATTGACCAGAAAAAAGCCCGTGACCTCGGTTATGAAGTGCTTCCCGGAGCCGACTGGATTAAGCAGGATGTGGACATTCTGATCCCGGCAGCACTGGAAAATCAGATCACCTCCGCTAACGTAACTTCCATCAGCCAGCAGGTTAAGGTGATTATCGAAGCTGCCAATGGACCTACCTCCACCGAAGCGGATCAGGTCATCAAGGAACGCGGCATCTTCCTGGTCCCCGACTTCCTGACCAATGCCGGCGGTGTGACCTGCAGCTACTTTGAACAGGTTCAGTCCAATATGAATTATTACTGGAGTAAAGAGGAAGTACTGGAAAAATTGGATGCCAAAATGACTGCGGCTTACGCCGGTGTCAGCGAGCTGGCCCGGAAGCAAAAGCTCTTTATGCGTGACGCCGCCTATATTATTGCAATCAACCGGGTGGCTCAAGCAGTTAAAAGCCGCGGCTGGGTCTAATCTATATTCTATTAAAACCGGTATATTCCAAATGGGGGTTGCCATGAACGAAAATCAACAATCCGACCTGCAGTTGCTGGAGATTCTTAAGGAACGGGCCAAAGAACTGAATTGCTTGTACCAAGTGGAAGAGATCCTCAGTAACAGTCAGTTATCTTTAGCAGAAGTTTTTAAGGGGATCATTAAGGTGATCCCCTCCGGTTGGCAGTTTCCTGAAATCTGTCAGGCGCGCATTGTCTATAATAACATCAGTTATCAATCCCCTAATTATAAGGCCTCTACTTGGCTTGATAGCAGCGATATCAAGGTCGAAAACCAAACAGTCGGCAAAGTCGAAGTCTCGTATACTAAGAAAGTCCCCTGGCGGGAAGGTAGTTATTTTCTCGATAAAGAACACCAATTAATCCAAACAATCGCCGACCGGATCGGCCAAGTAATTCTGCATCGGCGGATGAAGCACATTTTGCATGAATGGAAAGTTGCTAAAGAAGAACTTTCCGGCAGTCAAAAGAGCGCGCCGGAATGGACAGTAATTATTGACTTGTTACGTCGGACCGATAAACATCTGCTCTTCCATATCTGCCATAAGATGATTAATTATCTATCCTGGAGCGGTATTACTGAAGCCACCGAAATCCTGCCCAAATTCGCCCCCGGTTTAAGAGATTCTGATAGCGAAAATCCGGACGGCTCGAATTCCCCCATTATGAAACTGCCGTTTGATCTGTTAAACCTCTGTGATCAGATTTTTAAAATTGCCGCCGCCCGAATTAGTGACCAGGAAATCACCACCAAATTAAAACAATGGATCCGGGATGAAAAAGGCTACCAGCTGATTAGGGCGATTAACCGGATCGGAGCGACACTGTCGGAGATCAACGAAGCCGTCGCCGAATACTGCAATATGACCGAAGGAATTAATGAGCATTATTCTCCTACCGAACGCTGGCTTCGGGTAGCGTTAATCCGGCGTTTTCTCTCCGATAATCTCAATTTTATCCACATCGCCAAGCAATTTATGGCAGTCCATGATTTCAGCAAAATTATTCACCGTATCATCTTTCCTAACGGAAGCCATGGTAAATTAGGCGGGAAAAGCGCCGGAATGCTTTTGGGTCAGCATATCCTCGATAAACTCCAAGCGCATCTGACACTGCCTTTTTCATTAAAGACTCCCAAGACCTGGTTTATAACGTCCGATGGGCTCACCGAGTTTATCCACTATAACAACCTAGAGGAATTGAACGAAATCAAATACAGAGAAATTGAAGAGATCCGGGCTAATTACCCAAATGTGATTCAATTAATGAAAAACTCCAGGTTTCCGCCGGGAATCATTAAAAGTTTAGCTATGGCCCTTGATGATTTCGGCGATACCCCCCTGATTGTGCGTAGTTCCAGCCTGCTCGAAGACCAGCTTGGCGCTTCTTTTTCCGGAAAATACAAAAGCCTTTTTTTGGCCAACCGCGGTAGCAAACAAAAGCGGTTAGCGGAACTAATGGACGCCATTGCCGAAGTCTACGCCTCCGTTTACAGTCCCGATTCCCTGCAATACCGCTTGGAACGGGGTTTCTTAGACTTTAAAGAAGAAATGGGTATTATAATCCAGGAATTAGTCGGTATTCCGATTGGCCCCTATTATTTACCTATCGCTGCCGGGGTTGCTTTCAGTTACAATGAATTGCGCTGGTCACCGCGGGTCAAACGTGAGGACGGGTTAATCCGGATCGTCCCGGGGTTCGGAACCCGCGCCGTTGACCGGCTGAGCGATGATTTTCCAATCCTGATTTCACCGGGGCAACCGGCATTAAGGGTTAATCTTACCCCCGAAGAAGTCAGGCATTACTCTCCCAAAAAAGTTGATTTAATCAATTTGGAAAAGGAAACCTTTGAAACCGTTGCGGTCAGAAATTTACTTAAAGAGTATGGCAAAGACATTCCCAATCTTCATTTGTTAGTCTCACTTTACCGGGATAATCATCTGACTTTACCATCACGGTTTGAGGTTGATTTGGAAAATGACAACCTAATTGTGACCTTTGAGGGGTTATTCAGCCGGACCCCTTTCTTAAAACAGATCGAAACCATCCTCAAGACCTTGGCGGAACAGTTGCAAACTCCGGTTGATTTGGAATTTGCCTTTGACGGAAAGCATTTTTATTTATTACAGTGCCGTGCCCAAAGTTCCGGTATTGCCAATCAGCCTTGCCCGATCCCCAAAGATATTCCCACCAATGAGATCCTGTTTACAGCCAACCGTTACATTTCGGATGGCCTGATTTCCAGTGTCGCTTATATTGTCTATGTTGATCCGGAGGAATACAGTCGGCTGTCCGAGTTGGAAGAGTTAATCAGGGTTGGCCGAGCAGTCAGTAAGCTCAACACGCTCCTGCCGAAACGGCAGTTTATCCTGATGGGACCCGGCCGCTGGGGCAGCCGCGGCAATATTAAACTTGGGGTGCAGGTGAGCTATGCCGATTTGAACAATACCTCCCTACTGGTGGAGATCGCCCGGCGCCATGGCAATTACGTGCCGGAGTTATCATTTGGGACTCATTTCTTTCAAGACCTGGTCGAAGCGGATATTCGTTATCTTCCGCTTTATCCCGATGAGCCGGGGATCATATTTAATGAAGCATTTTTGACCCGCTCGCCCAACCTGTTGAAAAAGCTGCTGCCGGAATTTAGTGATCTCGCTGCGGTGGTACGGGTGATCAATGTCACGGAAGCCAGCTATGGCAAAGTCTTAAGGGTATTAATGAACGGCGATCTGGGAGAAGCCCTTGGCTATCTGACCGATCCTGCCACTACAATTGCTCTTCCGGAACCGGAAACAAAGCCGGACCGGCCGCTCCCCCAACCCGGTGACGATTTCTGGCGGTGGCGTCTTCATATGGCGGAACGGATCGCCGCCGAACTCGACTCTGATACTTTCGGCGTTAAAGCAATGTATCTTTTTGGCAGTTCCGCCAATGGTACTGCCGGCCCGGGCAGTGACATTGATCTGCTGATTCATTTCGATGGCAATGAAGCCCAACGCCGGGAATTAACCCAATGGCTGCATGGCTGGAGCTTATGTTTGGCTGAGTTTAACTATTTAAAAACCGGGTATAATTGTGACGGATTATTAGACCTCCATTTCATCACCGACCGCGATATTGCTAACAAAACCGCCTTTGCAGTCAAAATCGGAGCGGTCACCGACCCGGCCCACCCGCTGAAACTCAAATCAAAAAACAATACCTAAACTGAGTAATTTCAATCTAAATTCTTTGTACTTCTTCACCCGGAGTCTTATCCATCAGCTTAGTCGGCTCCGGGTAGTCGTTTTAAAACTAAAACACTGTAGCGATATCCTGTCCCACCAGCTCTGCTCCTTAGTCAGCCTTCCAATATTCCTAATTCCTTCCAATCCATATTGAATATCAAAAATTTTTGTGATACTATAGGAAGCGTGCGCAATTTTATCAAATATCTTTCGCAGAGGAGGTGGCTTTATCTTTATGTTTCAAACTAATTTATTCCAAGCAATTTCCATTATCATCTCCCTTTTAGCTTTTGTTATGGCCTGGTGGCTCTACCAATGGGTAACGGCGCAACCGTCTTCCAATACCCGGATTGCGGAAGTAGGCCAGTTAATCCGTAGCGGCGCCAACACTTTCCTTTCTAAGGAATACCAAACCCTAACCCGTTTTTGTGCGGTAGCCGCTTTTTTTATTCTTATATTTCTACCTTCACCGATCTGGAAAGCCAGCCCCATCAATAACTTTTTAATGACAATCGCTTATTTGGCCGGTACCTTTTTTTCAGCGGTTGCCGGAAAAATCGGTATCAGTATTGCCACAATTGCCAATATTAAAACCGCGGAAGCTTCCACCAAAGGAATTAAGCCAGCCTTCCTGGCGGGATTTCGCGGCGGCGCAGTTATGGGCATGGCTGTGGTTGGCAGTAGCCTGTTGGGTGTCACTTTAGTCCTTTTCCTGACTAATAATACCACCGCCTTATTAGGCTTCAGTTTCGGCGCCAGTTCATTAGCGCTGTTTGCCAAGGCCGGCGGCGGGATTTTCACGAAAACCGCTGACATCAGCGCCGATCTGGTCGGCAAAGTTGAACTCGGTATCCCTGAGGATGACCCCAGGAATCCGGCGGTGATCGCGGATAATGTCGGTGATAATGTCGGTGACGTCGCCGGCATGGGCGCGGACCTGTTCGACTCCAATGTCGCGTCCCTAGCTGCAGCCTTAGTAATGGCAGTTTCACTGGACCGGGTTAACGGCGGGACTACCAATACCAACATGGTATTCTGTTATGCGGCCAGCGGCCTGTTGGCTTCAATTATCGGTGTTGCTACCGCCCGAATGGGCCGTAACGGCAACCCGACAAAAGCCCTTAACAGCAGTACCTATGTAACAACGGCAATCTTTAGTATCTTAACTGCCGCCGCCACCCATGTTTTTGACTTTAAATGGCGGATCTGGTTTGCCAGTATCATCGGCCTGGCTGTCGGGGTAGTGATCGGTATTTCCAGCGACTATTTTACCGATGACTCCAAACATCCAGTCCGTGCCGTCGCCAAAGCTTCGGAGTCCGGACCGGCATTCACGATTTTATCGGGTATCTCTTATGGTTTAATGAGTACTCTTCCGGCCATAATCGGAATTGCCCTTTCCGCACTGGCTGCATTTAAAATCTGTGAGCCTCTGGGTGACGGCTATGCAATGTTCGGCATCTCCATGGCTGCCGTAGGTATGTTATCCATTGTTGGGATGATTATCTCCAACGATGCTTACGGGCCGATTGTAGATAATGCCCGGGGCCTGGTAGAAATGGGTGGCCTGGGGGAGCAAGCCTTGGAGATCACCGATTCCTTGGACAGCGCCGGCAACACTGTCAAAGCGATTACCAAAGGTTTTGCTATCGGAGCGGCCGGTCTGACGGTCATTGCCTTGTTGGGAGCGTTTATCAGCGAAGTAAATAACGCTGCGACAGCGATGGATACAGCGACCATCAGTGGTTTTGATGTTGTCAATCCCACAGTCTTCTTTGGGCTCTTAATTGGTTCCGCCATCCCGGCAGTCTTCTCAGCAATGCTGATGTTGGGAGTCGATCGCAATGCCCAACGCATGGTCGCAGAGATTCACCGGCAATTTCGCGAAATTGTCGGCCTAAAAGAAGGCAAAACCGGAATTACGCCTGAATACGACCGCTGTATCGCCATTGCTACCGAGGGAGCCCTTAAAGAGCTGATTCCCGCCGGTTTATTTGCCATTATCGCTACGCTGGTTGTCGGGTTTATCGGTGGAGTCCAGGCCATCGGAGGATTCCTTACCGGTAACATTGTCAGCGGTTTATTTCTGGCCCTCTTCATGTCCAACTCCGGCGGGCTCTGGGATAATACCAAAAAATATGTAGAATCCGGCCATCATGGCGGTAAAGGTTCTGCTACCCATAAATCCACCGTGGTCGGCGATACCGTGGGGGATCCTTTTAAGGATACTGCAGGGCCCTCCATTAATACGCAGATCACTGTCGTCTCATTGGTTGCTTCCTTGGCAGCCACAGCTTTCTTAACGTTATCATTATTTGGTTGAAATGAACCGAAGCTAGTCTAAATGCTTAACTCTAAAAAAGGCACAGCGTTTTTACGGTGTGCTTTTTTAGTGCAGAATCAAACATATTTTGACTCATCTCTTGTTTTAAGAGGAGACCAGGGTGTTGTAACCGTACAGGAAAAGCCAGAGGCAAAGATGCTCCCGGCCTTTATTTTACCGCTATAGCGCTCAGATCCCGGTGGACTGGAAAGGTTACCCTCTCTCAACTGATTAGATTACTTCAGCATGATCCCTGTCGCCAACTTTGGCTTTGAGATACTTCCATTTTCCGGAATGAAACCGCAGGCCAACCACTGCCGAGCGGATATACTGGTCCATTACCAGCGCAATCCAGGCGCCGCTTAACCCCCAGCTAAAAACATTCACAAATAAGAAAGTTGCACCGACTCGGAATACCCAAATTCCCATTACGGATGCATATAAAGGATATAGCGTGTCACCGGCCCCGCGCAAAGCACCGGCCAGCGTCAACTGGGTTGACTGCCCCGGCTGGGCCAACGCCAGAATTTTCAGGACAGTCCCGGCCATTCCGGCCACTACTACATCCGAAGTATACAAGCGGGCCATGGGATGGGAAAATAAAATAAACATCAAACCCATGGTACAGGCAGTACCTACTGCAGTTTTATGGACGAACCTGGCATATTGCTCCGCTTTGGCAAGGTTATTAGCTCCCAGGCTTTGTCCGACCAAAGTAGTCGCTGCTACACCAAAGGCCTGGCT
>DATCLA010000289.1:0-17639 GCA_036564195.1 Bacillota bacterium
GCTGCGGGTTTTCTACTTTTCGGCACCCAAAACCAGCTGATCTTGTTAGTCTGATAACGGAAAAGCCCCACCGCCGCGCCGAGAACAATTAAAGCGCCGGCTGCGACGATCCAGAAAAAATGGTTTTTAGCTCCCAGTTCCAACCCAACCGGGGTTAACTCCGCCAACTCTCCGGTTTCCCGGTTAAATGAACTTAATTGTTTAGTCTGACTGTGAGGACCTTTTGCCGGTGCTAAAATATCCATCACCTGCGGCTCGATCTCCTGATCCAATCCGCCTCCAAATACCCATTCACCCTTTTTAGCTTTTACTTTCCGAAAAAAGTCAGCGCCAAAACCGTCATAGGAACCAACCATTACATAATAGTTCCAACTCTTTTGAGGACAGCCAATTTGACTTTCCGGCACTTTTGCCCTGATGGTTCGCCCATCTCTCAACAGTTCAGTTTTTAAAGGCCACGTTTTCAACTTTAATCCGTCGGCCACCAACAATTGACTGTTCTCCCAACCGACAATCTTTAAGCATAAATCCCAGCCATATGCGGGATTAAAGCGAACTCCCGCGCCCGGTTGCGGTAAATTGGTAAAACCCTGATCCGGCTGGGAGTCGATGAAAATCCTTAAATTTTGATGTATGAAGCCTTCCGGCGCCGCCCAGGGATTGGTGACTACTTCAAAACCGGTATCAAAATAGATTTCCCCGGGTTTTTCCGACCAGACTTTAAACCCGGTCAGATCAAATAATCCTTTATAGGGCTTAAATGCAATATTTCCGGGATATTGGTACGTCCCATAGCCGTATTCATCCGCCACTGGATCAGCCATCTGAAAATAGACCGTTGGGTAAGGAGATCCACCCATCAGTAGTAAGCATACTATCAATAACGTGCCTATATATACAAAAGCTTTTGTGCCGGACACCTAAACCACCTCCAGCTTAAATCTATGCTTAGAGATGGAAAATATGCTTTACCGGCCGTGATTTTAAAAATCTTTGCCAGGTTCAATCCGCTTTGATGATTGCTAAAACTTGATCCGTAGCGAGATAGTCGCCAGGCTCAACTTCCACTTCAAGCAGCACTCCATCAAGGGGAGACGGTAAAATAAATTTTTCCTGATCTACTGTAAGTTCTAAAATATCCTGATCAATTTCAACCCGGTCTCCTGGAGCAACCAGCCACCGGACTACCTGGATCTCAACCTCTTTTGGGGTTAACCATGGCATTTTAACTTCAATCTGTCGATTTCTCATTTTCATCTTTATTAAGATACACCCGCGGTACCCGGTCACTAATCATACAGGTAACTTCATAATTAATTGTACCCAACTGTGCTGCGACCGCGTCCGCTGTAATCATTTCTTTACCCTGAGAACCAATCAGCACTACTTCCGCCCCGACTTCCACCGGTTCGTCCCCGACATCGACCATGCATTGGTCCATACAGATGGTTCCCACGATCGGGTAACGTTTACCGCCGATTAACACCTGGGCTTTATGAGACAGCAACCGGGACCAACCGTCTGCATAACCGATGGGCAGCGTTACAATGGTTGTTTTTCGGTTGGTATGATAGCTTTGACCATAACCAATACCCGTCCCCGCCGGAACTTGTTTGACTTGAATGACGCGGGTTTTTAAAGCCAGTACCGGCTTTAACGGGATTTTGCTCTGGTCTACTTCGGCAGAAGGGTATAACCCGTAAAGGATGATCCCGGTTCGGACCATATTATAAAAGGCTTGCGGCAATCCGATTACAGCGGCGCTGTTAGCCAGATGCAGCTTCTCCGGGAGAATTCCTGCGGCGTCAAGTGCCTTGACTGTCTGGGCATACCTGGCTATTTGCAGCTTCGCATAAGTTTGGTCCGCCTGATCAGCGGTTGCCAAGTGTGAATACAACCCCTGCACCTTAATTCCGGGAATTGAATTAATTTTTTTAATAAATTTCACTGCTTCCTGAGGGCTCAGCCCCACCCTACCCATTCCGGTGTCCAGCTTGACGTGGACCGGAGCGGTTTTTCCCCGTTGCAGTGCTTCACGGGAGAGGGCTATCACCGACTCTAAAAAGCAGACCGTAGCGGTAAGATTATATTCCAGGAAGACCCCGGCTTGTCCGGTCTGCAACGGCGCGAAGACTAAAATCGGGGCGGTCAAGCCTTTTTGGCGTAAAGCGATCCCTTCTTCCGGCAAAGCTACTCCCAACCAGGTAACCCCTTCCCGGCATGCGGTTTGCGCTACCTCAAAGGCGCCATGTCCATAAGCTTCCGCCTTTACGACCGCCATCTGTTCAACTTCCGGGCCAATCAGGCGCCGGATCTCCCTAATGTTATGGCGGAGTGCTGCCAGATCAATCTCCGCCCAAACCGGACGGACCAATTCCACTTGATATCTACCCAAGACTTACACCTTCTTTTTTAAACCGGAGAAGAACGGGTTCGATAATAACTCCCTGCGCTGAGCAGGCTACCCTTACTGTCCCCTCCGCGACTGTCCGTAGCCACCATCAAAATTAATTATTTGAGGGAATTCCATAATCACCTTAATAAAACCTTTAGCACAATATATAGTGACTCGCCCGGTGGTATCTATCAATATATATTTTAAGCCAAAGCTTAAATCCGGAATTATGTAATTCCTTAATTTTAATAATTAAGGGGGATTCATAATTTCAATCCTTCTCTACTTTTCTATTTTAGCACAACATATTAATATTAACAGGATTAATCCTGCCAGGCAGCTGATATTATGCTAAAATTTTTTATTGAATGTAATTATGAAACCGCTAAATTGTTAACCTTAAGCCATTCCGGTCAAACAGGTAAACTCCTTAACCTGCTCCGGCACTGTAACCAGTTGCTGCCGAGCCCGGGGAAGCTCATCAATTAAATCCCTGGCAATCATTCCCGCCGACCCGCCGGTCAGAGCGGCCCGGTCACCTGCCCGGCCATGCAAATAAGCTCCCAGCACCGCCGCATCAAATACCGGCATCCCTTGACAGATCAGACTGCCAATCACTCCCGCCAGTACATCCCCCATCCCGGCGGTAGCCATCCCGGAATTTCCGGTCAGATTAATATAACAGGTCCCGTCCGGAGCGGCAATAATCGTCCGGGCGCCTTTCAAAACTACAGTAACCTGCCACTCCCGGGCAAAGGAACCGGCCACCGCCAGCCGATCTGCCTGGATGGCTGCGACCGGCAAACCAGTGAGACGGGACATCTCGCCCGGATGCGGAGTTAGGACCGTTGGTTGGGAAAATCTTTTTAAAAGTTCCCGGTTTTCCGCTAAAATATTTAAAGCATCAGCATCGAGCACCAGAGGAATTTCCGCCTTCTCCAGCATTCGAAATAAAATTTCTCTTCCTGGGGCGGCAATGGTCATTCCCGGCCCGATTACTGCCGCCCGATATGATTTTGGCCCTACCATCAGTTCCTGCCAGGAAGTAGCCATCACTTCTACCGGTTTTTCCGGCCAAGCCGCGGGCGTGTGCAGGGCAGCCGTAACCAAGCCGCAACCAGACCGCAACGCCCCTAAAGCTGCCAGGGTTACTGCACCGGTCATTCCCGGCGCTCCGCCAATTACCAGTAAATGTCCGACGGTTCCCTTATGCGCCAGGGGTGAACGCCGCGGCACCATTTGGGCGGCTTCCTCCGGCGTTAAGACATTTACTTTTATAGCTGCATCTTCCAGGAGCGCAGGGGGAAATCCAAGCGGCGCAACAACTATTTCCCCGGCATATTCCGCCCCGGGATAGAGTAACAGCCCCGGCTGGGGCAGTCCGAAGGTGATCGTTTTAACTGCCTGCACTGCTGTAGCGGAGACTTGCCCGTTATCGGCAGCGATCCCCGAAGGCAGATCCAGGGCATAAACCGGTCGCCGGCAACTGTTTACCAGCTTAATTAGCTCCGCTAACTGTTCCCGAGGAGCGCCTTTGGCTCCGGTACCTAACAATGCATCAATGATCAGATCCGCCTGCCGGAATAAGCTGCCGTCAGCTGCGGTCCAGACTACCACCGGCGCACCATACTGCTGAACCCGAACCAGATTTTGAGCAGCCAATCCGGAGTATTCAGCGGGTTGCCCGCTTAAGACTACTGTAACCTCAGCCCTCCGTCCCCGCAGTAGTCTGGCTAAGGCCAGGCCGTCGCCGCCATTATTACCTTTACCACAAAGTACATAGATTTTTTTACCGGCCAGCGACTCCCAATCCGCTTCAATAACTCTCAAAGCAGCCAGTGCTGCCTGTTCCATCAATAGATCCCCGGACATCCGGTATTTTTCCTGAGTTTGCCGGTCAATCTCCCGCATCTCATTTGCCAGAGCTACTCTCATTCAATCACCCATTTCCCAAATACTTAGGTAACTGCATATTCACGGCAATGAGAGAGTCTCCAACGAACCCGGTCAGCCAACCGTTGGTTGGTTCTCCCTCACTCTCGGTTTATTAAGGTTGGCCCACTTTCCGGTAAAACGAAGTCATCACATGTTCTAAGCCAAACTGCCGATATTGTAAAATCGGTTCAGTCCCGCCCACCAGAATATAACCGCCGGGCCGCAACGACTGGAGAAAACGATTATAGAGTTTATTCTTAGCCTCCTCGGTAAAATAGATTACTACATTCCGGCAGACAATCAGATCCAGATTACTTTCGAAAGGATCCGCTAAAAGGTTGTGGAACCTAAATTGTACCAACCTTTTTACCGTTTCAGTCAAGCGGTAGCGATTATTATCTTCAACAGTAAAATATTTTTCCAATAAGGCCGAAGGCAGACTCTTAACTTCATTAGCCGTATAGACCCCTTCCTTAGCTTTCCGTAAAATCTCCCGGTCAATATCGCTGGCAATGATCTGGACCCGGTTTTCAACCCCTAATTCTTTAACAATGATCCCGATGGAATACGGTTCCGAACCGTCGGAACAACCCGCGCTCCAAATCCGCACCAGTGATTGGCGTTGCAGCAATTCGGGGAGAATTTGCTGTTGCAGTTCTACGAAACGTTCCGCGTTCCGAAAAAATTCCGAAACATTGATCGTTAATTTTTTGATGAACTCCTTTAAAATCTGCGGGTCCTTTTGCAATAAGTCGAAATATTCATCATAGGTGGTCACACCCCATAAACTCATAAACGAGTTAATTCTCCTGTCCATCTGCTGGCTTTTGTAATGAAATAGGTCAATCCCGATCAACGAACCAACCCGCCTTTTAAATTCTGAATATTGCAATCACTAAACCCTCCCGCAACTATCCAGTAATGTAATTCAGTGAGTTTCAGTATTTATAACAGAATTTTACTAAATATAATTATGAATTATGAAACCGCTTAAATTAGACTCAGACGGACTAAATTAGGTCAGAAATCTTGGAAACTCCGCTTGCATTTAATTTATACATTAACGCCTTAACTCCTTTTCCATTTTATTTAAATATTATTCTCGGCCGGGACTTAAGGAATTTTTGGAACTTTTTTACAATAACCAGCGTCATAAATTTGCTATATTTATTGGTTTGAATTCTGGTTTCGAGGCTGGACTGCTTAAACAGATAAAATGTGAAGGAGGGTTTTCGATGAAACGTTTTTTAATTTTATCTCTGGCCACAGCCGGGATTTTTGTAGTAATCAGCAGTGCCCGGGCTATAGAAAGTTATAACCATATCTACTGTGAAACCGTAGTTACCGATCATACTACTTATAATAGGGAAAAATGCGACTGGACCCATTATACAGTGACTGCGGATCTCCCCTTTGACAATTTCAAATTCGGATTTAGCGCCAGCTTCGGTGAGCTGGAAGCTTATCAAGATAGTTTGACAACCGATTTTTTTAATTACCATCTTAAAGGCGGGGTGCCCATCCTCAACCGCGAACATGTCCGCCTGGACCTTACCGGTGGGTATCTTCACACCGAGTATGAATATGGCAGTAATTCTTATCTAATTAACCATCAAAGCATGTTTCTTGGTATTGACCTACGATTAATCTTATCGGAACGGGTCTGGTTCGACGCTAATTATCTGCGGGGGCTTAACCCGGTAGTAAAAACCGAGATTAACCGGGTACGCGCTGACGCCGACATGGACAGTTTGGAAGCCGCCAATCTCCGCCTCAACTTCCTGTTTTTAGAGGACACCGCCCTCTCCCTTGGCTATGTCTATGAAGGCTTTAACTCTCTAAAGAATAATCCTGGCACCGCAACCCTGGTTAAAAACAAAGGTTATACCTTAGGGCTTGTCAGCCGGTTTTAAGATTACCATCATCCCCTAAGGCTACCAACAGTTGGTAGCCTTTAAGTAGTTATCTTTAGATCCTATTTCCCAAAATTGCTGCAAGATCTGCTTTCGGTGTAGTAATCGCTTAACTTTGAACCGCTTCACCAGCATATTTACGACACAAAATAAACGCTGTCAGGCTGGGGCGAGCCGAATGTCTTTAAAATTTCTTCTTTAAGGTTAAATATTTCGTATTATTTGAATATAGTGATTGACAGAAGTTTAGCTTACCCATAAAATATTAATCAGAAAGAGATTTTAAAGGAGGTAATAAAGATGGCCGCATTTAAGGAAAGGGTTCATCAGTGGGTCTGGATCATTTTGTTTTTTATAATTGCAGGCTGGTTTTATCCCCCTGCCGGCCTCCTGACAATCATCTGTATGCTGGCGCCGGTGGTAGTTGCCTTTTTGAAAGGACGGGTCTGGTGTGGCTTTTTTTGCCCCCGGGGGAGCTTCAATGATCTGGTTTTGGCAAAATGGAGCCGTCGGCGGCCCTTACCAGGCTTTTTAACGGCTACCTGGTTCCGGCTGACGTTTCTAATCCTACTGTTAGGGGCGTTTACCATTCAAATAATACTGGCTCAGCGCAATCCCGTTGCGGTGGGGACTGCTTTTTGGAGAATGATCTGCATTACTACCGGCTTAACTATTCTGCTGGGTACGGTCTACCATCAACGTTCCTGGTGCCGCATTTGTCCTATGGGTACCCTGGCCGGTTATGCAGCCGGACTCCGGCCTGTGGGAAACCGGATCCAACAGGTCAGTTTTAAGAAAGACCGCTGTCTTGATTGTAAGCTCTGTAATAAAATTTGTCCGCTGGCCATCCCAGTGCATACTTTTAAAGCAGCCGGCCGGGTAAATGACCCTGACTGCCTCAAATGTCAGGCTTGCATTCACAGTTGCCCCCAAAAAGCCTTATATCTGGCCTAACTGCCAGAGAGCCGACAGTTATAGCATGATACCAATCTGGTATATTCTAAACTTAACCTCTAGCCGAAGTTGGGCCTTTGGATATGCCTGCTCCCAATTTAAAGCAGCCCACTCGCGGGGAGCGGTTGCCCGCAACTTTTCCCCCAAAGCTAAGAGGTCGGAATTTAATAGTTGCAGCCGACGCAGGGTTTTAAGCATCTCCCGTTTTAAGTAATTGGCGGTAACAGCCTCGATCCGCTGCCAATCCCGGATGGTAAACCCGGTTGCGCCTCGAGTCGACTCGGCCAGATGCCCCTTTACCTTAACTTTAATTTCAAATTCCCATTGTGCCTTGTTTCGACGCAGCTTAAACTGGGGGTGGGCACTTATCCGGCGAAAGCCCAAACGCCCGTACTGTTGGGTCGGAATACTCAGATAGCCGTCTTTAGTTTTACCGGCCAGCATCCCGAACATCCGGGCTTCGTTAGCGGAAAGTTTCCCCACCAATCGGTCCCGGCGGAAAACCCCAAGGCCGACGATAGCAAAAGTCTTCTCTTGCAAATTATAATTAAGTAAAGGGATGAAAGCATCCTGAGTTCGGGAGTTAATATTCCGATGAAACTCCCAGAGATGTTGGGAAAAAACCCGATCCCTTTTGCTTGGGCCCTGAAAGAAAGCTACCAGTTCCGAAGTAGGAATTCGTTTGTTACCCAAGGTAAAATTCAGGACTTGACTGGCTTTCCGGTCGGTTAATAGTAGTAAAGCCTGAGGCGGTAAAGTAGGATGACGGTGCAAAAAGTCAATCGTGCCCTTCAGCCCCTGTTGGGCGAGGGCGGTACTGATAACTACCGCTTTAACCTGACCTAATAAGAGCCTGCGTTGCGTCTTACTTTGAAGCCCGGGTATTGCGGCTAAAAGGCTTTTCCCCTCCGCCATAATCAGGCTGAACGGTTTGGCTGACATCGGCTCACCACCGGGCACAGCCGGTGATTTTTCAACGATCGGGATTTGCAGGGATACTTTCACTCTTCCGGTAACCGTCTGATCCAAGCCAACCGCCAAGACTATGGCCTGTTTGGAGACATCCTCCAGGTCCCAACACCCGGACAAGAATAGTGTTGTCAGCAATATTACCAGCCACAGCTTAGGAAACATCAGCCTGGTTTCCTTTCTTTCTAAAAATCAAAGCCAGCAGATAAAGGAAGCAGGGATACCCAAATAGGCAAATCCAGCCATATCGAGCAAAACCGGCCGCAAGCAGTTTGGTTTCGGTCTCATTACGGATTAATAACATTAAAATAAAAACTATCGGAGTCAAAATCCAGATAAAACGCTTATAATCCAGGATCCCGCAGGCTTGGGAGAGGCCCAGGCCCAATAAGTATAGAAAATAACCGGAACTAATGAGTACATTGGAAAAGAGTAAAACTATCCAAAACAGGCCGATCTGCTCCAATAGTAAGTACGGCAGTTCAATCAGACGTACCGCTTCCAGATTGGGATAGGCTAAACTGAGCAGGTATTCATGGCCGAAAACACCAATCGTCCCGATACTATATAACATGGAAACACTGATTAAAATGGTTAAAGCCAGCAAGGTCAGCCTGGGGAGCTTGGCGTGAATACCTTTCAAGTATGGTGTAATTAAGGCTAATAACCCCATTGGATAAAAAATATTAAGGATAGTTAGACCACCGGGGCCGCGAAAATTAAACTCCAGGTGAAAGAGGGGCAGCAGCCGGTCCACACTGATTTCCGAAATTACAGTGATCACCACTAATAGCAGAACCAGTAAAAATGGGAGGATCACAAATGAGGCCAGCCGAGAGACGGTTTCAATCCCTCGGGAGCCTAAATAAGCAGCTGTCAAAAGCGTAACCGCGTTGAGAAAGTTTGAAGGAGTATATTCCAAAAGGTAGGTCTGGATAATGTTGATGGTATCACGGCTATAGACCGCAAATAAAGCCAGTACAAACAAGAGATACACCAGGCCTATCGCCCGGCCCAACTGATTTCCCATAATCCAGATGCCCTGTTGAATCAGATTCTGCCCCGGAAAACGTTTCATCAGCAGGTAAATGATGACCAGGACCGGCAAAGTAGCCAGCGCCGCAATTAAAACTGCCAGATAGCCGTTGGCACCCATGGTCTGACATTCATACCTGGTTGCATTGATCTGACCATAACTAAAATTGGATATAATCATAATGCTCCAAAACAGCCATGGTCCGATCGCTGTCCCTTCTTTCCTGCTCATCTTCTGTCATCCTCCTGTTTCGTCATGCCGCTGCGCCGCTCTTCCCGAGGCCGGTAAGTCTCCGGCCGGTAAATCCGAGCCCAAAAAGGTTTTCGGACCGGGCCATCCAGGAGTTCATTCCACTGGAGTGGCGCCCAGGGTGCCAAATAGGAAACACCAAACGATTTGACATCGGCGGCATGAAACAAAATCAACATCCCGCTCAAAATAATTCCATACAAACCAATGATAGCGGCGGCAAACATCATTACAAATTTTAAGAGCCGCCAGGTAATTCCCACCGCATAATTTGGTCCGGAGAAAGAGGCAATGGCAGTGACTGCTGTCACTCCTAAAGTAGCCGGAGAGACAAAGCCGGCCTGGACCGCAGATAATCCCAACACAATTCCGGCCACCACTCCCAGTGTCTGACCTACCGCACCCGGCAGGCGCAGGCCGGCCTCACGGAAGATTTCCACTATAATCTCCATCAATAAAAGTTCCGCTATTATCGGCAGGGGGACCCGAGACGCGGTTCCGGCAATGGAAAGTAACAGTTGGGTCGGGAGCAGTTCCGAGTGATAAGCCACTAAAGCAATATATAAACCGGGCAAAACCACCGCCAGGTTATTGCCGATCAACCGGATTAGCCGCAGGAAACTACCGAGCCAGAAACTGTAATAATAATCCTCTGGAGTTTGATACATTTCATTGATTGTAGTCGGGACAATTACCGCTGCGGGACTTTTATCAACCAGGATCGCCACCCGCCCCTCTAAAATGGCGGCAGCTACTTTATCACTACGTTCGGTAGCCTGAGTTAAAGGAAAGAAGCTAGCCCGCCTGTCACTAATCAACTGTTCAAGATAGCCGCTTTCCAGAAGCCCATCTATATCAATTGCTTTGATTCTACGGTTTACCTCATTCACCAAGCGCGGTTGGGTAATATCGGCCAGATAAACCAGGGCTACCCGGGTTTGGGTCCGCCGGCCCAGTCGAATTTCTTCCACCTTAAGCTGAGGGTCCTGGATCCAGCGGCGAATCATTCCCAAATTATCATCAAGGGTTTCGACGAATCCTTCGCGAGGCCCGCGGATTAACCGTTCGGTCTGGGGTTCTTGCGGCGCCCGTTTTAGCCAGCCCTGTACATCCAGACTGTAGACATCGGGCTGTCCGGATTTGATAATTAACATCCGGCCGGCTAACAACTGAGCCACTGCTTCCTTCAGATCGGTATGGACCTGCAAGGTTTGGTTACCGGTAGCTACCGCCGGCAAGCCGCTGGCAACGAGATTATCCGGAGCGAACCAATTAAGTAAATCCTGATATTTTTCCGGTGCGATTAGGCTTTTTAAGTAAATCACCCAAAGAGACTTATCCGGCCCGTTGGTAAAAAAGCGCAAGTCGGCAGGGCGACCGGATAAATCCAGGAGGGTCTGGAGTGTTTCCGGAGTTTCAGTTGAAAGCTTTTTTCGGATCTTCACATAAACCTCTTTAAAACCACAGAATGGGGTTAAACATACTTATAGATGAGTATTTCCAGCCGAAAACGGTTTTATTTTAATAAATTTAAAAAGGCCGGAAAAATAATCCGGCCTCAGTCTTCACCCTGGCACCAGCTATCACTTACATCAAATAGCTCCATTGGGTAACGGTTAAATTAAAATGCTGTTATTATTAAAGCAGTTCTGCCATAGGGACCGCTAACCATAATTCCTAAAGCAAACTGTGGAGTATCTTACTTACTGTAACAACTCTTCCTTCAAATTACTCCACCGTCACACTCTTGGCCAGATTACGCGGTTTATCGACATCGCAATTACGGGCTTTGGCTGCATAATAGGCGAAGAGTTGCAACGGGATTACCGACAGCACCGGAGTTAACAAAGCATGGGTCCTCGGAATATGCAGGACATAATCGACGGACTTGGCGGTCTCATGGTCGCCGGCGATTGCTAAGGCGACTACAGTCGCTTCCCTGGCTTTCACCTCTTTGATGTTACTGATCATCTTTTCGTAAAGCTCCTCCTGAGTCACCAGGGCAAAGACCGGGACTCCCGCCACGATTAAGGCCAAGGTGCCGTGTTTTAATTCCCCGGCGGCATAGGCTTCGGCATGAATGTAGGAGATTTCTTTTAGTTTTAGGGCCCCTTCCAATGAAACCGCATAATCCAGGCCCCGGCCGATGAAGAAGATATTCTCACAACATTTAAAATCTTCAGCAAATTCTTTAATCTTGGTTTCCGTATTCAAAACTTTTTCGATCTGGGTAGGAAGCTCCAGTAATGCCTCAAGCAGCGCTGCCTCTTCCGCTGCGTTAATAGTGCCTTTCTCCTGTGCCAGGTAGATCCCTAATAAATATAATGACACCAATTGAGTGGTATAGGCCTTAGTGGAAGCGACCGCAATTTCCGGGCCGGCCAGGGTTAAGATCAAGTCATCTGCTTCCCGGGCTACGGAACTGCCGACTACATTGGTAATCCCCAAAATCCGTGAACCCAAACGTTTAGCCTCCCGCAAGCCGGCTAAAGTATCGGCGGTCTCACCCGACTGGGAAATAATAATCGTCAGTGAATCCGG
This sequence comes from Bacillota bacterium, assembly GCA_036564195.1. Taxonomy (GTDB): domain Bacteria; phylum Bacillota; class UBA4882; order UBA8346; family UBA8346; genus DATCLA01. The sequence continues at coordinate 11,993 of DATCLA010000289.1, forward strand.
CCGCACCAGTGGTTGCCGGTAACGGAACTCTGAAGCCACCTCAATTGCCACCGGAATTCGGATCAACTTTTCCAATAGGTATTTACCGACCAGGCCGGCATGGTAAGCGGTGCCGCAGGCAACAATCTGAATCTGCCCTAACCCCCTGATAAAGTCAGCGGTCAGGTTAACCCCGGGTAAAACCACTTTCTTGGTATTCCGATCGATTTTTCCGGCTAAAGTATCTTGCACAGCACGGGGCTGTTCATGAATTTCTTTCAACATAAAATCCTCATAGCCGCCCTTTTCAGCGGCTGCCACATCCCATTCGACATGAAAAGGCTGTTTAACGACTGGTTTGCCGCTGAAAGTAGTAACCTCCACTTGATTGGCTGTAACTACAGCCATCTCCCCATCCTCCAGGATCACTGTCTCTCTGGTGTAGGGCAGGATCGCCGGAATATCGGAGGCCACAAAGTTCTCCTCCTGCCCCAGACCGATAATCAACGGGCTGGCCTGGCGCGCCACCAACATCTGACCAGCATGCTTACTGGATACTGCCACAATCGCATAGGCTCCTTCCAGTTTGGCTAAAACCTCTCGGAAAGCTGCTACCAGGTCCCCCCGGTAAAACTCTTCAATTAAATGAGGAATTACTTCCGTATCCGTTTCGGAAGTAAAGATATGGCCGCGCTCCTGCAACCATTCTTTGAGCTCAAGATAGTTTTCAATGATACCGTTATGCACCACCGCCAACTCCCGGTTACAGTCCTGGTGGGGGTGGGCGTTCCGATCGGACGGCCGACCATGAGTCGCCCAGCGGGTATGGCCAATACCTAAGTTACCATGCAGCGGGCGGGTCTCCAGGATCTGCTGGACTTGGGCTAAACGTCCCGCCGACTTAATAGTGCTCAATCGCCCCTGCTGATAGACGGTTACTCCCGCTGAATCATAGCCCCGGTATTCCAAGCGTTTTAAGCCGTCCAATAATACCGGTATAGCTTCGTTTTTACCAATATATCCGACAATACCGCACATGCGGATTACCTCCTTAAATTATAATAGGCACTGGGTAAACAAGGAAGATAAACAATCCTATTCCAGCATGCCATTGCTTTTCCCCTTACCCAGGCCTTCCTGATTTCGAAAGTTCTTAGAGTTTTTACCAAACATAGGCAACAAAACTTTACCAATCACTCAGGCCTTCATTTATTAAAGGCCATTTATCTATTGCTAACCCTAAAATACTCTCAAACTATTAGTCTAATTCACCTGGCCTTATTGTCCCTGTCATCACTGACGGTTTTGTCAGGCCTTTAACGGTGGTGTTACACCGGGGGTCACCCGCCGATAATCCGAGATCCCCCTCCTCGTCAACTCCGGTTACCACCGGAGCCCTGGCGCTAAGTTGAAACTAATGACCAAGCTCTTTTGCTCTCACCCCTTTCTGTTGTAATATCCCCAAGCTTTAGCAACAGCCACCCCCTTTCTAACTATTATTCCAATAATATCATAAACCGGCCCAAAAAGATACTAGAACTTAACGGAACTATGATCCGATTGCTTGCCGGATAGTCCCGGCTACTGCGGCGACGAGCATCTCTAACTCCTTCAGTTCCGGCCCTTCGGCCATTACCCGGATTAAGGGCTCAGTCCCCGAAGCCCGGACCAAGAGACGCCCTCTTCCCTCCAAGCGGCGTTCCCCAGCCCGGATAGCTGCCTGGATAGCCGGATTGCACTCCCATTGTTCTTTGTTGGCGACCCGGACATTCTCCAATACTTGAGGGTAACGTCGCATCTGAGTGGCCAGCACCGAAAGTTTCTCCCGGGTCCGGGCCATCACCGCCACCAATTGCAGAGCGGTCAAGATACCGTCACCGGTACTGTTTTTCTCCAAAAAGATAATATGCCCGGATTGCTCCCCGCCCAAGATCAGTCCCTGTTCCTGCATAGCCGCAAGGACATAACGGTCCCCGTTGGCCGTAACCGTAACCTCAGCCCCGTGGTTGCGGAAAGCCTCCAACAACCCCAGATTACTATAGACAGTAGCGGCAATTTTCCGGTTTTGTAATTTCCCTTCCCGCAATAATGCCAGGCCGCAGATGGTTAAAATCTGGTCACCGTCTACCACCTGTCCGGCTTCATCCACCGCAATGACCCGGTCCGCGTCGCCGTCATGCGCCACCCCCAGATCGGCACGGTGTTCCAGCACTGCCTGTTGCAATTGCTCCGGATGGGTTGACCCGCAACCTACATTGATCCGGGCCCCGTCAGCCCGGTCATTAAGCGCCACTACTTCCGCGCCCAGTTGCCGCCAGATCCGGGGCGCTAGCCGGAAAGCCGCCCCATAACCGCAGTCTACTACCACTTTCAATCCTTTAAAACTCTGATCGACTGTGGAGACCAAGTAGTCGCCATAGATATTTTGGGCTTCCGGGTTATCCGTAATCCTTCCGACTCCCGTCCCTACCGGGCGTTCCAGAGTTTGAACCGGTCCTTTAAGAATGGCCTCAATCGCATCCTCGCTTTCATCCGTCAACTTATACCCCCGGCTGTCAAAAAACTTAATCCCGTTATCCGCTACCGGGTTATGAGATGCGGAGATCATTACCCCTGCGTCAACTTGCAAGGCCCGGCAAAGATAGGCCACTCCCGGAGTCGGCAGCACTCCCAGGCGGACCACATCCGCTCCCATCGAATTTAATCCGGCTGCCAAGGCTGCTTCCAGCATATCTCCGGAAATCCGGGTATCCTTACCAATAATTAACTGCGGCCGACCTTCCTTCTGTTGTTTAAAATAAATCCCGGCAGCCTGACCCAGACCAAAAGCTAATTCCGGTGTCAAAATGGTATTGGCGACTCCCCGTACCCCATCCGTTCCAAATAAGCGTCCCACGAATACTCCTCCCATCAAAGAATCAAACTTAAACTTACCTTTTTACCTTACAGTGCTTCCCTTCCGAAACAGTACCCTTACCGGGCTGTAGATAAACGAATAAACACCCCTTCCGAAACTGGGTGTTTTTTAACATCCTTGTTTGCAAACACAACTATACTTCCGAAAAACCCTTCCCAATTACAAAACTCCGGTTTTTCCGGTAGTTTGACAATCAGGCCTTGGCATTTCCGACTCCGGATGGAGTAGCTCAGTTAATCTTAGTTTTAACCGTTCCGGTGTATATGCTTTCAAAAGTCCATTATATGCCAGTGAAATTTTTCCCGTTTCCTCCGAAATTATTACCACCATTGCATCGGTTTGGGAAGCAAGACTCAACCCTGCCCGGTGCCTACTGCCCAATTCCTGTGGCAATGGAAGTTCGTTATCCAGCGGTAAAAAACAACCTGCTGTCTGGATCCGGTTATCTTTAATCACTACGGCTCCGTCATGTAAAGGGGAATTAGGATAAAAGATCTGTTCCAGCAAGATCTTGGACAACTTAGCATCAATCCGGGAACCTGACTGATGCACCACTGTGAGGGGATTATTATGTTCCAACACGATCAAGGCGCCAACCCGTTTTTGGGCTAAGGCTGTAGCTGCCTCAACAATAATTTCGATACTTTCCGGATCAATCACTAATGGTTTCACCCACCGTTTAATAATCGGATTTTTCTGGCCGAAGATTTCGATGACCCGCCTTAATTCACTTTGAAAGATAATCGGCAGGGAAACAATCATGATTAAGCCCATTAAGTTCAGTAATTGCGTAAACAAAACCAAATTCAAATAGCGGCTGACGGCATAAATCAAAAACAGAATAATCGCGGCATTCATAAAAAAAATCGCCTTTGTCCCCCGCATCCAACGGAAGATCTGTAAAATAACCGCTAAAACTAATAAAACATCAATAATATTAAGCATTCGGATCATGTTAGCAGTACATAACAGATTATCCAATTTATCCCTCTGAAAATATTTTAATCATCCGAAAACTTCCCCATTACCCAAATTAAAATAGAGAGAATCAAAGGGTATCTAACTGTAGTCAGCGTGCGTCCTGGTAGAAAACCGTATCTAGGTATGGCTGGAAGCAGAGATAAGTGCTGATTCCGAAGGTTACCATACAAACCAGGTATTAGCTTGTCTTATACCCATTGTAACATATTTTATTTGACACTTTTCCATGAATTCCTGTGCCTAACATAGAAAAAAGTCCTACCGGCAGATAGGACTTTTTTCCCAAAATTTAATTTTTCAGCCTAATCAAACAGCAAAAATAAAGTAAATTCCGAACAAAACCGCTACCGCGTACATTAACGGATGGACCTCTTTGGCTTTACCGCTAAACAGTTTGATTAGGACATATGTAATAAAGCCATAACCGATCCCGTTGGAAATACTATAGGTAAAGGGAATCACCGTCATCGTCAAAAAAGCGGGAAATGCCGTTGCAAAATCATCCCACTTAATTAATCTGATTACATTGAGCATCATAAAACCGACGATAATTAGTGCCGGAGCCGTAGCGTAACCCGGTACAATTCCAACTACCGGAGTAAAGAACATCGCTAACAAAAATAAGATCCCGGTTACTACCGAAGTCAAGCCGGTCCGACCGCCTTCGCCTACACCGGCGGCGCTTTCCACATAAGTCGTCACCGAACTGCAGCCACACAACCCGCCGACCATCGCTGCCAACGAGTCAACTAATAAGACGCTTTTCAGGCGGGGCACCTTACCGTCTTTCGTAGTAAATCCACCTTCATCGCCGACTGCCACTACAGTCCCCATAGTATCGAAAAAATCGGTAATCAAGATGGCAAAAGTGGTTAATCCCAGGCCCAGGTTGAAAACACCCCTAAGATCAAAAGCAAAAAAGGTCCGGAAATATTCCGGTTTAACCGTGGAAATCCAAGTCTCCGGCATCTTAACCTGACCGGTGACAATCGCTACCAGCGTGGAAATGATTATTCCGATAAAGATCGCGCCTTTAACTTGTTTCGCCATTAAAATAATCGTTAGTAACAGGCCGAATAAGGCAATCAAATTTTCCGGCCCCAGTTTACCGAAGGCCACCAGAGTTACCGGATTAGCTACTACAATATTGGCATTTTTAAACCCGATCAAAGCGATGAACAAGCCGATGCCTACCCCGATGGCTCTTTTCAAGTCAATGGGAATGGCATCCATCACCAATTCACGGATATTGGTCAAAACCAGGATTGTCACAACAAATCCTTCAGCCACAATTAACCCCATTGCTACCTGCCAGGGCTGCTTCATCCCCAGTATCACCGTATAGGTAACCACAGCATTTAAGCCCATACCGGAGGCCAATGCTAAAGGGTAGTTGGTAAATAATCCCATACAAATGGTCATAATTCCGGCAGCAATACAGGTCGCTACGGTAATAGCTGGAAAGAATTCTTTTCCCATGCCTTCGGACAAGATGCCGGGATTAACAAAGATAATATAGGCCATAGCCATAAAAGTAACCATCCCGGCTAAAATCTCTTTCGAAACGGTAGTTTTGTTTTCTTTTAGTTTAAATAATTTTTCTAACATCTTCTTCCTCCTTTATTCCAAATTTTTGAAAATAAAACAACCCAGTTCAGACAGTCAGTCCTATACTGGGACTATTATCGTATATTTTTTGAAGGACATTTATACCTCCACCAGAAATAAAATCAATTTTTTAAAATACTTTTTTATAGTAACAGATACCGG
>DATCLA010000290.1:0-22144 GCA_036564195.1 Bacillota bacterium
GCTTCGGCCTAAGAATGACCAGGTTGGTAGCACCGGGGGAGTGGCCAGCGGGCCATTGTCGTTTTTGAAAGTCTTTAATGCCAGTACCGAAGCTGTTAAGCAGGGAGGTACCAGGCGTGGTGCCAATATGGGCATTTTACGGGTTGACCACCCCGATGTGTTGGAATTTATTGATGCCAAGAAAAATAAAGGCGAGATCAGTAATTTCAATCTTTCAGTGGCTTTAACCGATGACTTTATGCATGCCCTGGAAAAAGGGGAGGATTATTACCTCATTAATCCCCGAACTAAACAACCGGTTGGTAAACTCTCCGCCCGCGAAGTATTTGATAAAATTGTCTTATCAGCCTGGGAATCGGGGGACCCCGGAGTGATCTTTATTGACCGGATTAACGAGGCGAATCCCACTCCTCAGGTGGGAGTGATTGAAAGCACCAACCCCTGCGGTGAACAGCCGCTGCTGCCGTATGAGTCCTGTAATTTAGGTTCAATCAACTTGGCGCAGCTGATTCGTACCAAACCCGGTTCAAATGGCTTGGAAGTAGATTGGGAAGAGTTAAGTCGGGTAACTCGGTTAGCAGTTCGTTTTTTAGATAATGTGATTGAAGCAAACCGCTTCCCTATCCCGCAAATCGAAAAACAGACCAAAGCCAATCGGAAGATTGGTTTGGGTATTATGGGCTGGGCAGATTTATTACTGAAATTAAGGATTCCTTATAACAGTGAAACTGCGCTTAAATTAGCGGAAGAAGTGATGCGGCTCATTGATAGCGAATCCAAGCAGGCCTCTGCCGAGTTGGCGGAAACCCGGGGCGCTTTCCCGAATTTTAAAGGAAGTATTTATGATATTAAAAACGGAGTTAAATTACGTAATGCTACTACTACAACGATTGCGCCTACCGGGACAATCAGCATTATCTGTGACACCAGCGGTGGGATCGAACCACTCTTCAGCATCGCTTTTACCCGTCAAATCATGGATAATGACCGATTAATTGAAGTAAATAAAACTTTTGAAGCCATTGCCAAGGAGCAAGGTTTTTACAGTCAGGAACTGTTGGAGCGTATTGCAGCTCAGGGTAGTGTTCAAGGTATTGCTGAAATTCCGGAAGAGCTGCGGAAAATCTTTGTAACTGCCCACGATATCGAACCGGAATGGCATATCCGCATGCAGGCGGCTTTTCAAAAGTATACTGATAATGCTGTTTCCAAAACCATTAATTTTGCCCATGACGCTACTGCGGACCAGATCGCCGAAGCCTACCGCCTAGCGTATAAACTAGGTTGTAAAGGGATTACGGTCTATCGGGACGGCAGTCTGGATAACCAGCCGATGCAACGGGGACTAGATAAAGCCAATGGTGATTCTAAAGCGTCCTGCAACTTGGAGCCAGCTCAATTGAATTATAGAGAATGGGGTCGGATTTTACCGGTAAAACGTCCGAAACGGTTGATGGGGATTACCGATGCCCGGCAGACTCCGGAAGGTAATCTCTATCTGACTTTAAATTCACATGACGGACACCCGCTGGAACTTTTTGCCCAGATCGGCAAAGCCGGTAGTGATATTTCTGCTTTCACTGAAGCTATTGCCCGGCTGATCTCATTGGCTTTCCGTTGCGGAGTCGATCCGGAGGCGGTCGCCGATGAGTTGGTCGGCATCGGCGGCAGCCGGTTTGTAGGTTTTGGGCCAAACCGGGTCCGTTCGGTTCCGGATGCTATTGGTCAGTTCTTAAATGAATATCTGGCTAAGTTTAATCATGAGAAGTCGGAAAACAGCACGCCTCCCCAATTAGAGCTGGGATTGGCGGCTACCCCAGCCCCATCCGGAGCTTCCGGAGCAGCGACCGGTATGAAACCGGGCGCAAAGGTCCGCTATAATCTCTGTCCGGTCTGTGGCATGTATACCTTTGGTTATGTCGAAGGGTGCGCCAAATGTATTGCCTGCGGTCATTCGGAATGCTAAGCATGATGGTAAAAGAACCTAAAAAAGGATAACATCTCCGTATAAAATATGCTATGATTTGATTAGGTTTTCGTTTTGAGGGAAAACTGGAAATCGAAAATAAGGGGGAGATGTCAATGCGTAGCGAACATGGTAGCCGGGTGGTAATTATCGGCGCAGGCTTGGTTGGTTCTACTTTTGCTTACAGCCTGATGATTAACGGAGTCGTCTCCGAAATAGTTCTGATTGATGTCAATACAGAACGGCTGACCGGCGAAATTATGGACTTAAATCACGGAATTGCTTTTGTCCGGCCGGTACTGGTCAGGGCAGGTACTTACGCTGATTGTAAGGATGCCGATATCATTGTGATCTGTGCCGGCTCCAACCAAAAACCGGGTGAAACCCGGATCGATCTTTTAAGTCGGAATGCTGCGATTTTCAAATCAATCATTGCCCAAATCCGGGAATCCGGTTCTGAAGCATTATTACTGATTGCTACCAATCCGGTAGATATAATGACCTATATTGCCTACAAATTGAGTGGCTACGAACCGGGGCGGGTGATCGGCTCCGGGACGGTATTAGACTCGGCGCGTTTTAGGTTTCTCCTTAGCCAGCATTGCCAGGTCGACCCTTCTAATGTCCACGCCTATATTATCGGTGAACACGGCGATACCGAAGTACCGGTCTGGAGCTTGGCCAACATTGCCGGACTGCGTTTTACCGACTATTGTCCGGTTTGCGGCAAAGAATGCGGTGAGTTGCCGCGAGAGGAAATTTTCAACGAGGTAAAAAATGCGGCTTACCGGATTATTAAAAGTAAAGGCGCTACTTATTACGCCATCGGTCTGGCACTGGTGCAGATTGTCGAAAGTATCCTCCGCAACGAATATTCGGTTTTAACAGTTTCTTCAATATTAAACGGAGAATACGGAATCGACGATGTCTGCCTGAGCTTACCGAGTATTGTCAGCATAAAAGGAGTGGAAAAGAAGATCAATTTAGAACTGTCTGATGCGGAATTGGCCGGTCTGATTCATTCGGCAACAGTGTTAAAGGACATTCAAAGCCAAATTAAGTTTTAAACTGTTTTGGGGACAAGTTTATTAAAATTTGAGAAACCTGTAGCTTTAGGTTTCGTTTGAGGAGATATTATGGATTATCGCCGATTTGTTCTTGGGGAACTGGAAACCAATTGTTATTTAGTTTGGTCGGGGCGGGCTGCCGGAGTGATTGATCCCGGTGGTCCGGTCGACCAGTTGATCCAAACCATCGACCAGCAGGGCCTGGAACTTAAGTGGGTACTCAATACCCATGGCCATGGTGACCACATTGCCGGTAACGCCTTGCTAAAAGAGCATTATCAAGTCCCGGTACTGATTCACGCCGCAGATCGGTTAATGCTGCAATCCGCAGCCGCAAATCTGTCGGCGTTCATGGGAACGGCGGTTGTAAGTCCTCCTGCGACTAAGAATTTGGCTGACGGTGAAATCCTTCCGTTAGGTGAAGCCGGGCTGGAAGTAATTGCTACTCCCGGCCATACTCCGGGGGGGATTGCTTTATATACACCGGGTTTGCTCTTTTCCGGCGATACCTTATTTCGGGAAAGTATCGGAAGGACCGATTTTCCCGGTGGTGACCAACGGACAATCCTGGTGAGCATCCGCGACCGGCTGCTGAAATTACCTCAGGAGACAGTGGTTTTACCGGGACACGGGGAGGCAACTACCATCGGTCACGAGTTGAAGCATAATCCGTATCTGGTGGGAATTGATGCGTTATAAAGTAGCGGTGGTGGACCGGAAACAGTTAGTTAATATTGCCGCAGCTTTAAAGATCGTTGACCATCAGGCTGAAATCGCGGCTGAGAACGAACCGTTTGACTTATCATTATTAGTTGAGACCGGCCCCGATTATACCGTTAAAGTCGTTGTCCCGCAACTTGGAGAAGCGGGCCGGTGGGAGTTTCGGGATTCCGGCATTTACGACCCGCGCTTTGATCCAATTGACCGGCAGCAGCGCTTGAAAGAACTGGTCCGACTGGGAATAATTAAAACGATTGGGGCTTATCTGGGTAAAACTCCGCCTTGGGGCATCTTGAGCCGTGTTCGTCCCACCAAAATATTCCATTATTTGCGTGACAAAGGATTTAGCCCCGCTGAAATCCAAACACAACTGCTGAAGGTTTACGGCCTGAGTCCGGCTAAGGCCGAATTGTTACAGGAAGTTGGTTTAGGTCAGGAAGCATTTTTTAAACCTGCTAATTATGTAAGTATTTATGTAGGAATTCCGTTTTGCCCTACGCGGTGCCGTTATTGTTCCTTTGCCGCTGTTTCTCTGGAAACTCACCGGCATCAGGTGCCCGGCTTTTTAAACGCATTACACTGGGAAATTGAGCAGATCGGAGCACTTTGCCGTCAAAAAGATTTCGTAGTCGAAACTATTTATGTGGGTGGAGGTACTCCCACGAGTTTGGCCGAACCAGACTTGGCAGAGGTTTTACACAGCTTGCAGAAGTCCTTTATTTCCGAGTCGGTCCGGGAGTTTACAGTTGAGGCCGGACGACCGGAGACCATTTCTCCGGCCAAAGTGGCGACGATGCTGAAGTATGGCGTCAACCGGATTAGCATCAATCCCCAGACCATGCACCAACATACTTTGGATTTAATCGGACGGGCTCATACCGTGGACCAGATTGAAACTGCCGTAGCTTTGGTTAAACCTGGTCCGATGGTGTTAAATATGGATCTGATTTTGGGGCTTCCCGGCGAAAACGGTGCGGATTTTATGGATTCGCTCTCCAAGGTAATCCAGTTGGAACCGGATAATATCACCATTCACACTTTGGCGCCAAAAAGAGCTGCAAGTTGGCACCGGGATTTTGATAAATTGGATTTGGCCCGGGACCGGGAATTGCAGTACGTAAGTATACAGGCAGAACGGTTAATCCGTAATAATGGTTATTTACCTTACTATCTTTACCGGCAACGTTCAATTTTAGCCGATTTGGAGAACATTGGGTTTTGCAAGCCTGGTAAAGCCAGTATTTACAATATTCAGATGATGGAAGAACGGCAAACCATCTTCGGGTTGGGAGGCGGAGCGGTCACCAAATGGGTTTTTGGGCCTGATCATCGTGTTGAACGGCACCAGAACCCTAAATGTCCGGCTACTTATACCCAACGGGTTAAACAGGACTTGGATGAAAAGGTCAACCGCACCCAACTACTTCTTGGTTGACATTTGACTTGGTATTCGGTAAAATTAGTAGCAGCAATCAGTCGATTTTTTTGAAAATCTTCAAATGAAATACTGCTATAACTTGTTTTTTTTTGATTTTGATTGAGGGGAATTTAATCGGACAGGATTTAGAAAACGATTAATCTCAGGTGAAAAACATGTCACACAGTGAAACTAATTAAGGGAGGAAAAATTGAAATGGGGATGATTTCGATCCGCCGGACAGCCCAAAAATTATTGGCACCGGTAGTTATCGTATTGGTTGTTGCCTTAACTGTAGGTATGTTTTATATCGGAATTCCCAGAAGTCAGCAGACTTCCGGGATTTATAAAGGGCCGTCGGTCAAGTTTGACGGGAAAAAGGTTAGTGACGCCAAGTTTAATGAGTATATAGGACGAGCTACCCAACAAGCGGGCCAGTTTGCCCAGTTTGGTCTCCAGTATTCGGCGGCTCAAATCCGGGATTCCGCTTTACAGTTCGCAATCCGCGATTTTGTAATTCAGCAGGAAGTTAAAAAGGCTAAGATTAAGGTGGACAAGGCTGAAGCCGAAAAAATGATTAAGAAATATCTGCCCACCGAGGAGGAACTCCAAAGCTACCTTAGTCGGGTAGGGCTTCCTAATAAAAACGCTTTAATTAAGGACCTGATGAATGGGATTAGCGAGCAGAAACTTTATGTTAAAAATGCTAAAAATGCCAAAATGAAAGTTGCCAAAGATGAAGTCCATGGTTACATGGAAGACATCACTGTCAGTCATATTCTGGTCGGATTAAAAGATCAGGACGGTAAAGCCATCCGTACCGAAGCGGAAGCATTAAAACGGGCGGAAGAGGTTTACCAGAAAGTAACCGGAAAAAGTGACTTTGCCAAACTGGCGAAAGAATATTCGGATGATCCCGGCTCCAAAGATAAAGGTGGGGTCATTGGACCGATGAAGCTGCAACAGTTTAAGAGTTCAATGGTACCGGAGTTTGTTGACTCCGCGTTAGCTTTAAAAGAAGGCGAAATTAGCAAACCGGTTAAGACCGAATATGGTTATCATATAATTAAACTCGATAAACGAGCGTTACCCAAAGGGAAAGAATATAAAGAGGAATATGCTGAGATTGAAGAGAGCCTGCTGGTTCAGAAATATGTCCAAAGCGATAAATACAACAACTGGATGAAGAAGTTAACCGAGGCGGCTGAAGCCAAGATGGAGATTCTCGATCCGGCGATCCGCGGCTACCGTCTGGCCCAAAAAGAGAAATGGGCCGAAGCGGCTCAGGCTTATGAGAAGGCTTTAAAACGTAAATATTACAAGAACCAACAGGAAATCTATCTCGAAGCTGCCAAAGCTTATACCAAAGCTAAAAACTTCAGCAGTGCTTTAAAAGTGTTGAAGAAAGTCCCGGCGGAATATAAAGAGACGGTGGATTATCAGATTACCTTGGCAACTGTCTATAAGGAAAATAAACAGCCGCAAAAGGCCGCCAATACTTTACTGGAGTTTGGTAAACGCAATGCCGAGGAACTTCAGATCCATCAACAGCTGCAACAGGTCTTCACTGAGTGGAAATTTACCAAATCTGCCAAGATTGAAGCGGATATTGTAGCTAAGTTGCAGGCCAAGGAAGCAGCGGAGCTTGAAGAAGCCCAAAAGGAACTGGAAAAGAAGAATAAACAGGCAGCTTCCACCCAAAATAACGATAATACCGATTCCGGTACAAATAGCAATAATGACACAACCACTAAGTAAAAGACACAATCTTCCTTCGACAGCTGTGAATGGTGCTGCAGGATTGGACGCGGAGGGCGAATATTTTCGCCTTCCGCGTAGTAATGTTTCAGGCGGATTTTTACATATAGTTTTTCAAACCTATTATTACTAAAATCAATCATAAACAAAGGCAGGAAAGTTTGATGAAAGTTCACGCTCCTAAAGGGACCTATGACCTACTACCGGAGGCTACCTTACAGTGGCGTAGTTTAGAAACATTAATCCACCGGATTTTTCAGGAATACGGTTACGGTGAATTAAGGACCCCCATTTTTGAACATACGGAATTATTCCAACGCGGGATCGGTGAAACTACCGATATCGTGGAGAAGGAGATGTTTACTTTTTCGGACCGTGGGGAGCGGAGTATTACCTTAAGGCCTGAAGGTACTGCCTCAATTGTCCGCGCCTATCTTGAACATAATTTGGTGGGTTTGGGCGGAGTCAGCAAACTATACTACTATGGTCCGATGTTTCGTTGCGAAGCGCCTCAGGCCGGCAGGTTCCGTCAGTTTGTCCAGTTTGGCTGCGAAGCCTTGGGCAGTAAGGATCCACGGGTTGATGCAGAAATCATCTGTCTGGCGGTTAACTTTTACCGTCGCCTGGGAATTAGCGACCTTGATGTTAATCTTAACTCCATCGGTTGTCCGGATTGCCGGCCGCGTTACCGTGAAAAATTGCTTAACCATTTACGCGCTAAAGCGGAACATTTATGTCCCAATTGTCAGCGACGGCTGGAACGTAACCCATTACGCCTGTTGGATTGCAAAAATAAACAGTGTCAGGAGTTAACTGAGGATGTACCTTTGATTACGGAAACGCTCTGCGATGATTGCGGCAGTCATTTTGACAAACTCTGCCGCCTGTTGGACGCCGCTCATGTTGCTTACCGGCTTAATCCCCGCTTGGTCCGAGGATTTGACTATTATACCAAGACCGTCTTTGAAGTATTGGCCGGAGATCTGGGTTCACAAAATGCCCTCTGCGGCGGCGGACGTTATGACGGACTGGTTGCCGAGTGCGGCGGACCACCCACTCCGGGGATTGGTTTTGCTGCGGGAATGGAGCGTTTAATAATGGTGCTGCAGGCCCGTGGGTTAATGCCGGCCCTGAGTAACCATACCCATCTTTACCTGGCACCGTTGGGCGCAGCTGCCCAATTGAGACTGTTTTCACTGACCCTTGATTTACGGGAAGCCGGATGGATCATTGAATCCGATTTACAGGGGCGTAGCCTTAAAGCACAGTTGAAGTCCGCCGACAAACTGGGAGCACCGCTAGTAGGAATAGTAGGCGATACTGAACTGGCTAACGATCAAATTTTAATCCGTCAGATGGACTCCGGTCAGCAGGAAATTATTCCCATTAATGGGGTTGCCAAATATTTAGAACAATTTTATGCAAAATGTCCTTTAATAAGCGGGCGGGAGGAGTCAAAATGACATTTTCAATTCGAACTTCAACATGTGGTGAACTCACGGCTAAAGATGCCGGATCTAAAGTGGTGTTAAACGGATGGGTACAGCGCCGCCGGGACCTGGGTGGCTTAATCTTTATTAGTTTACGGGACCGCTCCGGAATCGTCCAGGTGGTTTTTAATCCCGAAGTTAACAGTCAGGCCTTTGAATTAGCCAATAAGCTACGGAGTGAATACGTAATTTCCGTAACGGGGAAGGTCGAACTCCGGCCGGAAGGGACCGTAAACTCCAGTATGCCTACAGGTGAAGTTGAAGTGGTGGGTATGGCTTTAGAAATCTTAAACGAAGCTAAAACTCCTCCCATTTATATAAGTGATCAGAGCGACGAAGACGAAAATGTTAGGCTCAAATACAGATATCTGGATTTGCGCCGTCCGGAAATGCAACGCAACCTGATCCTACGGCACCGGGTAGTGAAGATTGCTCGGGATTTTTTAGATTCCCAGGGTTTTTTAGAGATTGAAACTCCGATTTTGCAAAAGAGCACTCCGGAAGGAGCCCGTGATTATCTGGTACCCAGCCGGGTCAATCCGGGAAAATTCTATGCTTTGCCACAGTCACCGCAGATTTTCAAACAGTTATTAATGGTCAGTGGCTTTGAAAAATATTTTCAAGTAGCCCGTTGCTTCCGGGATGAAGACTTACGTGCCGACCGCCAGCCGGAATTTACCCAGCTTGATATTGAAATGTCCTTTCTTAACCGGGAGATGTTGTTAGAACTGATGGAAGCAATGATGGCCCGGATCTTTGCGGAGGCCTTAGGTATCGAAATCCCTCGGCCCTTCCCTAAAATGGACTATCAGGAAGCCATGGCCAGGTTCGGCTCTGATAAGCCGGATACCCGGTTCGGTTTGGAATTGGTGGAAGTCTCGGACCTAGTGGCCGGTTGCGGTTTTAAAGTCTTTAATACTGCGGTCGCTAACGGCGGTAAAGTGGTAGGAATTAAAGTACCCGGCTGCGCTGATTATAGCCGTCGTCAGTTGGATGAGTTATCGCAACTGGCGGCGAAGTATGGCGCCAAAGGCCTCGCTTATTTGGCTATCGGTACAGATGGCATTAAGTCACCGATTGCCAAATTTCTTAACCAGACGGAACTCGACGGAATTCTGACCCGGTTTGGCGCTCAAACCGGCGACTTAATCCTGTTGATTGCCGATAAACCGGTAGTTGCCCTTACGGCAATGGGCCAGGTGCGGTTGGAATGCGGCCGAAGGCTGAAATTGATCAATGCTACTGAATATAAATTTCTCTGGGTGGTCAACTTCCCGTTACTCGAATATGATGAAACAGAAAAACGTTATGTAGCAGTACATCATCCCTTTACCGCCCCATTACCCGAAGATATTGCCTTGTTGGAGAGCGATCCCGGCAAAGTCCGTTCCGACTCCTATGACCTGGTCTTAAACGGCGTGGAATTAGGAGGCGGCAGCATCCGGATTCATCAACGTAGTTTACAAGAGAAAATGTTTCAAGTTATTGGCCTTAGTAAAGAGGAGGCTGATGAGAAGTTCGGTTTTTTACTGGAGGCTTTCGAGTATGGTACTCCGCCTCACGGAGGGATTGCCTTTGGACTGGACCGCTTAATCATGCTGTTAAGCGGAAGCAGTTCGATTCGGGATGTAATTGCTTTCCCCAAAACTACCAGTGCAACCTGTTTAATGTCTGGCGCTCCTGCACCGGTGTCAACCAAGCAGCTAAAAGAATTGTCAATTAATACCGAACTATAACACCGGCTTCAAACTTGCAGGAACCTCCCGGTTGTGTTAAGATAAAATTAGCGAGTAGATCATAGAAACCCTGCTCTGTGCGTCATCAAGCTGAATTTGTTATGAACCAACACTATACCTTTGGGAACCCGGACTCTATTGATGGCATGTAGGCCTCCATTGAGAGGACACATAAGATCCGTAGGAGGGTACCCACCTGCCTGCGCAGGTTCAGGTAACATTCAGCAAAACGGCAAAGCGGGGTTGTTTTATATTCTTGTTATACTCATGTTATGAAGAGCTCTGATTACAACAATCGGGGCCTTTTTATTTTGGCGCTTCGGAACGTTTTAGAAAATACTGTTAAGCTAAGAAGTTTCCGGCAGGTTGATTTCATCAAAATTATTAATAATTACTTGTAATTGAACATCTGAACAAATTTGGGTATAATTATAAAGTAATTTACTGGGGTTAATAAAAAGCTTGCAGTAATAATAACCAGGGTGTTGGGGATGAAAACAAAAGACCGCAATATTAGTAAATATAAATTCTGCAGTAGTACCGCAACTAACTGCCAAGTACCACAGTTAGCTGGGTAATGTTAGCGAGGCCTAGATGGAAAAAGTATCCTTAATTAAAGCAGAATCATACCAAGAGGGGTTAGCCGACAAACTGATTGAGTTGGTTCAACCGTTGGGCGGTTGGGCCAACTTCTGCCGTCCGGGCGACCGGGTACTGCTTAAACCAAATTTAGTAATGGCTAAGCCTGCGGAGAGCGCTGCTTTAACCGACCCTCGGTTAATTTTGGCAGTAGTCCGGATTTTAAAAGACTGTGGCGGTAAGGTGGCGTTGGGGGACAGTCCGGGATTGGGTAGTGTAGAAAGCATTATTCGGAAACTGGGGATTGCAACCGAACTGAAAGCATTAGGCGTTAAGACTGTCGAGTTTGAGACCAGAGTCTCCTTCGATCGTTTTGGCACAGCCCGGCAGTTTGAACGGCGCTTTAAAAACCTGGAGTTGGCTGGGGAGTTACTGGAATATGACCGTATTATCAATTTGGCCAAATTAAAATCCCACGGTCAGATGGGGATCACTTTAACCACCAAAAATCTCTTCGGTTGTGTGGTGGGTCATAATAAGGGACGCTGGCATTTTGCCGCCGGGAAAGACTTAACCATTTTTGCCCGACTATTGGTGGAAATTGCCTTGACCGTTAATCCTGCTCTCCATTTACTTGATGGCATTGTCGGGATGGACCAAAACGGCCCCAGTAATGGGCGGCCTCGGCAGCTGGGCTTATTGTTGGCCGGGATCAACCCACTGGCGGTCGACCGGGTAGTGGTGGAGTTGATTCAAAGGCGTCCGGAACAGTTTCCGCTCTTTAATGCGGCCCGGGAATTGAAATGGCCGGGTTTGGATTTGCGTGAGATTCAGGTTTGCGGTACCTCATTGAAAGAGTGTCTGATCCAGGACTTTGAAATTCCGGCGTTAGTGCCTACCGGAATTTTTGTTAACCAGGCAGTAAGCAGGGTGCTGGCAAGTCTGCTGCAACAACGCTTGGTGCTTAAGACGCAAAACTGTAACCACTGTCGCCGCTGTGAACAGATTTGCCCAGCCCAAGCCATCAGTTACTCCGGGAAGATCCGGATTAATAATGCCAAATGTATCAAGTGCTGTTGCTGTCAGGAACTTTGCCCGGCCGGAGCGTTGCAGGTCAGTGAACCATTGCCGGTGAAGCTAATGCGAAAATTAAAGCTGATGTGAAAAGCAGGGAGGAATTTCTATGCTTGAGCAGCTGGATAGGATTGAGCGGGATAACCTTGGCGCTCAGTACAGAAATCTGCCAACAGGTGCAAGCAATGGTCCGAGAGTTTAAAGCTAACGGGGCAGTTTAATCTCCTTTGATGTGAATTACCGGGCTGCTCTTTGGAGCGAGGATCAGGCCCGCCGGAAGATTACTGAGCTGTTGCCGGAGATTGATATTTTGTTTATTTCGGAAGAGACTTCTCGGAAGATGTTTCAAAAGCAGGGGACTATTGAATCGATTATGAAAAGTTATGCTGAAGACTATGGCTGTCAGTTGGTGGCCACGACCCAGCGGACAGTGCTCAGTCCTACCCGCCATACCTGGAATTCCTTGATTTATTCCCAATCCGACCAGCAGTTTTATCAAGAGGAACCCTATCGTGAGATCGAAGTGGTGGACCGGATCGGCAGCGGTGACGCCTACCTGGTGGGTGTGCTATTTGGTTTAATTAAATATCATGACGTGCAACGGGCTTTGGAATTTGGCAATGTAATGGCGGCGGTTAAAAATACCATTCCCGGGGACATACCGGTCAGTGATTTTCAAGAGATTACGCGGATAATCAAGGAGCATCGCGAGCATAACAACAGTGAGATGATTCGGTAAAAAAGTTCACCGCTATTGAGTTTTATTAAAAAGGTATAGCAATAGCAAGGCGGTTGGATAATTGCAACTCCTTTAATAACTGCCGGTTTTTCCATAATCTTAAAAAGATAGCCTAATTGAGGAAATTGTGAATAAACGGTAAACTGTCTAAAAATTGCTGCGGAGGTTCAGGTATGAAAACTGTTGTCCTTTACAAGTCGAAGACCGGTTTTACAAAACAGTATGCCGCTTGGATTGCGGAGGAACTTTCCGCAGATCTTGCTGACAGTTCCAAAGTTAAGGCTGACGTTTTTCAGGGCTATGATACAATAATCTATGGCGGCGGCTTATATGCGGCGGCAATCAACGGTGTGAAGTTAATCACTAAAAACCTGGAAAACCTTAAGGGGAAAAAAGTAGTGGTCTTTGCCACCGGCGCTGCGCAGTACGGTGATGCGGTGGTAAATGCTATCTTAAAACGTAATTTTACTGCCGAACAGCAACAACAGTTACGCTTCTTTTATTTCCGGGGTGGATTTGACTACAACAAGCTTAAGCCAGTTGATAAACTACTGATGAGTATGATGAAATGGTATTTGCAGACAAAAACCGCGCTGACAGCAGATGACCGAGAGTTGCTGGCTGCGTATGAGCAACCAATCGATTTTTGCAACCGGCAAAATATTAAGCCTTTGATCGATTATGTAAAGAGTAATTGAGATTTTTCAAGTTAAAGAGGAGCTAGATTAAGGCAATAATTTTAAGGAGTTTAGTAATGGGTCTGAAAATTTCCAGAGAACAAAAGATGCAACTTATTAGGATGGTTCAAGAATATTTTCGGAAAGAACGTGATGAAGAAATTGGAGACCTGGCAGCAGAGTTTTTACTGGATTTTGTGACCAAGCAAATTACCCCTTTCATTTATAACCAAGCCATTGATGAGGTTCAAGCACTGTTAACTCAAAAGACGGCAGCACTCGAAGAGGATATTTACGCGTTAAAAATGCCGTTGAAGCTTAAATATTCAAAATAACCGCGTTTTACTTAAATACGGTTTTACGCCGCCCTGGGCTGAATTGTGTGCCCGGCTGTTTACCAAAGCCAACCGGGAGGGGTCTCATTGTCGCTGTTTTATTAATTTCGTTTAAAAGGCTATCTGCAGCTGGAAAATGCTCATTCGGCGCCGGTTGAAAGCTGCGATGCAGTGGAGCGTTGGGATGGAAAAAGGCTGTTCCCGTTTAAAACATTCCGGGACAGCCTTAGTAATTTATAGCGATAAAAATTAGGAGTTAATTCTTTACATAATATTTTAACATATATTCCATAAATTGCTGAGATTTATTAAGTCATAGCTTGACCCGGTTGATTGGGAGATAATAACAATTAATCTAATCAGGCAGGAAATGAGACAGCGTTGCAGAAGAAAGTTTTAAGAAGTAAGAAAGGGTTCGGTGTTTAATGCTGATTAAAACAAAACCAATCGGGCGAAATATCCCGGTTTTACTGTTATTGCTAGTTTGCTTGATCATGGCTCCTGGATTTGCTGCTTCGGCACTGGCAACGGGAACTGCAGGGGGAGTTGGCGGGGACGGACAGTCCGAAATAATGGTTCAGGGGAAAATTATTGCAATCATGGCTGAGGAAAAAGTTATTGATCCCATGAGCCGGCGGCCGGTGCTCAGTCAAAAGCTGAAAGTCCGCCTTACTTCCGGTAAACACCAAGGAAAAGAATTAACGATCATTCATAATGAAACTGACAATCCGGCCTTTAATATCCGGGTGGGGCTGGGCGACCGGGTGATAGTTCTATTGGTGCTGGGACCGGACGGCATCCAGGAGGCGCATATTGCCGACTTGGTACGGGTGAACTATTTATATGTATTAGGTATGGTCTTTGTGGTTTTGTTATTGGCAATTGGCTGGAAAAAAGGGGCTAAGGCACTTTGTTCCCTCTTTTTAACCTTGACCTTAATCTGCGGCGTTTTATTGCCCGGACTTTTAAAAGGTTACTCACCGGTATTGTTGACCGCGGTGATTGCCTTGGCAGCGACGGTAATTACTATGCTAGTGGTGGGTGGCTTCACCATTAAAAGTCTGGCTGCGATTTTGGGGACCTTGGGAGGCGTAGTAATTGCCGGCTCCCTGGCGCTTGGGATCGGAAAAGCCGCACACCTGACCGGATTTGGCACTGAAGAAGCTGCCATGTTGCTTTACCTTCCGGAGAATATCAAATTGGATATTCAGGGGATCCTGTTTTCCGGAATTATTATCGGGGCTTTGGGCGCCTGTATGGATGTGGGAATGTCAATTGCCGCTGCTGTCGATGAGGTTAAACGGCTTAATCCCGGTCTGTCCGGGGGCAAGTTGATTTGTTCCGGGATGAATGTGGGACGGGACATCATGGCAACCCAGGCCAATACCTTGATTTTGGCTTATACCGGTGGTTCGATCCAATTAATCCTGGTTTTTATGGCCTTTAAGGAATCATTACTGAAAGTCTTAAATCTGGATATGGTGGTTTCGGAGATCGTCCGGGCTTTTGCCGGCAGTATTGGGATGATTACTGTGATTCCAATTACCGCGTTGGTCTCGGGTTTACTCTTCGGGGGGCTGGGTCAAGCTAAGCCGGCTGAGACCGCTATCGAGGAGGCTGACTATTGGGCAAGCTGGGACCGGAAGGGTTGATCTGCCTTTCGGTTGGAATTTTATAAAAAATCCTCAATCTGAAGAGGCCCACAGGGAAGTTGGATTAGGCAGCAAGTTGAACCCGAATACAAACAAAAGGATAATACTTGGGTCAACTGCTTTTTGCCGTTATCTGATCAAAAGTCGGCCGGTCAGTCTTATTAGACTTGGCTGGCTTTTTAATATCCTTTATAAGTTGAACTAAATATTGAACATTAACTTCCGATCATTGATAACTAAGCAGCAATGGCAATAGTTTAAGTTTTTTTCATTTTAGCTTCTTTCTTTCATGTTGAATGGGAATGATACCGAAAATCGGCGTTGCCGTGTTATATTTATGTGAATCATGTAAGGGTGGGTAATTAGTGGTCTAACTTTCGGATTAAGCCGCACAATAATTCACGGACCTCCTGTACGGAACTGCTTTCGTTTTGGGGGGTAATAAGCGTAACAGGGTTGATTTTGGCGCGATTGATCTGACAGGTAGCAGTGAATTCCCGAGTTTCAATAGTTTCGATTGCTAACGATTTTTCCCGGGCAACTTCGGTTATGGCATTCACTAATAAGGGATTGGCCTTTTTGCTTAACAGCGGTCCTTCGCTGCTGACTAATTGAAATTGTTTAACCTCAGGATTGGCTGTTTCAGTGAGATTGATCACATAGGTTAATTCCTTAGGTCCTTTGGCAAATTCCGGCAATAAAGCAATTACTCCCGAATTAAGTGCACCAGAACCGCAAAAACATAAAGTTACGGAAGTAATATCCGGTTTAACTTTACTGAGAATCATCCCTGTCTCTAACAGGGCAGCACAGTTTTTCAGGGTGACGGCAGTTACCCGGTTAAAGGCGCATAGGTTTAATCCTCCTATAATGCTGAGGAGGAGTAGATTCAAATGGTTTAAATAAACCAAACGAGTGATTAAATAACCCAAACTGAACAGGACCATCAAGACAGCAATTGCGTAGATTAGGATGGAGTAGGGGACAGGGTGGTGATTGCCTGGCGTTTCCAGAAAGCTTTCCGTATCGTAACTGGTCAATAAAAAGACTTTTTGGATTTCTTTGTTTTTAGCCGGCAGGTTGACGATGATGTTTTCAGCCCGCGCAGCGGCAAATTTAGCTAACAGCGGTCGGTTGAGTTCCTTAAAGAGCAGTAAGAGAAGGAAGAAGGAACCAACTAGGCCGACGGGTGGAAACCGGTATCCGGAAAAAGTTATGAGCAAGCCACCAACTATCACGAGCCACAGGCTGTTTTTAAACCTGTAAACCGGCAGGGCGGCTGTTTTTGGGTTAAGCTTTAAACCTGACGCTAGGCTGTTAAGTAATTGCCTAATGGCAGCGGAGCTGGAGGAACCGGGACGGCGATCTTGGTTCTCCTTGGCTGCCTGGGAAAGAAGATTATAGCAGTTCATCCCCGAACTCCTTTATACATGATAATTTTTACTTCGACTCAACAGCGTAAAATCCTACTGTTGTTTTCAGTGATTTAAGGACAACAATTTTGGACTTGAATAGATGGCTACTGAATGCTAAAATAATAATTAAGCAATTGTTTAATTGTTTAATTAAGGTGATGTGAATGAAATCTGCCCTGCAAAAGGGGAACGGGACCAGTCCGGATCTTTGTGATAGCTTTTGCCCTACCGGGCGTGATCAGACGGCTTTAAAAGATCAGGCCTTGGAAGTTTCAGGCTTGTCGGAAATTTTCAAAGCTTTAGGTGATGAAACTCGGACTAAGATCTTGTATCTGTTGGCCCACCAACCGCTTTGCGTTTGTGATCTTGCCGAGGTGCTGGAGATGAGCCTACCGGCCATCTCCCACCATCTACGGCTCCTGAAGGCCTTGCGTCTGGTGCGGTACGAGCGTGATGGTAAAATGGTCTATTATTCTTTGGATGATGAACATATTCTGAATATAATTCACGAAGCGCAGGAACATTTTACTGAAGAGCGGTAAAGTCAAAATTAACTGAAAAAGAAGGGATGAAATGCGCTATCGGTTAACAGGGCTTGACTGCCCGGACTGTGCCGCTAAAGTGGAGCGGGCCGTGCAGCAGATTGAAGGCTTGGAAACCGCAACCCTCAATTTTTCTACCTTAACTATTGACCTACCCCCACAGTTGGAAGCATCAGTCCGGGAGACCATTGCCCGGGTCGAGCCAGGGGTCAGATTGGAAGCGGTTAAAGCTATAGCAGATCAATCAAAGCAGACGAGTGTGGAGAGTAAACGGCAATTATTTAAAATTGCTGTTGCCAGCGGGCTGTTTTTGATCGGTCTGTTTTATCATAACCTGTTGCATCAGACTTTCTATAGTTGGGCGGAATATACGGTATTATTTACTTCCTATCTTTTAGTTGGCTGGCCGGTTATTCGTAAAGCGGGACGGCGCGTGATCCGCAAGGATTGGTTTGACGAGAGTTTTTTAATGACTGTCGCTACTTTCGGGGCAATTGTTTTGCATCAACTGGCGGAAGCTGCCGGAGTCATGCTTTTTTATGCAGTAGGAGAGTATCTGCAAGACTTGGCAGTCAATCGTTCGCGGCGTTCAATTGCAACCCTATTAAACCTTCAGCCGGAATCAGCCAATCTGAAAGAAGACGGGGTGTTAAAACCGGTTTCTCCTGCTGAAGTGAGGGTGGGAGCAACCATTGTAGTCAAACCGGGGGAAAAAGTACCGTTGGACGGGACAGTTCTGGAGGGAAGTTCCTATATGGATACTTCGTCTTTAACCGGGGAGTCGGTCCTCCGTAAGGTAAAGGCCGGAGAACCGGTACTGGCAGGGATGATTAACGGCCAAGACCTGTTAACCGTGAAGGTGGATAAACCCTACGCCCAGTCGTCAATTGCCCGTATTATTGAACTGGTTGAAAAAGCCGGTGAACGTAAGACTCCGACCGAACAATTTATTACTTCCTTTGCTCACTACTACACGCCAGTGGTAGTGGGAGCTGCGGTATTGCTTAGCTTGATTCCGCCACTTGTGATTCCTGGGGCTGGTTTTGGTGAATGGCTTAACCGAGCCTTGATCCTGCTGGTAATATCCTGCCCGTGTGCGTTAATGGTCTCTATTCCCCTGGGGTATTTTAGCGGCATCGGCGGTGCTTCCCGCCACGGCATTCTGGTGAAAGGCGCTAACTTTTTGGAAGCCCTGGCCCATCTGGATACAGTGGTCTTTGATAAAACCGGCACCTTGACTCAAGGTGTCTTTCAGGTTAGGGAGATCGCGCCACGAAATGGCTTTACTGCGGATGAACTTTTGTCAATTGTAGCCGGAGCTGAACTTTTAAGTGATCATCCGATTGCCGAGTCGCTCCGTCAAGCCTATTATGCCAGTGGCGGAGTAACAATAACCGCCGGACAAGTCGATTCTTATCAGGAGATTCCGGCGTACGGGGTTATGGCAAAAGTTAAGGGCCGGCAGGTAATAGCCGGTAACGACCGGTTACTCCACCGGGAGGAAATTCCCCATGAAGATTGCGGTTTAGCAGGAACCAGCATTTATGTAGCGGTTGACGGTATCTATGCCGGATATATTCTGATCGCCGATGAACTAAAGGCTGATGCTGCTTATACAATGCAGCAATTGCGGAAATTGGGAGTCCGTCGTTTGGTGATGCTGACCGGCGATGAAGCCGGTGTGGCGGCTCGGATCGCTGCAAGTCTGGGCCTGGACAGCTACCATGCGGAGTTGCTTCCCGAAGGTAAAGTTGGGAAGATGGAAGAGCTGGAACAGACTTTAACAAACCGGGCTAAACAGAAATTGGCATTTGTCGGCGATGGAATGAATGACGCGCCGGTAATCAGCCGGGCTGATGTCGGGATTGCCATGGGCGGTTTAGGAAGCGATGCAGCTATCGAGGCTGCCGATGTAGTACTAATGGATGACACCCCCGCTAAATTGGTAACTGCGGTAGAAATTGCCCGGTGGACCAAGAGAATTGTCTGGCAGAATATTTATCTGGCCTTGGGAGTAAAAGCTTTCTTTATCTTGTTGGGAACCTTCGGTGTGGCCAGCATCTGGGAGGCGGTCTTTGCTGATGTCGGGGTAACGCTCTTGGCTGTCTTAAATGCCAGTCGGGCCTTGAGGTTCAAGCAAAAGGTAAAACCGGCTGCTGGCTAAGTATTTCCCAAAAGACTAGCGACGGAAGCAGTCTCGCTTACCGCCTCCTCCTAAATGTCAGCTAAAACCATACTTGAATAATTTAATACAATCATCATAAATGGTTTTAGTTTTCAACACTACCGCGATTAAGGACCGGCCTTGATAACTTGCCGAGGCGACCAGGCAACCACCGGCGTTAACTGTATAACCGGTTTTAACTCCGGTGGTATAGTGGTATTTCCAGAGGAGCTTGTTATGGTTTTTCAGATTACGAACAGTTCCGGGTTTGCTGCCGGAGATTTTGAAATATTTTGTTTTCACAATCTTTTGAAAAGTCGGTTTACGCATTGCAAACCGGGTAAGGATGGCCAGGTCATAAGCAGTGGTGTAATGCCCAATGACCGGCAGGCCGCTGGCGTTTTTAAAAACAGTGTTTCGCATGCCGATCAGGCGGGCTTTTTCAGTCATCAGGCGGGCAAAAGCCGTTTCCGTGCCGGCTATGGTTTTTGCCAGGACTGAGGCAGCATCATTGCCGGAGACTAACATTAATCCATAGAGTAGTTCCAGTACGGTTTTGCGTTCACCCCTGACCAGGTTGAGTGAGGTTCCCTCCCAGGAGACATCGCCCACTCTGACAGTTCGGTTCAAGTTGAGTTGTTCTAAGACGAGTACGGCTGTCATAATTTTAGTGGTACTGGCAGGCGCCATAATCGCCCGGGAATTTTTAGCATAAAGAACTTTACCGGTTGCCTGGTCCATTAAAATTGCGGCATGGGCATTAAGAACCGGTATTGGTTTGGCGGAAAGCACAGGTTGCGATAGTCCTAAAAGGCAACAAAACATCAGGCTGCAAAGAATTCTTTTCAAAACATCAACCTCTTTTAATCGGATCAGGTGTGTTCTCCTGTAAGGTAATGCTAATCTTCTACTGGGATTAGCTGGGGTTAGCTTAGACCATTTAGTAGTATAAAATAGTATAACGAATTTAGGGACAAGCTTCAACTTGTAGGAAAGAAATTTTTAGATAATATTTACATTTAAAGGGATTGGGAATTTGGAAATAAGCGGCGCTGGGGCTAAAAATCAGGAAAATCGGTAGCGTGTAGAAGTAAAAATTATCTGTCTTGCCGATGGAGAATGATTAGCAGTAATATAAGGGTAATTGGTCGCGGTGGCGCCTAATACCTTAAGATAAAGCAGTTTAAGAAACAGGGTGATGTGCAAAGTGCTAAATAAGGAGAAGAAAGGAGTGGAAACGGTGGCAATGAAAACTGCAGTGATCAGTGTTGCAGGTATGTCCTGCCAGCATTGTGTCAACAGTATAAAAAACGCTGTCAGTGCTGTCAATGGAGTCAAGAAGGTCCAGGTGGATCTGGAAGGCAAAACCGTGACCGTGGAGTTTAATCCGGAAACTACTTCAGTGGCAACCATTAAGGCAGCCATTGAAGACCAGGGCTACGAGGTCCAATCAAATCTGCCTTGAATGACCGAAACCCCTCACTTGCGAAGGGGTTTTGGTTTCATGTTTTTAATTTATAGACAAAAAGAGGAGTGGATTAGAAAATTTCACACATTGGACACAATTGTGATTTAAAATAAAGAAGTGTAATTGTTTTAACCGAGGGAGGGCAATATCAGGATGAAGATCTTAATGGCTGATGATGAACCCCGTATGCGCAAACTGGTGTCTGACTTTTTGAAAAAAGAAGGATATAAGGTGGTTGAGGCGGAGGACGGAAAGCAGGCGTTACAGCTCTTTAACGATAATCCCGACTTCAATCTGGTGATTTTGGATGTCATGATGCCGGGCTATGATGGCTGGGCTGTCTGCCGGGAGATTCGTAAAAAATCCCGGGTGCCGATTATTATGCTAACCGCCCGTAGTGAAGAGAATGACGAGTTGTTCGGTTTTGACCTGGGTGCGGACGAATATATCTCTAAACCCTTTAGTCCTTTGATTTTAGTAGCACGGGTCCAGGCCTTGCTGCGCCGGGCCGGCAGCGGGCCTAAAACTGTTAAAACCTACCCTGGCATGGAAATTGACGAAAGCGGACGGGTGGTACGGATTGACAACGAAAAGATTGATTTAAGCCCAAAAGAATTTGAACTGTTAAAATACTTAGTGGATAATGAAGGGATTGCCCTTTCCCGGGAACAGATCTTAAACTCCGTTTGGGATTATGACTATTTCGGCGATGCCCGGACCGTTGATACCCATATCAAAAAACTCCGTTTGAAACTTGGTACCAGAGCCGGCTATATTCAGACTGTCCGCGGTTTGGGCTATAAGTTTGAGGTGAGCCCATGAGATATTCAGTGCGGTTTAAACTGATTACGGCAATGGGCGGTCTAATAATTTTGTTCATCTTTTTATCATGGTTTCTCAATGACCAACTGCTGGAAAAGTACTATTTTACGAACAAGAAAAATGCCTTAATCAAGAATTATCAGACTATTAATGGGATTTATCGGGGAGACTTATCCCGGATCGAACTTAAGCTGGAAAAGCTGGAAAGCGACCAGGGATTGCATATTTCGATCATTAGCCCGAAATTAGTAATGAAATATGACACCTGGTTAAAAAACCATTCCATTCGTACACAAGCGCAGCCGAAGGAACCGCGGCAACGCCCGCCATTGAGCTGGCTGAATTCAGTTACCGAACGGGTGAAACAAAACGGTATTTTAATCCGGGTTTTCCATGATTCTCGTCTAAATACGGATTTCATTTTTTTTGCCGCACTGTTACAAAACGGTGACTATCTTCTGATGCGGACGCCGGTGGCCGCACTTAAGGAGAGTGTTGCTATTGCCAACCGTTTTTTTATCCT
>DATCLA010000291.1:0-3295 GCA_036564195.1 Bacillota bacterium
GCCGCCGACTGTGATTATGCTGGTCGGACTGCAAGGCGCCGGTAAAACCAGTACTGCCGGGAAATTAGCCAGTCTCTTACGTAAACAGGGACGACGGCCCCTGTTAGTAGCAGCGGATATTTACCGTCCCGCCGCCATTCAGCAGTTGCAAGTATTAGGTAAACAATTGGAGCTGCCGGTGTTTAGCCTCGAGCAAGCTAGTCCGGTGGTAATTGCCGCCCGGGCAAAGGAATATGCCCTCTCTTATCAGCGGGATGTGGTAATTATCGATACTGCCGGACGTTTACACATTAATCAGGAACTCATGGAAGAGCTCCGGCAGATTCAGACGCAAGTCAAACCGGACGAGAGTTTACTAGTAATTGACGCCATGACCGGACAGGACGCGGTAAACGTGGCCAGTGCTTTTCAAGCGGCAGTTGCTATTACCGGAGTCATTCTGACCAAGTTGGACAGTGATACCCGGGGCGGCGCCGCCTTATCGGTCAGAGCGGTGACCAATTGCCCGATTAAATTCGTCGCCATGGGAGAAAAACTGGATAACTTGGAGATTTTTCACCCGTCACGAATGGCTTCCCGGATTTTGGGAATGGGCGATGTTCTGACTTTGATCGAAAAGGCTGAAGCCAATGTTGACGCTAAAAAGGCTAAAAATTTATATGACAAAATCCGTAGAGCCGAGTTTGACCTGGATGACTTCTTAGACCAACTGCGGGAGATGCGAAAGCTGGGGCCGTTAGACCAACTCCTGGGAATGCTCCCCGGCCAATTTTCGAAACAATTGAAAGGGATTCGGATTGATGAGAAAGAAATGGTCCGGGTGGAGGCGATTATTCAGTCCATGACCCGTCAGGAGCGGGCTAACCCCGCTATTATCAACGGCAACCGTCGCAAACGCATTGCGGTAGGTTCCGGAACTACGGTTCCGGAAGTCAACCGGTTGTTACAGCAATTTGAACAGACCCGTAAGATGCTGAAACAATTTACTGATCTTGGCGGTAAAAAAGGAAAGTTGCCAAGACTGCCCTTTATGTGACAGTGATTGGCTAAATTTCTATTGAGTCAAGCGGTTTCATAATTTGATTTAGTAAAATTTTAACCCAATGTAGAGCGTCTGGCATTGTTCAGTCTATCAATATATGGTGTTAAAATTGAGAAATTTTAAACTTATGAAACCTGCTCAAATAAAAGAAACGATGGTACGCTTGAACAGGTTTGAAAATTAATCCTGTTTAACAACTATCGTTCCCAAGTCTTTTGGAGGGGGGTGAAAATACATGGCAGTAAGGATTCGCTTGAACCGAATGGGTGCTAAAAAACGTCCGTTTTACCGTGTGGTGGTTGCGGATTCCCGGGCACCGCGAGATGGCCGGTTTCTGGAAATTATCGGGCATTATAACCCCATCGTTGAACCGGTTGAAATCGTGGTGGATAAGGATAAAGCCCAGGCTTGGCTGAGTAAAGGGGCTCAACCTTCCGAATCGGTGAAGAAAATATTTAAACAAGCTGGAGTTATTGCTTAAGCTGCGGGCAAATTGTGAGGTGTACGCCAATGCAGGAATTGGTTTTGCAACTATCAAAATCTTTAGTCGACCATCCGGAGGATGTCAAAGTCGAGCAGATTGAGCGCAATAACGGCACTTTGATTCAGATTACAGTAAATCCGGAGGATGTAGGTAAGATTATCGGCAAACAAGGAAGGATTATTAAGGCGATCCGGACAGTAGTAAAGGCTTGCGCGATCCGGGATAATAAGAAAGTTTCAGTTGAATTAGGTAATAAGTGAGGTTTTAATGGAAACATCGGGCTTAATAGCAATTGGCGAAGTTATTAAAGCTCAGGGCATCAAAGGTGAACTTAAAGTAATCCCGCTAACAGATAATTTGGAACGTTTCGGCCAAATCCGCCGGGTTTTTCTTCAAGGTCCCGCCGACGATTTGAAGGAACTTTATATCCAGAATTACCGTTTGTTTAGACAGTATGTAATTTTAAAGTTTGAAGGGATCGACGACCTGACGGCCGCGGCAGCATTGGGCCGGGGGTACTTGTTGATTCCGCGGGCGGAACGTCCCAGTTTACCGGCAGGCCGGTACTATTACGATGAGATCATCGGTTTAAAAGTATTTACTGTTTCCGGTGAATTTCTAGGGGAAGTTGAGCAAATCCTGGCCACCGGCGCTAATGATGTTTATTGTGTTCGTAAACTGTCCCGCCAGGTTTTAGTCCCAGCTTTAAAAAGCGTAGTCCGGCAAATAAACCTTGAAGAAGGCCGGATGGAGGTAGATCTTCCGGCAGGTCTCATGGAGGAACAAACGTAGATGCTGGTTCAAATCATGACTTTGTTTCCACAGATGTTTGACGGTCCGTTTAACCATAGTATCCTTAAACGTGCCCAGGAACAAAAACTGGTGGAAATTAAGTTGCTGGACTTTAGAGAATACGCTTTTGATAAACACCGGATGGTAGATGATACTCCCTATGGCGGGGGAAGCGGAATGGTTCTGAAACCGGAACCGATTTACCGTTGCTTACAGGCAGCCAAGGCTAATCAACCTACTCCCAAAGTTATTCTGTTGACACCGCAAGGGATTCCGTTTCAACAGGCGATCGCCCGTGATTTAGCCGGAGAACAACATTTAATTTTGATTTGTGGGCATTATGAAGGCTTTGACGAACGGATTCGTAACTGGGTTGATTTGGAGCTATCCATCGGTGACTTTGTGTTGACCGGTGGGGAATTGGCAGCAATGGTGGTTACGGATGCAGTAGTTCGTCTGATACCCGGAGTGTTAGGATCTGTCGATTCAGCCCGAGAAGATTCTTTTTCGGCAGGTCTGTTAGATTATCCCCACTATACCAGGCCCGTTGAGTTTGAAGGATTAAAAGTCCCCACTATTTTGTTAAGCGGACATCATGCCAAGATTGAAGCCTGGCGTCGTAAGGAAGCGTTGTTAAAAACAGCGCGGCGCCGGCCGGAGTTGCTTAAAAACCTTGTCTTGTCGGCAAAGGATAAAGAGATTTTACGTTCAGAATTGAATTTAGATATTTAACTGATTTAGCTTAGAAAGGAGGTTAATTGAAAATGAATATAATTGATGTCATTGAGCGGGAACAGATGCGTTCCGATATTCCCGAATTTAATGCCGGTGACACTGTAAAAGTTCATGTGAAAGTCGTTGAAGGCGGTAAAGAACGGGTTCAAATCTTTGAAGGTGTAGTAATTCGCCGCAGTCACGGCGGGCTCCGTGAGACCTTTACTGTCCGAAAAGTTTCGCAAGGTGTCGGAGTGGAGAGG
>DATCLA010000292.1:0-51375 GCA_036564195.1 Bacillota bacterium
GATCAATGAAGCCCTGGACTTCGGACCGCATCTCTTTTTAGATCTATACGACTACCAGGGGCCAAAAACCATAGATCAACTGTTTACGACCTTTGATACCATGCCGTTTGAAATCGGGATGACCCCAATTATCCGACCCTATGCGATTAAAAACCGGATCGGCGACACTACCGTCACTTCAATCATTACCATGATTGCCGAAAGTCATATCAGTTTGCATTACTTTGAACAATTTGGCCGTGCCTATTTGGACCTCTTTTCCTGCCGGTTTTTCAATGCCGCAGAGGTAATTCCCAAACTGAAAATGATCTTTAGCAGTAAAGTCTGCAATGAAACCCTGATCTCCCGTGGCAGCAAATACCAGCAGTTTAAGAATGATGCCACTACTCAAGCCATCTACTCCGGGAACTGGGTCAAAAATGTGTATCAAAACCGTAAAATTGATACTTTAAGAAATCCGTTTTAATACTAAAAACGTGTGATCAAAAAACAGAGGTGTTGGGCTGCGCCAACCTCTGTTTTATTATGCCGTCTTCTCAACCTCGTGTAAGTGAGCTTTTAGCCGATAGAGGAAATTACCTAATTAACGAAAGATCAATTTTGAAACTATAGGTAAACATTCAATAATCGGATTAGGCAATTCCTTAACTTACTTCCGCCAAAATTCGGGGGAAAACATTACCAACACGGTCAAAAGCTCTAATCTTCCGGCTAACATCAGAAAACACATTACCAATTTGGCGATCGGATGCGTAAAGGCAAAATTACTTAACGGCCCGACTTTAGCAAGCCCGGGCCCGATATTTCCCAAGGTTCCGGCAGCGGCACTAAATGATGAAACCAGGTCCAATCCGGTAGCGGTGATAATTAAAGACCCCGTCACATAGAGTAACATGTACATAAAGAAGAAAGCCAGGACATCATGGATTATTGAATCCGAAATATGCTGATTACCCAGTTTGGTCTGGATCACCATCCGGGGCCGGGCCGCCCGTTGAATGGTTTTCTTCATATACTTAAAGAGTAAAATGACCCGAGCAACTTTCATGGCACCCCCGGTTGAACCGGTACAACCGCCGATAAACATCAGGATAAAGAGAATCCCCTGGGCAAATTGGGGCCATAAGGTAAAGTCAGCACTGGAAAAACCGGTAGTCGTACAGACCGATACCACTTGAAATACTGCCAGACGTAATGATTTTCCGACCGGTAATTTCATCCCAAAAAGGAGTGATACCGCCACTAATAAGGTACCTATTCCTAAAATAAGCAAGTACCCTTTGGTCTCCGAATCTTTTAAAAGCGGCATCAGGCTTCGCTTTTCCGCGGCATGGTAATAAAGTGTAAAGTTGATTCCGGCTGCCATCATAAAGAAGGTAATAATCATCTCAATGGGAACACTGTGATAAGCTTCCACACTAATATTACGGCATGAAAAACCGCCGGTAGCCATGGTGCCAAATGTATGGATGACACTATCAAACAGCGGCATTCCAGCCAGCCTTAAGACGATCAGCTGAATTACGGAAAAAATCGTATAAATCAGCCAAAGGGTAAAGGCAGTATGTTTCAGACGGGGTAAAATTCGCTCGGCCGTTAAGCCGGGGACTTCTGCTTGAAACAGGGTCGAGCCATTTCCGAAGATGGAAAAGATCGCTACCGATAAAACAATGATCCCCATTCCGCCTAGCCAATGGGTTAGGCTCCGCCACATTATAATCCCGCGCGGCAAATTTTCAATTGCCGGGATGACGGTGGATCCGGTAGTCGTAAAGCCAGACATAGTTTCAAAGAAAGCGTCCACATAGGAAGGAACCGCTTTGTACAGGTAAAACGGTAGAGCTCCGAAGGCAACAATCAGGACCCAACCTACGCCTACAGTGAGAAAACCCTCGCGACGGTCGAATTGGCCTTCTGATTTAAAAAGCGTAAGCAGCAACCCAGCCAGTAAGGTAATCAGTAGCGACCAAAAGAACGCCTGGCTATCTGCAGTACGGTCTTTCAGTGCCAACAACAACGGCGGCAGCATGGTAACAGCCAGGAGTTTTAAAAGATTTCCCCAGGAATTTAAGATTAAAGCGTAATTCATCTTCTGTCTCTCCCAAAACTAATGATACGAAAATTAAAATTGACTACCTGAAAACATTTTTTCCGTTTCATTAGTAACTGATCGTTGCGTGAATACAACAGCATGGTCTCCAGTATGAATCAGGGTATCCCCCCGGGGGACAACTACGTTTCCATCGCGCAATAAAGCGCCGATTACCACACCCGCCGGCAATGCTAAGCTTTTCAGCGGGGCTTTGGTAATAGGGGCGTTGACTCCTGCTTCCAGCTCCAAGAGAGCTGCATCACCGTTACTAAGCAAATTGATGGAGATAACACTTTTCTTCCGGACCAGGTTTAAGACGGTGTTAACCGTCAATAACCGCGGTGTAACAGTACTGGTAATGCCGATTGTTTCCGCCAGGGACGTATAATCCTCCCGGGATATTTCACAGATTATTTCCACCACATTCCGTTTTTTGGCTAACATTGAAGCCACCAGGTTAGTATTGTCCGAACCGGTTAAGGCAATAAAGAGATCTTCCGGCCCGAGGTTTTCTTCTTCATAAATCTCCATCCTGGTGGCATCAGCACAAATAATGCGGCAATTATCTAATTCTTTAGAAAGTACCAAACATTGCTCCCGGGAAGGTTCGATAATTTCAATCTGGGGCCGGTTTTTCTTCATCCGCAGCAATTGCACAAGATATTGGGTGGTTAAACCTCCTCCGGCAATCACAATTCGTTTAAACTGATTTTTTTTAAACCGGTTTAAACTAAATAGGTTATGAAAACCGCTGGATCTTCCCAGGACAAATATTTTATCATTCAGTAAAAGTTCAGTTTCACCACTGGGAATAATGATCTTTTCATTCCGGCTGATTGCTACAACTGTAAACTTTTCAAAATTAAGCGCGCTGATTTTTTTCCCGGCGATTCCTAAAGACTCATCAATTTTAATTGAATTCAAACTCAATTGACCGTCGGCCAGGTAATCAATATCAACCGCATAGGGGACCTCGATTAGACGGAGTAACTCCTGTGAAGTCATGTACTCGGAATTAATAAAAAGGTCAATACCAAAATGGTTTAAGGAGCTAACTGTTGGTAACGACGGTGAATATTCCGGGTTGCGTACCCGGGCGATAGTGGTTTTGGCCCCCAGTTGCTTCGCAAGCATGCAGGCAATGATATTCAGTTCATCATTTTCAGTGACTGCTAACAGTACATCCGCCAGATTAACCTGGATTTCTTTTAAAATTTTAACACTGGCGCCATTACCGACAACCGTCATAACATCAAAATTATCCGCGATCGGTCCTACCGAATCCGGATCTTTATCAACTACAATAATATTATGGTTTTCTTGGGATAAAATCTTAGTCAATTCAAACCCTAATTTGCCAGCGCCGACAATAACAACGTTCATAGCCACAATCCCCTTCCATATAAAACTTGTTTTAACAGGCGATTGAAACTAATAATAGGTATTTTTAATCAACCTCCAGCTATAGGTCATCGTGAAAATGCACCACAGCATCTGATTATATTTCGCGTCAAAATTAAAAAGAATAGTTAGACTCACGATCAAGAATTGATCTTTAAGCCACCCATTCAAAACTATGTTATGAACATCCGAATAAGGATATTATAACGACATTCATAAAAAAAAGCAACAATTCTCCTTATTTCTTAAAGATATCTCTTCCCTCAAATCTACCATAATTTTACACTAACCATTATTTCTAAGAAAACCTCAAAGCAATTGGACTATTCTTTAATTAGCCAAGTCTTGGCTGTAATCATTTTCACCAGAATATTTAAAAAATGACGGCACCATCCCGTCATTGGTTAGGATCTTGAATTAACTCTTGGCTCTTCTTTCCAGTGTCTTAAGTAAAAAACTAATGGTGATAATTCTTTCGATGAACTTTTTAAATGAGCGGAGCAAAGCTTTCTCCCCCTCTTACCACTGATTTTTAGATCGAAATGTCACAACTTAGTAACAGGTTTGTGCTAGAATTAAAATTCAATAAATCAATGGAGATTCCTGCCGTTTATGGTAAATTTTTATGTATACTTTTCCGAAACAAGGGGAAATCTTCAGACAATTTCTAATTTTGCCCGCAAATCTGCTGAAAAGCTTGCTTTGCTCCGTTAGCCATGAAAAAAAGAACTTTCCGGTGACTGTTAAAGGTAACCGCCGACAACTTGGTACTTTAACATCGGCAATGCCCCGTTTTTTGATTTCGTTCGCTCATACCGCTACATCCTTCAAATGTTGCAGTTCCTCTACTGCTTCTTTCAGATCAATCTCACCATGAACCAGTTTACTGATTAAACTGGTGATGAATTTGGGATTGGGGTACTGAAAAATGTTGCGACCAATCGCTACTCCCGAAATCCCTGCCTTCAAAGCAAGGTCAATAACCTCCAAAAGCTCTTCCGGCTTGTCAAGTTTTGCGCCTCCGGCAATCAGTACCGGAATTTTAATTTTTTGGACCAGTTCTGTTAAAACATCCGTTTTTTTAGGAAAATCAA
Organism: Bacillota bacterium; assembly: GCA_036564195.1. Classification (GTDB taxonomy): domain Bacteria; phylum Bacillota; class UBA4882; order UBA8346; family UBA8346; genus DATCLA01. The sequence continues at coordinate 4,588 of DATCLA010000292.1, forward strand.
TTTTAACAATATCCGCGCCCAACTCTTCGGCGATCCGTGCGGCATGGATGGTCTGATGGAAATTTTCACTCCCATTGGAGGTATACATCATGGCTAATAGGGGCATCCCCCAGTTTTGACAAGCCGAGGACACACTGCCTAAATCCTTAATCATTCCTGCCTCAGTGCTGGTTCCCAGGTTCACATGGACAGAGACGCCGTCAGCTCCCAGCTTCACTGCTTCCTCCACTGTACTCACCAATACTTTGGCGCTGGGATCCGGTCCCAGCCGGGTTGAAGCGGAAAGATGCATTATAAACTTTCCTTTTAACAGATCATAATGTTCAGAAACTGACTTTAACAGTCCTTTGTGTAAAATTACCGCATCGGCCCCACCCTCCAGTACCTGTCTGACCGTATCGATATAATCGGTAATGCCTACGATCGGTCCCAAAGTTACCCCATGATCCAACGGAACAATACAGGCCTTATGGTATTTACCATGTAACAGGCGTTTTAACCTTATTACCTTCCCACACATCATAGCATTCCACCCTTCCTTATCAGCCTTTAACTATTTATGTTGAATTAATTGAGGATCTGGTTAACAGAGGCTTTGGGTAAAATGAAGTAAATGCCGCTTATTTCTCTTCAATCTGTTCATTAATCTTAATGCCAACATGTCTGCCGCCGGGACAAACGTAAGCCAGCAATTTTTCCCCGGCCTTAATGGTTGAAGCATTACGCACCTCACCGTCGCCGCCGAAAATCCGAATATGCCAGTCATCCTGGACGATCACATTGAGCCTAAGCCCATTTGCTTCAGCTTCGATCTTTAACAACGGCCGTTTTTCAATCTTCACTCGGCCTACACTTACAGTTCGAGTCCTACCACTGGTAGCAACAGCGAGCAGTTTCGTTCCCGCTTTCAATTCCGAGAGGTACTCTGTCATTCCCTCCGGAGCCCATACATAGGAATGAACCGCGCCGGCATTTACTCGGAAAGGTCTCAAATTCATGTATGGTAAATAGTGAGTTTCAGAACTGACTAATAATCCGCCGCAGGAAGTAGAGCCGATCAGCATTCCCTCATCCGCCCGCAGTAGATCAGTGGTATCAATGCAAGCCCGAGAGCCCATGCCGATACTCTCCACATTGGTTACCGTTGCTTTCACCAGGTCCAGTTTTCCCCTTTCGCTTTGTTCCATAAAATTATTAACCCTCAGGATCTCTTCAATATCCTCAGAGGCAAAAAGTACACCATCGCTGCCTACTTCCATTACCCCGAATACTGTTTGCATTTCTTTACAGGTAGTTACTTTTTTGAGCAATTTAGTACCTTTATCTTGCAAACGGGCAATCAATAATTCCAGCGGTATATTGGTTTCATCTTTAAGTTCGATTATTAAAAAGTCATTTTTAACTCCTTCTTGCCAAGCGTAATTCATCTCTTCCTGATTGGTAATTACAACATAAAGAGCCGTCCGGTATCCTTCTTCCCGCGCCTTTTGTAATAACTTTAGGTCAGTCCCAACCACCACGGTATTGGGGTCAATACCCACCAAAGCTTGTCCATTTAAAATTTCCACAATCAAGTTCATCTTTCGAGGGGGGTTAAGCAGTTGATAATCCTCCCGGTTCACCAGTAGATATTCAAAATTGAAGTTGTAGATTAGCGGCAGGATTTCCTGCTTGTTTGCTACGTTTCGCGCATCAAACCAAATCAGTTTTTCCATCAAAGCTTCTCCTTTAGTGATTTTATTAATTTGATATTGTAAAAACCATAGTTAGAAAAATGTGGGCAAGAACGTTCATCAGTGATACTCGTTCCTGTCCCACGGAGTTATCCGGTTCACTTTGTAAAATGTATTAATAGACTGATATATTGTTTCAATTTTTAATTTATTTAAAAAACCGCTTCAGTTGCATATTTTGATTTGATTCTTAGCCGGAACCTTTAGGCAACGCTAAGTGAGGGGAATGGTGTTTAAATACTATTTAACATAAAGTTACAGTACAATAAAAATAAGAATCCAATAGCATAATATATAGTTAGTTACCGACGAACTTCATAAGCATGCCTTTCTTGATGGAAGAGATTTTAATTAGTAGGTTTTTATGATAATTTGGTAACATAATTCTAAACATTTCCCAAATATTACTAATTTATAATACTCTCCGAAAGATCAAACGTCAACGTATTATGCAATTTCCGTTATTATAATTATCTATACAGTAAATTACAGCAAAAAATGTTAGAATCAAAAGTTCCTACCGAATCGATTCGCGGCCACCACATAAATTAATCAGCTAATTCGCTAAAAAAATAAACCCTTGGTTATCAAGGGTTCCTGGATTATAAAAAAATATGGAATTCTCATTCGCAATCATTTTAAGTATGGTCGGGGCGACATGATTTGAACATGCGACCCCCTGCTCCCAAGGCAGGTGCGCTACCAAACTGCGCTACGCCCCGTTATTTGCGTTTCAAACGCATTAATTAGTATATCGTAAAAAAACCGCCCAGTCAAGCGCTTTCTGAAGATTACCGCCAGAGATAATATTACTAGCCCCCTGTAGTCAGGCCGAAATTGGCTTCTTTACCGGTTTTACAGTTGGTAAAGGGTGGGCCTGATCCCATGGGCATCAAGCTCAATCAGACCATAGCCCGCTGTACGTCCGACCGCTAACGCACCGGGGTTAAACAAGCGCACCTGGCCCCAAAGCTCGTGTAGCTGCCGGTGAGTATGGCCGAAAACCACCAGGTCGAACCCTTCGGACTGACCAACTAAAGCCAGTCGGGTTAAACCCTGTTTAACTCCATATAAGTGCCCGTGAGTTAACAAGATCCGATAATTACCCAGCTGTAAACGTTGTTCATCAGGGTATTCCGTAAATAAGTCGCAGTTACCGGCAACTCCGACGACGGTAATCCCCAAATCCGCCCGGAGACGGGCCACTTCCCGGTAGCCATCTCCGGTAAACAGCCATTGATCAACCGGACCGATCTGCTCAACCGCTCTTTTTAGCCCGGAATAATTACCGTGAATGTCACCGGTCACTCCGATGCGCATTAGTTGTCACCGCCCAAAATTAAGCTTAGTTTCTCTTTAAGCGCTGCAACTGCCAGGGCTCTATGGCTAAGCAGGTTCTTTTGGCTCTCCGGCAACTCGGCAAAGGTCCGCCCCAACTCCGGCAGGTAAAATACGGGATCATAACCAAATCCCTGCTCTCCCTGGGGTGCGGTAGCAATTCTTCCTTCAACCGTCCCTTCAGCCGTTTCCAGTCGGGATCCGGCCGGATCATATAAGGCAATCACGCAACGAAACCTAGCCTGCCGCTTACCGGATTCGACCCCCTGTAAGCGTTGGAGTAAATATTCATAACGCTGCCGGTCATTCCAACCGGGTTGACCATAACGCGCCGAGTAGATCCCCGGTTCACCTCCCAGGGCATCTACTTCAAGGCCGGAGTCATCCGCCAGGGTTAACTCCTTTGTCTGTTCCGCTACAGCCTTTGCCTTAAGGACGGCATTCTCCAGAAAGGTGTGGCCGATTTCAGCAACCGGTGTGAGTCCGGGGTATTGTTCCAAACCAACGATTTCTACGGCAAATCCCCGCAATAGTTTCAGATATTCCCGGATCTTTCCTTTATTCGTGGTTGCCAGGACGAGTCTTCGCAACCGCTACCCCTCCAATCCTGCTGCTAATCGAACCCAAAACCTCTCTTTGAAGCTTGATTAACTGTTCGATACCTTGTTTGGCTAAATCCGTCAGATCAATCAGTTGCTCCCACGAAAACGGTTCACCTTCAGCAGTACCTTGCACTTCGACAATCTTCCCGGCGCCGGTCATCACTAAATTCATATCAACCGAAACCTTAGAATCCTCCGCATAGCAAAGATCCAACAATTGCTGATTATCTAAAATTCCGACACTGGTAGCAGCCAAAAAATCATATAAAGGCAAAGGCCCTTCAGGAATCACCCGATTGAAGGCATCCGCTAAGGCGATGAAACTGCCGGTAATTGCGGCAGTCCGGGTACCACCGTCCGCTTGAATTACATCGCAATCAATCCAAACAGTCTTTTCTCCCAATGCTTCCAAATTCACCACTGCTCGTAACGCCCGGCCGACCAGTCGCTGGATTTCCTGGGAACGGCCGCTCACTTTTCCGCGTGATACTTCTCTGATATTCCGCTGTTGGGTGGCCCGGGGAATCATGGCATATTCGGCGCTAATCCATCCGACTCCCTGGCCTCGCAGCCAAATCGGTACTTTATCCTCAATGGAAGCCGTACAAATTACTTTAGTCTTGCCAACTTCAATTAACACCGAACCTTCGGCATAAATAATGTAATCCCGATGAATCTTCACCTCCCGTAACTGGTTATATAAACGTCCGTCGCTCCGCTGCATAATTTCCCTCCATAATATTTTAACCTCTTTACTTACTGTAAGACGCTGTACCGGCTGAATTCCGGGACAAGCAGATTGGTTTTGTTTGAGCCTTGCTCTACCAAACCGGGATCAATTTTCACGCCGGTATGCCAGTCGGCCCAGGCGGTACCAGTCGGTGCCCCGGGCATCGATGGCAACTGTCACCGGGAAATCCTCTACAACCAGACGGTAAATGGCTTCCGGACCCAAATCCGGGTAGGCAATGACTCTGGCTTCTTTGACCGACCGGGCAATTAACGCTCCGGCTCCTCCCAACGCTGCGAAATAGACTGCTTTATACTTAACCATTGCTGCGATTACTTCCGGGGAACGCTGTCCTTTACCGATCATCCCCACCAACCCTAATTCCAGTAACCGCGGTGTATACGGATCCATGCGACTGCTGGTGGTGGGCCCGGCAGAACCGATCGTCCGTCCAGGCGGTGTCGGACACGGCCCTACATAGTAAATGGTCTCTCCCTTTAAAGCCACCGGCAGTTCCTCACCTGCTTCCAGCGCTGTAATTATCCTTTGATGAGCTGCATCCCGCGCACTCAGCAGAGGACCGCTTAACCAAACCGTTGTTCCGGCGTCCAGTCCTAAAATATCTTCTTCCGACAGGGGTAATTTGATACGTTTTAAACTCATCCGGACCTCCAGCTAAAATATTTAAATTACTCCGGTTTGGTGGCGGGTAACATGACAGGAGAGATTAACCGCCACCGGCAACCCGGCAATGTGAGTCGGGAAACTATTGATATGTACCGCTAATGCCGTACAGCGACCCCCTAAGCCCTGGGGCCCAATTCCCAAATTGTTAATGGCGTTTAACAATTCCGTTTCCAGTTGTGCTAAACCAGGATCCGGGTTCGGTGTCCCGACTTCACGCAGTAACCCTTGCTTCGCCAGTAAAGCAGCTTGTTCCATTGTCCCGCCAATTCCCACACCGACTACCAGCGGAGGACAGGGGTTAGCCCCCGCTAAACTCACTGTTTCCACTACAAACCGCTTCACTCCGGTAATTCCCTGCGCCGGAGTCAGCATTACTAACCGGCTCATATTTTCACTACCGAATCCTTTAGGAGCCACTGTAATCTTTATTCGGTCGCCTGGGACAATCCTAGTATGGATGACCGCCGGGGTATTATCGCTGGTATTTACCCGGTTTAAAGGATCGGCTACCACTGATTTGCGCAAATACCCCCGACAGTAGCCTTGACGAACTCCTTCATTAATGGCGGCTTCAAAATTTCCGCCGGTTACCATAACTTCCTGGCCATATTCGACAAATACTACGGCCATCCCGGTATCCTGACAGATGGGAATTTGTTCTTCACCGGCAATTGCAGCATTTTGAATAATTCCCTGCAGACATTCCTGGCCTACCGGGGACTCTTCTTCCGTTAAAGCCAGCTTTAACGCCATAGAGATGTCTTCCCCCAAAAAAAAATTGGCCTTTTGACAGAGTTCGGCAACCAATTGTGTAATTTGTTCAACTTTAATCTCCCGCATCTTTACCTCTCTATTTTTGCAGACAGCCCGGTTTCCCGCCATTTTTTCTGTGGTAATTTAGACATTCGCAACAGATTCCATGCCGGGCACAGTTTATAAATTTACAAGTACAATTAGCTTTATTACGTTCCAAATTGACGCAAACCATTGAATTACCACCACCCCTTTTTCAACCCAATTCAGGTTAACGAGTTAATTGGCATTGCTCATTAATTCGCGAAGCTAATTTACGTTCCCTGCACGGTTAGATAATTATCTGGTAAATTTTCCGCGTCAATTAATCTATTTCAGTGGGTTTCATAAAAGAACAGCAACGGAACCAGAAATATTTTTAAAAGAAAAACCCGCCGGTTCGCCAGCGGAGCTTTTACAGTTGTTAGCTTCGGCATCAAGCTTTGTCTAGTAACCGTAATAATATGGCCTTTTCAGCATGGAGTCGGTTTTCCGCCTGATCAAAGATGATCGAATTCGGAGCTTCAATTGCCCACCGGTCAATCTCATAACCGGGATGAATCGGCATATCATGCATGATCAAAGCCTGGCTGTTTTGCAACAAGGCTTGATTAAGCTGATAAGGAAGCATCTGATTGATCCGCTGCTGTTTCTCTTCTTCAAATTTGGGATCCCTGAAGAATTCCATATCAACCCAAGTATCCGTATAGACAATATCAGCCTGGGCTACCGCGCCCGCCAGATCCAGAGTCCGGGTATACAACCCGCTTTGCCGGGCAGCCTCTAACAGTTCATCATCCCGACTGGCTTCATTGCAGATCGGAGTGACCATTGTCACTTTAACTCCCAATTTTGTTCCGGCTTCAATTAATGAATTGGCAACATTATTATGAATACCGACATATACTAAGTTTACTCCTTCCAAACTGCCTTTATGTTCCAAAATTGTCAGGTAGTCAGCCAGCGCCTGAGTGGGATGGTAACGGTTATCGCAACCGTTAATCACCGGAACCCGGGAATATTCCGCCATCTCCGCCACTTGGTCAAAGGTAAGTACCCGTGCCATAATCGCATCAACATTTCTGGAGATAAAACGGATTTCATCTTTCACTTCGGCCAGAACAAGATTGGTATTGTGCCAGTCAAGGTTGATGGCATGGCCGCCTAGTTGGGTCATTGCCACTTCAAATGAGACCCGGGTACGAGTGGAAGTCTTTTGAAAGATCATCCCCAAGGTTTGATGCTCCAGCGTTCTCCAATAAGCAGACTGGTTTTGCTTGACCTTAATTGCCAGGTCGAGCAGTTCGCGCAATTCAAGACCGGACCAGTTCTTAAAATTCAACATATGTTTAACCGGCATAATCCCATCTCCTTTAACACCTTGCGATCAACGTAAATATTACCATAATGATCATTAATTATATACTAAGTGTAACCGAATAGTCCAGAGATTTAATGAAAGTATGGTTAAGGTATAAATCTATCGTAGTGATCAACCCCACGGATTAAGTTTGATCTGGTTGACAGTTGCTGCATCCAGCCGTTGAATCAGAGCTTTAACCAAGGTAACGGTAGCCTCCAGGTCACCGCAATGGATAATGCCGTGATGACTGTGGGCATAGCGTACCGGTACTCCAATAACAATGGTGGGAACACCACCGGTGGTTTGGATCTGGAAAGCACTGCCGTCAGTCCCACCGCCTTCCCGAACTGCAACCTGATAAGGTAACTGGATGCTTTGGGCTGTTTTAATTGCCAGGTTAACCAGGTGCTGGTTGGCAATCATTGACGGATCAAAACGCCGCAGTTGCGGCCCGGCGCCCAACTTTCCCTGCATGATTCCGCCTGCTCCCGGAAAATCATCAGCCGGTGCTCCTTCAAGCACAATACAGATATCAGGCCGGACCAGATTAGCTAAGGCCCGTGCCCCCTTCATCCCCACTTCCTCCTGGACAGTCCCGGCGCCAATCACCCGGTTGGGGTGATTGTTACTTAATTCCCGGATTACCTGTACTAAGACTGCACACCCGGCCCGGTCGTCAAAGGCCTTACCTATTAAAGTATTGGTTACTGAGAGAAAGTCCGTTTTGACCGCAGGGACTACCGGATCGCCGACCGCAATGCCTAACTCCGCCACTTCAGTTTGGCTCCGGGCACCGACGTCAATATATAACTCCCCCATCCCAGGTTGCCGGTTTTTTTCAGCCTCTTCCAAATAGTGCGGGGGTTTAGCGCCGATTACCCCACGGTGCTTGCCGTTTCGGGAACCGATGAGCACTTGTTGGGCAATTAATGCCGGGCTCCACCAACTGCCTAACGGTACTGCCTTCAGGTATCCTCCAGGTAAACTGCCCCGGATCATTAAGCCGACCTCATCCAAATGAGCGGCAAGTAAAATTTTGGGCTCATCAGCCTGGCCTTGATGGACCGCTAAGATGCTTCCCAGATTATCATAGGAGATCGCCGCTGACCCAGCCAATAGATTTCCCATGAGCTCACGGACTTCCCTTTCAAACCCGGATGGCCCAAATGCTTCGGAAAGCCGAATCATTACCTCTACCAGTTCACTTGAAAACACGTTTACCTCTCCTATCCGCTGTTAATCGAAAATGCTTACTTTCTTATATGATTGCCAAAAAAGCTTTGTCAAATAGGTTAAATCTAATAACCGTGATGGTAAGCTGCAGTTTGTTCCGATTGGTCTGCTTCCAAGTAATAGGCGACAATTCCCTGAAAAATACCTAAAGCGGCCTTATCTTTAAAAGCTACCGTATTGAGGTTTTTTTCTTCTTCCGGGTTCGAAAGGTACCCCAATTCAACTAAGACACTTGGCATCATTGTCTCCCGAACCACTACAAAATCATTAACCTTTACACCTAAGGACGGGATAGGCATGATCTGTTCCATCTGGGCCGCAATTGTCTGGGCCAGCCGACCCGACCTTTCCCGGCCTTGATAATGATAAACCTCAAAGCCATGGATCTCGGGATTAGGATGAGCATTACTGTGAATACTGACGAACAGCTCCCCATTCCAGCGGTTGGCCAGATGGGCCCGTTCATACAAGCCGATGAAGTAGTCATCATTCCGGGTCAATAAAACTTTAGCACCGGCTGCTTCCAGTAAACCTTTAAGCCGCATGGTAACATCAAGATTAATCTGTTTTTCCGGTGTCCCACTGAAACCGGTAGCCCCGTTATCCTCACCGCCGTGCCCGGCGTCAATTATCATGGTCCGGTCAATCAACGGTGACTTAGGAAAGGATAAAGTTAAGCGACGGCCGTCCGCCGAATGCTCAGTTGTAAAACCGGCAAAATATTTTAGCTCAATTTCAATCCGAGCCATGGTCGGACTTGGTGAAATCAAGCGGACTGCTTTAATTTGAGTGGCTGCTTTCCCCACGGGCGGTGCTTGCAAATTGGTTGCAAAATGAAGAAAATCAAAATCCAGCTGCAACCTGAGCGGGTTGGGCAATTTAGTGATTTTAACGTCTAAGTAATCGGTAGCGTCGATCACCAATTTGCCCAAAGCCGGCGTTGGTTCAATCCATTTAATCCCGGTAAGAAATTGCAGCGTCCGAACTTCCAAAAGCTTTGGATCTTTATGAGAACGGCCCACCTTAAAAAGGCTAGCTTCTCCGGCTAAGTCCACCACTACCCGGACGGTATGGGGGTTAAATTGACTCAGCCGGACCTGTTGAAACCATTTACCGTTACCGGTCAGCGGGGTAACTGCAGCATCGAGAGTGGCATTTTCTAGGTCAATCACTGCTCGGGTCGGATTGCTGAAGCGCTTAACTGTATAAGTAGTCGGGTAATCCGTCTTAATCTGAATTTTCTGCCCGCTGTCCGTCTCAACTAAATTAAGGCTTTGCAAAAAACAGTTGAAGACTACAATGATCCGGTTGGCGTTAGCAGGGTCAGTGATAATCCGGTACCCCCTTAATTTTTCCAAGTCACAGACCAGGCGTAAGGTTTCCGGATCAAATTGACTGAAACGGACCTGTTTGATTAAGGGGTGGACGATAGACGCAGTAGTTAAAGCCGGATGGGCTTTGACCCCGGTTAGATTAATTACTAACCGGTCCGGTTCAACCAGAGTGAAGCTGGTATGGCGCAGCGGGGTGGTTCCGGTCAGCAACAAGGCCGGACGGCCTTCGTAGGTTGTACCGGAAACCTTTAATAAATACTGATCTGCCCAACCTAAAACCAGAGAACTTTCAGCTTCGGACTGCACCATTACGCCAAACTCCGCTACTAATTCCAGAGGCAGCCAAAGCTGGCCGTCGGCTGCAAACGGCGCCGCCGTTAGCTGTTTCGGGATTTGATTCAATCGGTAGGTTAATTGACCTTCTTCAAGGTCAAAAGTATCCATCCCAAATTGTAACCGAATCAGTCCGGTATCCGCCTGCCAAATACAGTCGGCACCGATGATATTATTGAAAAACTGAAGATTGAGATATTGATGATCGTTTCTAATCAGCCGTTTTACCTCCGGCATTACCGGCTGACCCTGGAAAAACAACCCGACCGCGGGAGCGGTCCGGGCAAAAACAGTTTGTCCGGAACAGGCAGTCAAAACCAGTAAAAAACCGACGATTAACAGGGTTTTGCGCAACGTCAAACAAGGTTCCCTCCTTTTTCACCAAATACAATTCGACTTCAAGGAGTAACTTCCCTGCTCAACTACTGCAACGCCTGTTATTTGACCACTTCCAGATTGGCATAAACCAACATCAGCGTTTTAACTCCCAAACCGGGAAAAGCCACTTTTACTTGGGTGTTCTCCCCGCAGCCCTCTTTGGTGATTACCGTACCAATCCCCCACTTGACATGACGTACTTTAACTCCGGAAACAATAGCCTCCGGATCGGTATGGTTGGTTACCGATTTCACCCCACCGGATAAACGGCTGTTTGCGGTAGGGTTAACTGTTCCGGTTACCGCTGGCGTTGGAAGTTCCGTCCGGTAATCGGAACCCCCTTTTAAAACATTAACTGCTTCCCTGGGCAACTCTAGCAGAAAGCGAGATGGTACCGAGCTTTGATAACTGCCGTACATCACTCGCATCCCGGCATTGGTAAGATATAACCGTTGTTTTGCCCGGGTGACTCCCACATAACAAAGTCGCCGTTCCTCTTCCAGTTCACTGTTTTCCAATAACGACCGGCTGTGCGGAAAAATCCCTTCTTCCATCCCGACGAGGAAGACGACGGGAAACTCCAGCCCTTTGGCGGAATGTAAAGTCATCAGTACAATGGCGTCGGACTCGGCTTCGTAATTATCAATATCCGCCACTAAAGCCACTGTCTCTAAAAAAGCCGCCAGGCTTTGATCTTCACTGTTGAGCTCAAATTCGGCTGTCAGATTCAGAAACTCGTCCAGGTTTTCCAATCTACCCTGGGCTTCCAAGCTGTTTTCTGCTTTAAGTTCTTGGAGATAGCCGCTTTCGTTTAGCACCGCTTTGGCCAATTCGGTCACAGTCGCCGTCTCTTTCAGCTCCTGCCAGTTTTGGACCATTTTGGCGAAGTCCTGTAGCGGTTTTAGTGCCCGAGAGGTCAAAGAAGGAATTTCGTCCAATCGCCGCAGCCCTTCATCCACCGCCAGGTTGCGCTCATCCAGAAAATTGAAGAACCGTCCCAGACTGGCCTCACCAATTCCCCGTTTCGGGACATTGATGATCCGGCTTAAACTCACCCGGTCCCTTGGATTATACACAAAGCGTAAATAAGCCAGAATATCTTTGATCTCCTTGCGTTCATAAAACCGTAACCCGCCAATGACCCGATACGGCAGACCTTGTTGCACCAATGTTTCCTCAAACAGACGGGACTGGGCATTAGTCCGGTAAAGTAACGCAAAATCTTGGTAACGGTAGCCGTCTTCACGGATCAGCCGGAGAATCTCACGGGTGACAAACCAAGCTTCTTCCCGATCGTCTTCAGCCTGATAAAGTTGAACCTTCTCACCTTCAAAATTGTCGGTCCATAGTCTTTTGGGCCGACGGCCTCGGTTATTTTTGATAATTTCATTGGCGACTTGCAGAATATTTTGGGTGGAACGATAATTCTGCTCCAGTTTAATTATTTTAACATCAGGAAAATCCCGTTCAAACTCTAGGATATTGCGAATATCGGCACAGCGGAAACTATAGATCGACTGGTCGTCATCACCGACGACACAAAGATTGCGGTACTTGGAAGCCAGCAAATTGACCAATACGTACTGGGCATGGTTGGTATCCTGGTATTCGTCAATCATAATATAGCGAAACTTCTCCTGATACTTCTCCAGTACCTCCGGAACTTGCTGAAATAACCGGACAGTTAGCATAATCAAGTCGTCAAAGTCGACTCCGTTATTAGCCCGTAATTTAGCCTGATATTTCCGGAAGATTTCCGCTATCGTATTCGACCAAAAGTCCGCCGCTGTCCGGGCATATTCTTCGGCCCCGATTAACCGGTTCTTGGCTGCGGAAATCGTGGCCAATACGGCTTTAGGCTGATAATTCTTATCGCTCAAATTCAACTCTTTGAGGATAGTTTTAATGATATTCTGTTGGTCCTGAGTATCAAAGATTACAAAGTTCCGATCAAAACCCAAATGGCTAATCTCCTGACGCAAGATCCGCAGGCAGGCAGTGTGGAAAGTTGAGACCCACATTGCCTGGGTCAGTTGAGCACCAATCAATTTTTCCACCCGGTCCCGCATTTCCCGGGCTGCTTTATTGGTGAAAGTTACCGCCAGAATCTGCCACGGCGGAATGCCATTAACTATTAACTGCGCGATCCGGTAGGTTAAAACCCGAGTTTTCCCGGAACCGGCTCCGGCTAATACCAGGAGCGGACCTTCAGTATGAAGGACCGCTTCGGATTGTGGTTTATTTAAATCCTGCAATAGATTCATCACTTCTGTCACTCCACAACATTAACATCATCACATCTCTGTTGCAAGTCTACTATAAAAACAGTCTCAAGTCAAACCTAACCGATGAACCCACAACGACCCGGGTCTTCCCCAAACAGCCCCAGCGAAAAGAAAAGGCCGGCTTAACCGACCTTGTTTATTGCTTCTCATAATAAATCCCTGGTACTGTATTAAGTTTTAATCTGTAAACAGCTCAGGGCCAACCACACCCGGCCATGGTTTTAAAGTTTACAAACTGTCAAAACCGGTCGATGGTTTTAACCCAGCTGAAAGGATCAGCCGCTTTTCCGTATTGAATGGCGACTAATTGATGGTACAATTCGGCAGTGATCTGACCCACCCGGTTCTGATTGATGATATGATTTTCACCTTTATAATATAATGAACCGACCGGCGAAATCACCGCTGCTGTACCGGAACCGAATGATTCGGTCAAGGAACCGTCTTTAGCCCCTTGAATCACTTCATCAATGGAAATCGGGCGTTCTTCAACTTCATAGCCCAGATGGCGGGCAAGTTGAATTACGGAAGCTCGGGTGATTCCCGGCAGGATTGAACCTCCCAAGTTGGGAGTTACCAACTTTTTGCCGAAAACAAAGAAGATATTCATGGCGCCGACTTCTTCAACATATTTATGTTCCCGGGCATCTAACCACAACACCTGAGAAAAACCTTTCTCCTCGGCTTTGGCTCCTGCTAACAAGCTGGCTGCATAATTTCCGCCGGTTTTAACGTTACCGACGCCTCCCACTGCGGCCCGGTTATAAAATTCTTCCACATACAGGCTGACTGGATTAAAACCGCTGGCAAAATAGGCTCCTACTGGCGATAAGATCACATAAAACAGATACTCATTCGCAGGATGGACACCTAGTGACGCTCCCAAACCCACCAGGGTCGGCCGGATATAAAGTGAAGTTCCCGGCGCTTTGGGAATCCAGTGCTTCTCTAATTTTACCAAGGTTTCGACCGCCTCTAAAAAGTCTGCCACCGGCACCGGAGGCATACATAACCGCTCCGCCGAAGCATACATCCGCTTGGCATTCTCTTCCGGCCGAAACAAAAGAACCCGGCCATCTTCCGCCGCATAAGCCTTTAATCCTTCAAAAACCTCTTGGGAATAGTGGAAAACCACCGCTGCCGGACTAATTGTGAAATTTTGGTATTGGCAAATTTTCGGTTCAATCCAGCCTTGACCTTTTATGTACCGCATTGTAAACATGTAATTGGTAAAGATTTTACCAAACCCCAGCTTTCCAGGGTCAGAATATAAGGGTTTCAGTTTCGCCGCATCCAAGCGTTCAATGTTAATCTGCATAGTTTAATTTCGCTCTCCTCTCTATTAACACACTCCGGTAAATCTGTTATAATTATAAATTAATCACTATTTCCGGTTTCGCGAATACTAATAGCGATCTTATATATTATAGCATATCTTACCTGATCCGGAGTAAAAAAATAACGCCGTCACGGCGTTGAGACTTCAATTTTATCCATTAACCTTATTAACCTACTCACTGTCAGATCAATTTTAGTTGCCAACGAATACTTTTCATGATCATCCAATTCACTTTGGGTTGTTCCACTTAACAGATCCTGTTTGATTGCGCCAACTTCGCGATGGAGTTTTAGCACTTCATTCTCAAACATTTGATCACCCCGCTGACAAAATTATTGTAATTCACTTACTGGCGATCCTGCAAATCACAAAACCATTAAGATTTTCAGATAGATTTCTCTTGTGTTACAATAAGGTAGCATTTTTATTAAATAACGTTAAATTCCGTTTTTATTTGCCATCAGTCGACAGTTGACGCAACACCGGTCGAACCAAATCCCCCGGTATTGCGGGTAGTTTGGGTTAATTGGTCTGCTTCTGTCCATTTTACCCGGATGATCGGAAAAAAACCCAGTTGAGCGATACGATCTCCCGGATTAACTATAAAGTCCTTCGTGCTATCATTTCTGAGCAAACAGATAATTTCACCGCGGTAATCGCTATCGATCACTCCCACCGCGTTTGAAAGTGATATTCCGTGTTTTGAGGCCAGACCGCTCCGGGGAAAGACCAACGCTACCATTTCCGGTGAAGGCAGTTCAATTGCAATTCCGGTCGGGATCCGTCCTTGGGCACCGGCCGGAATCGTAACCGGTTTTTCACAACAAGCGCACAAATCCATAGCTGCCGCGCCTTCGGTAGCATATGCCGGCAAGGGAATGGTGGAATTAATCAATGGCGAAACAATTTTTACCCGTACTTTTAAAGCTTTTTCCATTGAGATTATCAAAGATCCTCCTTATTTCGTGATTCGTCGTTTGCCGTCCGGTGCGAGCATTTTGTCGCTAATTGGTGACACCACCTAAGAAAAACTCCTTAATTCTCCGCACCATTACCGAAAGGCCCAATGGCTGAGGTTACAAAATGGTCATCTTGAAAAAGTTCTTGTGCCACTTCCAATACTGCTTCACTGGTTACCGCGTCGATTTTGGCCACAGTCTCCTCGGGAGTAATTAACTTATCATTAAACAGTTCCATCTTAGCCAGACGACTCATCCGGTTACTGGTACTTTCCAAACCCAATAACAAATTACCTTTAATCTGCTCCTTGGCTCTGGTTAACTCCAGTTCGTTTACAGGCTCAACCCGTAATTTTTTCATCTCCTCACAAATCAACGAACTGACTCGCTCATAATTCTTCATACTGGTACCGGCGTAAACCGAAAAGATCCCGGTATCACGATAGGAAGAATGACTGGAACCGGTCACATAAACCAACCCCCGTTCTTCCCTCAGTTTTTGGAAAAGCCGTGAACTGACACTGCCGCCCAGAATACTGTCGAGCACAAATACTGCGTATTTTTGCGGGTTATTCCGGGCAACCCCACGGGTACCGATACAGATGTGTACCTGTTCGGTATCTTTGTTTTTTTCGAAACATCCCGGCTCCAGAGGGGGCAATTCCGGAATCCGGTTATCCGCTTTCCCTGTCAAACCGGAAAAATGTTGTTCAATTTCCGGAATAATCTGACTAATCTGGATATTTCCCGCTACTGCAAAAACAATATTATCCGGCGTATAATGATGACGCATAAAGTCTTGAATCACCCTGCGGTCAATTCGGGCAATTGATTCTTTGGTACCCAGGATATTCCATCCCAACGGATGGTTTTTCAATAGTCTACTGACAAACAAATCATGAATTAACTCGTCGGGAGTGTCTTCGTAGGAGTTAATCTCTTCCAGCACTACCGCCTTCTCCTTGTCGATCTCCGCGGGGTCAAATACCGAGTTTAATAGCATATCTGATAAAAGATCGATTCCAAAACGGAAATGGTGACTGAGCATTTTAGCGTAATAACAGGTATATTCCTTAGTAGTAAAGGCGTTTAACTGTCCACCGACTGCGTCGATTGCTTCAGCAATTTGTTTGGCAGAGCGCCGTTTGGTCCCTTTAAAAAGCATATGCTCAACAAAATGGGAGATCCCGTTATAGTAAAAATCTTCATACCGGGAACCGGTTCCCACCCAAATACCCATCGATACGGAATGGACTTGGGGGATAGTTTCGCAAACAATCCGCAATCCATTTGATAAAGTTTCGCTTTGATACATGTTGGTTGTTCCTTTATTCTCTTAAATTTTAAGAATTTTATAATCCCGAGCAGTATTACCTCAATTAGTGTTTTAGGGTTTCGCTTAAAAATGCCGTAATCCTTTTTTAAAAGCAAAAGTTTCATCAGCCTGGCTGCTTTAAAATGGTAATTTGGAAGAGGATTATCTCTGGAATCTCTAAACCGGTTACCAAACTATTATTGCGTTTTTTTGAATTTTTAAACCGAGACCGACTAAAATGTACATTATCACAAGATGGAATATTATTCAATAGTAAATCCGCCAATTTCAAAACCAAGGCGATAATCGGGTCTTCATAATTTCAAAACTCCATCTTTCAATACAATATATTGGCCAGAAACCGTATAAAGACACCCTATATTGCCGTTAAAAGCGTACTAAACTTAATCGTAGGCCGTCTCAATTACCAGATTTCCCTTGGTCTGGCGAATCTTTTCCGCTTTGTCTTAATGTACATAAAGGTTTACCATTCAAAGTGCCGAAGATCTTTACCGGTGAATAATTCGAAAATCACTGATCTGTTTTTCAAAGCCTTTCACTTCAGAATTAAATGGGCTAAGCCCTATCCGTAAAGGTCAGCTTCGAATCGGATTTTCTGAAATTGCCTTTTTAATACAAGCGGGTTTCATAATTCCAATACTGCTCCTTTTAACACAATATATTGACAGACCGGTTTTGGGTAGATACCATATATTATGTTAAATGTTACTGAAGGTAATTATATGACCGCTTAGATTAAGGAATTACATAATTCCCGATTTAGGCTTTGGCCACAATATATTGATAGATACATCCGGACTAATCCCTATATATTGTGGCCAAAGGGTTTATTAAGGTAATTATGCAATTCCCTCAGATGTAAATATTTCTAAAAATAACAGTGGCATAATTTTAAGAAGGGAGCTCCCAATGAGCGGCAGTTTACTAACTACCATCTTTGCATTGATTTTTTATCTTACTTCAGGCATATTTGGCGGTGATTCCGGTTCAAAGAGTTCCGGATTGCCGAAGACATCCCTTTCACAATCCAGCTTATATCCACGTACCGGTACTATCAGCTCTAAACAAGTAAATATCCGTAGTAACGCGTCAACTTCCGCCACAATCATCGGCGCGGTGACTCAAGGGACTCAATTAACGGTTTACGAAGAGAAGAACGGATGGATGCTGGTGGAAACTCCGGACGCAAAAAAAGGCTGGGTTGCCAAAGGGTTAGTTAACACCAAAAGCGTCTTGAACGCTGCGGTAGGCACCGGTAAAGTTATTGCCGGCTATTATGCGGAAAGCTCCCTCTTTGATAACAGTGGCTATCAAGCCCTAGCTAATAATCTGGCTAATATTAATACGGTAATCCCCTTTTCCTATAAAGTCGACCAGTACGGAACAATTAGCGGTAAATATCCTACTAAAGCCGCCAGTTTGGCCAAGTCGGGCGGAAAGAACCTGATTGCCTTAGTCAATAATATTCAGGGCAACAACTTTAACAGTAATACGATCCATCGAATGTTGACCAGTGCTACTGCGCGTTCCAAGGCAGTTAACGGAATTTTACGAATGTTACTGGAAAATGGTTACCGCGGAGTTAACATTGACTTTGAAAATGTCCCAGCCAAAGACCGGCTCTATCTGACAGCGTTTTTTCGAGAGTTAGCTGCAGCCTTGCGCCCCAAAGGTCTGTTGGTGACCGCTTCGGTCCCAGCCAAGACTTATGACGATCAAAAGTCGGATCACTCCGGCGCCTATAATTATCAGGGCATCGCTCCTTACCTTGACCAGGTGATAATTATGGCCTATGACGAACATTATGCCGGCGGTCCCGCCGGACCAGTTGCCTCCTATCCTTGGTTTGAAAAAGTGATCACCTATAGCAAACGCTATTTTCCAGCTTCCAAAATTGTCATGGGAATTGCCGGATATGGGTATGATTGGTCCAACCGTTCCGGGAAAGCCCGTAATAACGCAGCTATCGAATCGTTAATCGCCAAATACAAGGTTACCCCTAAATGGCATCCAACTTACCGGGTTCCTTATTTCACCTATCGTTCCTGGGGGGTCAACCATGAAGTCTGGTATGAAAATCTGCACAGTACTGCTGCTAAGGTAAATTTGGTGAAAAAACACAATCTACGGGGAGTGGCAGTCTGGCGCTTAGGTTATGAGGACCCTGCCATCTGGAAAGTAATCCGCCAGACGCTTCTGTAATGGCAAACCGATCCAAATTCCGCCAAGGCCGGCATTCCGTTGCTGTTTCCGGCCTTAGCGGAGCAGTTCCGATACTGTAACCGGCTGCAGACCGCGTTTTTTTAGGGATTGCACCAGCGGACGGAGTGCCAGCCGCGCCGAGACCGTCGGATGCATCAAGATAATCCCGCCAGGTTCAATTTTGGTCAAAACTCGGTTTAATAAAGTTTCGGGAGTCGGGTTTTTCCAATCTACTGTGTCCACAGACCACATAACCGTACGGTAGCCCAACTCTCCGGCGGTTGCGGCAATTTCGGTGTTGATCTCCCCATAAGGAGGCGCAAACAACCGAGCCGGGGCTTTACCGATGGTCTGGGACAAGAGGGATGTATTTTCGGTAATAAGCCGTCGTAACCCGTCCCGCCGCATTTGTAATGGGTGGCCGTGAAACATACCATGGTTGGCCACCTCATGCCCGGCGGCGGCAACTTCCCTTACCAGTTCCGGAAAGGCCTTAACCCAGGTGCCGACAAAAAAGAAAGTTGCTTTAACCTTTTCTTCTTTTAAAACTTTAAGCATATCGGGAAGATGTTCCTCACCCCAGGCAACATTGATTGTTAAAGCAACTTTGGAAAGATTGGGATTACCGTGATATACCGGTTTGAAAAAATCCTCCGAAATCCTTGGAGCAACCTCGGCCACCTTCAGCTTCAAACGTGAGCCGGCTTCCGCCAGGCATACTTGTTGGACGGTTTCGGCAATGTTTACCCTCCGGCCGGGCCGAGCCGGGATGATCTCACCGGTTTCCGGTAAGTACCAAGCATCTCGCGCCTCCCGGTTAACTTTCTCAGCCATCGCTGCAACCATCCTGCTCAGTTCGGCCGGTAACATTCCTGCCACATTTCGACCTTCCAGGTAAACACCACTTTTTACTCCAAAAATCTGACGGGCAATCCGGCCCCGGTTGGTTAAAAAACCATAGGCAATAATCAGGACAATACCAACTATCATCCAGAAACGCAGCTTTTTTTGATTCATAAAAACAATTCTCAACATCTCCACCCCCGGCTCTATTAGATGGTATTCAAGGGAGTCAAAGCCTAGAACCGGGCGGCGGTGGCTTAGGCTGAAGCCAACCTAGTTATGGTGCCGGAGTAATAGAGTAAAAATCTTTACCTTGCTGGGCCTAAAATGAAAGAATCAAGACTGTTACCGGATTTTGACAGCTAGTTTCCCTTTACCGGCTCACCCTCCAGCAGTTCTTTAATGAGCCTGGCCGCCCTAGCCATTACCTGCGGCGGGCCGCAGAGTTCCCGGACTTTGGCCAGGTCCTGTTTAACCTGAGTAAGCCGACCAGGGTTGCTCAAATACTCTTCCAGCTGGGTCATAATATTCACTGCGTTTAACTCTTCAAAGATCAACTCTGGTACAACCGAGCGCCCCATAATCAGGTTGGGCAGCCCGAACAGCAGCGGTTTGCCTTTATGCTCCGGTGATTCCAGAAGTTTATAAATAAAAAAGGATAATTTCGACATCTGGTAGACAATGACCAGCGGTGTCTGTAACAAAGCTGCTTCCAAAGTAGCCGTGCCGGAAGCAATTACTGCCGCATCCGCCGCAGCTAACAAGTTATAAACTCCTCCGGAAGTCACTTTACAGGCCACCGGATATTGTTGCAGAATACTCTCCAACCAGGACCGATCGATCGAAGCGGCCACCGGCAGGACTAATTGCAACGGGTAGGCACCTGCTAAAGCGGTAGCTGCTTCCAGCATCACCGGTAACAGCCGGGCCACTTCCTGACGACGGCTGCCGGGCAACAAAGCGATTAATTTTTGGTGCGGTTCAATTTTTAAAGACCTTTTATAGGTTTCCGGAGGCAAGTCCGGCTTAACCCGGTCGATTAAGGGATGGCCGATATGGACAACATTAGTACCAAACTTCCGGTAAAACTCAGCCTCAAACGGTAACACCGCCAGTAACAGCTTCACCCGCTGCGCCAATTTGACCGCCCGGTCCTGGCCGTAAGCCCAGGCAGAAGGAGAAAACATACAGACCACTGGAATCCCCCGTTCGCGGGCAGCTTTTGACAAGATCAGGTTCAATCCCCCTGAATCCAGCCAGAGCATCAGGTCAGGGCGGCGCTTTCCCCACTCATTGATCACTGTTTTAATCAGCTGTTTCATCTTCCGTAAATTTTTAAGCGCTTCGATAAAACCAATCGTACTTTCCTTGGTGGGGTCGGTTAAAATTTCCACTCCGGCCGCAGCCAGCTGCGCCCCGCCAATTCCGTAAAACTCTGCTTCGGGCAGCAACCGCTGTAATTCCTGTACTAATACTGCCCCATGCATATCTCCGGAAAATTCACATGTCGACACAAAAATTACCGGTTTCATTCAACTCTCCTTACCCATATAAATCCACCTATGGTTAGCAAGTTTACTGAGAATCCGCCTCATTAAAGCGGAATTTCCCGAATCGCCAAGCTTAACACCCCTTCACGTAAGGTTAAACCTTTAAGTTGCAGCGGCCAGGTAGGTAACACCATCACCTCCAAGGGGAACTGATTCGCGATGAATTTTAAAAATTCCGACGGCACCTCCCGTCCGGAAATCTCCAAATGTTCCGGAAAAAAGCGGACCGTCTTCGGCTGAATAATCTGTAATTGCCCTTCTAAAAACAACGGAACTTCCTGATCGAGGACTTTTGCTGCACCGGATAGTTGCAACCGCTCCGGGACAAATCCGATTTTCGGCTTAAAATGCGGGTACTTTTCCCTAAAATACCTGGTAGCCACCGTCTGACTGATTTCCGCCGTAATCTCCGTCGGCGCCATTAATTTAAAATAGAGGTCCCTCTCCTGTAATAAGCTATTAAGATCCAACCTGAACCCGTCGCTGACCACCCGGAGCCGCTGTAGTTCAATTCCGCCGACGGTGCATCGGTAGCCGGTAAGGTCGATTTTTCGGATTCTGCCGGCAATTAAGTCCGCCAATGACAACCATTCCAGCTTCAATTCCAGCCGGGTAGTAGAATCAGCTGTTTCCCCCAGGCTCTCCCGGAGCGCCTGACGGACCCAGAGGTTCAGTCCCAGTTCGGTTAGTTTTAATAACAATAATAAACCGAGTAAGACTAAAACCGCTTTAAACTTTCGTTCCTGCCGGATTTTTGTTCTAAAATCATGCACCAATTTTATAAACCAGATCAATGAGTCTGCCCCTTTGCATGCAGATTTGCAGTTTTGGGGATCACCTGTCTTCAGATAGGCTTACGCCGGCTTCTTCCCCTGTAGCGACTGGAATAAACTTCCAATCACCCGCAGATTCCGGAGGGACTCCGTCAGGCTAATCCGGGGTTGCCCGCCCTCCACCACCGCTCGGGTAAAATCGGCGATCTCTAAGCGGTCCGATTCGGCCACTGCCAACTCTTCGGTTCCGGTGACAGTGATCACCCTAATCGTCCCGGCATTGCCTAAAAAAGTATCGGGAACTTCGATCCGCCCTTTAGTCCCAGTAATTTCGGAATAATTGCGGGGAAAGGCGTTAAAACCACTATTGATGCTGGCGATAATTCCTCCCGGGTATCTTAAAACCCCCGAAAAAATGTGGTCAACCCCATTTTCGAAACCGTCTTCCGCCGCTACCGACACAGGCGCCATCCCGGTCACCAGTCCGGCAAAGTCTACCGGGTAACACCCTACATCATACAATGAACCGCCGCCTAATTCCGCTCGAACTTTAATCGTATTAGGCCGATCGAGGAAAAACCTAAACGTAGACTGGATATATTTTATTTCGCCGATTACACCGGCAGCTAAAATTTCCTGCAGTTTTTTATCCGTTCGGTGTAACGGTACATAAACCCATCCATCACTATCACTTGATACTGACGGGCCGCCTGGATGATGGCTTCAACCTCTGCGGCGTTTAAGGCAAGGGATTTTTCGCATAGTACATGCTTACCATAGCGCGCCGCAGTAATCACCCACTCTTTATGGAGCGAATTGGGCAGGGGGATATAGACTACTTTCACCTCCGGGTCGGTTAATAGACTATCATAGCTGTTGTAATACTTTTCGCAACTTACCCGGGACTTTAACTCCGCCAGTTTTGTCTCATCCCGGCTGGCGACTGCATACAATTCCACTCCTGCCGTCCTTTGTAAGGCAGGAATAAATTCATTCCTAGCGATGCGAGTCAACCCAAAACTCCCCATTTAACTTTAACACTCATCGGCGGCCGGCCTTCTTTCAAGCTTTACATAATTTCTAAAAATAATTCTCGATCAGTCCTGTAAATTCCTTCCCTAATCCAGTTACCCTTGAGACCATTTGTTCCCCTCAATATATTACATTTTTATATATGAACTCCGAAGCCGGCTTTAGGAATATAATATTTAATCCCTCTTCTTAGCAGAACTAGGCAAAACCTTTTCATCCCTAACCCAGTCCTTAGATTAATTTTAAAACAAAATAACAAAACGAGAAGATCAATCAGACCTTCTCGAATTTCGACTTCTTGCTTTTGCCGCTCTAAAGAACTTCGGTTATTAATATTAAACTTGAAAACTGAAACAGCTTTTCCTGCTTGATAGGAGAAACTGAATTTGTTAGTGACTGGTTCATAACCGGTTTTTGGCTCTGAAGTCAGTCTTCACTATTTAGTTCGCCTTAAAAAGCCCGCAACTTGGCGGCAATCGCCGCAGCCATCTCCTTGGTACCGACAGCGGTGGGGTCGTTACGGTCGGCTTTCAGATCATAGGTAACGGCTTTGCCCTCAGCAATTACCGCAGCCACCGCTTTTTCCAACCGGTCGGCTGCCTCATTCTCACCGATATGACGGAGCATTAACATGGCGGAGAGAATTAAGGCAGTAGGGTTAACTTTATTCAGTCCTTTGTATTTGGGCGCTGAACCATGGGTCGGTTCAAATAAGGCTACTCCGTCCCCGATATTAGCACCCGGCGCTACTCCCAAACCGCCCACCAGGCCAGCACAGAGGTCGGAGAGAATGTCACCGTAAAGATTGGGCATTACCAATACATCAAAAGCCTCCGGCCGCTGGACCAACTGCATGCATATGGCATCGACTAATACCTCGTCATAGGCGATCCGGCCTTCATATTCCCGGGCAACTTCCCGGGCTACCCGGTAAAAAAGGCCATCGGTAAACTTCATAATATTAGCCTTGGAAACCGCGGTAACCTTTTTTCGATTATTGGCAATGGCATACTCGAAGGCATATTTCACGATCCGGCGGCAGCCGGTAACTGATAACGGCTTAATCGAAATGGCGGAATCTTGCCGGATCTTCCCATCTGCCATAGCTATAATCTGCTGCGCCTGGGGGGTATTTAGATCGAACTCTACTCCGGCATAGAGATCCTCAGAATTTTCCCGGATTATTACTAAATCCACCTGGTCATAGCGGGAACGAACCCCGGGGTACAGTTTACAGGGGCGAACGCAAGCGTAAAGATTAAGTGCGTGCCGGAGCGCCACGTTGACACTGCGAAAACCGATCCCAATCGGGGTGGTGATCGGCCCTTTTAATGCCACTTTGTTGCGGCGGATTGACTCTAAAACTGTTTCCGGCAGGGGTGTGCCGAACTTCTCCATTACTGCCATTCCGGCTTCATGGACCTCCCAATCAATCTGAACGCCGGTAGCTTCAATTACCTCCAATGCTGCCTCAGTTTGTTCCGGCCCGACTCCATCGCCGGGAATTAAAGTAATCCGGTGTGCCAAAAAAAATCGCTCCTTCCCAAGAAAAAAATTGAATTTAAAACTGATTAATTGAACTTTTTAACCTTAAATCCCTGCCGGTAGAGGAATGAATACAATATACCGCAGGCAAAAAAGGTTACTTTCTATGCAAAACAGTACCGAGCTTAGCTTAATACCCCCTAGCTTCCTCTAAGTTCAGGTTTTCCTCCCGGACCCAGTTAGCTACCAGGTACTCGGTATGGCGGCCCGGTTGTTCACGGACTACCACCTTTTCAATGCCGGAGTTGATAATCAGACGGGTACACATCCGGCAAGGCCGGGTGCCGGGTGTGAACTGGCCGGTTTTAGCATCCAGGCAGGCCAGGTATAAAGTGGAACCTAACATGTCAAGCCGGCTGGCATGAATGATGGCGTTAGCCTCAGCATGTACCGAACGGCACAGCTCATACCGTTCTCCGGGCGGGATTTGAGCAGCATCCCGGGGGCATTGACCGAGATCGCAACAGTTCACCGTGCCGCGGGGCGCCCCAACATAGCCGGTACTGATGATCTGGTCGTCTTTGACAATCACCGCTCCAAACTTTCGTCGCAAACAAGTACCACGCTCTGCTACCTGAGTGGCCAGATTTAAATAGTATTCGTCCTTAGTCGGTCGCACCAAATCACCCCCTTACTTATTTTTAGTCAAGGCCAGCGTCTTTGCAAACAATTCCAGATATTCCGCAGCGATTCTGGAATGCGAATACCGCAGGGCAGTCTGACGGGCCGCTTCCCGGAAACGGATTTGGCGGGCAGGATCCGCCAACAGGCTTAAGATTGCATTCCCGATACTGTTGATATCAGCATCAACTAACAGTCCGTTATAGTCATGAACAATGGTATCATTGGCGCCCGGAGCCTTAACGGAAACAATCGGTACCCCGGCAGCCAAAGCCTCCAGTTGCGCCAGGGGTTTGACTTCACTAAAAGAGGTCATCACAAACAAATCCGCCGCCCCCAGATACTGTGATACTTCAGCCGGAGCTACCAATCCGGTAAAGATCACCTGTTCCCCCAAATTTAGCTCTCGGGCTAATTGAACCAGATTACCCAGTTCCGGCCCATCGCCGACAATCATCAGTTTAATTGTACCCGGTCCCGCTTGATCCAGAAGGTAACGAAAGACCCTTAATAGTAAGGCCAAGTTTTTTTCAGCAGCGATTCGGCCGACATTAATCAATAATTTTTCATCTTGCAACCCGTATCTGGCCCGCACAGCCCGGCCATCATCCTGTTTAGTCGGGATTAAAGTCGGATTGGGGATTACTGTCACCGGTTTGGTCACCCCGTAACTCCTTAACAGTTGCTGGGCAGACTCAGCCGGAGTAGTAATCTGATCCACCGCTTGACAAAAGCGGTAAATCTGCCGACGCGACATCCAGTTAACCAATTTAGCTGGAAGGGGGATATAATGGCTGTACTGTTCATACTGGGTATGAAAGGTGTAAACGGTAGGTATTTTTTTCCGCTTGGCAATTCTATGGCCGAGCGGGCCCAGGATAAACGGGTGGTGGCAGTGGATAATATCCAGGTCCAGTTGATCCAATACCCGGTTAATTCTGGCTGAAAAAGGCACAGCCACCGGATACTTGACTTTCCGGGTTAGATCGACCGCCGGGTAACGGTAAACATGGTCTTCTTGATCTATGTAATCATCAAAGGCAGGGGCAAAGATATGGACTTCATGTCCCATCTCTTCAAACCCTTGGCGTAATAAAGTGACTGCTCCTACAACTCCGTTGACCATTGGTAAATAGCAATTTGAAAAGATGCCGATACGCATTTTATACCCCCTCAAAGATAGCATCCTGTATTATTCGGCGCAAAAAATTAAATCCCTATCAGCTCTGATGAAAATCAAAAAACCTGATGGTAAAGATTGGTCCGCAAACCATCAGGTAGGAGTTGTTTTTCCCTAAAACCGGTCTAAAACTTATAACAGGCGCTTCTTCCCGGCATCTTTCCAAAAGCGGTTAAATAATTCTTCCCGGATAAGCGAAAGATTCTGAAACAGCCTGATACTAAAGGCGATTACCGCACCCATATAGATATCGACTCCCACTACATCGCCTAAATAAGCTAATAACGCCGCCAAAGCAGTGTTAGTAAAAAAACTACTGATAAACTTAGTAAAAAGAAAATTACAGTGTAACTGGGCTCTGATTCCACCGAAAATTGCGTCTAAAGCGGCTAAAATAGCAATTGCTGTATATTTTACAAATGACAACGGAATATCATATTCAACACTTAATCCGATGATTATCCCTAATATCGCCCCAATGACCGGAATCCACAAGATTACATTCCCTCCTCGGCCGGTACAGCATGTTCAAAAGCAATACTGCCTTTATAAGCGGGAAGGTAGAGTTTATCCACAGGTTCAATCACAAATTTCAGATTAAACGAGAGAATTTGTTGCTCGACAAAACCGCCCGGCATCATCAAAGCATTCTTCAAATTATCCGGATCACCAATGGCTTCAATCAGATACGGCGGAGCCAGGCGCTTGGTATCAATTAAGATGGTGGTCCCGGCGCAACTGAACCCGGAAGTAGCGCCCAGGCGGCGTTGATTGATGGCGATCGCTTCCGCTCCGGCAGCCCACAATTCATTAATTAACAATTCCAACTGGTCGTAGTGGACCACCCGGAAAACCGGATCTTCATATTCTTTAGGTTTGGTCTCTGCATCGCCCAGGATAATCCGGATCCCTCTCCCTTTTAAAGGTAATAAACCGGCAGCCATCTTCAACCGGATAAGTTCCCGATCCCGGTCGTAATTTTTAGTCTGCCGGCGTAAATCTGCTATTTCAGTCTCGTACTTCTTCAATCGGATCTCTTGGCTTTTCAGGATATTGGCGAGCTCGTTTACCCGACGCGTCGGCAATTGCGCCCGGATCTTCAACTCCGTCCGCAACTGGATAACAATTAATGCACTTAATAACATGGCTACAATCCCGATGCCCCATTGCCAACTGTCAAATTTATGCAAGCTTCTACGCCCCTTTAATGTCGACAAATCTAGAATATTTTAATAGTTATTCACCGTTAAGAGTTAAATTCCTTTTTGATTAGCAATTATTTCAGTTGTCAAAATATCGCAATAAACCGGCGTGGCATACCGTAACAACTTAAAAAACTTCCCTTATGAGGAAGCTTTTTTAGCAGCGATTAAAACCCGTGATAACAGGTTAATATGTTCCAAGGTTTTGCCGGTTCCCCTTACCACGCTGGTTAATGGATCCTTGGCCACCTTGACTTTCATCCCCAATTCCACACTGATCAGTTTGTCAAGACCCTTTAATAAGGAACCGCCACCGGTCATGGTAATATCTTTAAACATAATATCCGCCACCAGCTCCGGAGGGGTCTTCTCAATAGTTTGGCGGATGGCATTGACAATGGCATATACGGTATCTTTTAAGGCTTCCCGGATCTCTTCCGATTTAACTTCGATTACTTTGGGTAAACCGGAGATATGATCCCGTCCTCTTACTTCATAAGTAATCTCTTGCTCCAAGGGATAGGCGGAGCCGAGGAACATTTTAATTTCTTCGGAAGTCCGTTCCCCAATCATCAAATTATAATTGCGCCGGATATACCTAGCGATATTCATATCCATTACATCTCCGGCCATGGTAATCGACTGGCCGGTGACGATTCCGCCCAGAGATATTACGGCAATATCAGTGGTCCCGCCGCCAATATCAATGATCATATTTCCGGTGGCCTCATGCACTGGTAAATCGGCACCAAGGGCCGCCGCTACGGGTTCTTCAATTAAATAGACTTCCCGGGCACCGGCAGCTAAGGTCGCTTCAATCACCGCTCTCCGTTCCACCTCGGTAGTTTCGGAGGGAATACTGACCACTACCCGGGGCTTAATGAAGACTTTGCCATGGCAAGCCCTACGAATTAAATGTTTTAACATCTCACTGGTGGTTTCAAAGTCGGCGATTACTCCGTTACGTAATGGCCGGATCGCTTCAATATCCCCTGGAGTCCTGCCAATCATCTGATAAGCGTCTGTCCCGATGGCTAATACTTCCTTGGTATGTTTACGAATGGCTACTACTGAAGGTTCCTGTAAAATGATTCCTTTATTACGCTCGTAAACCAAACAATTGACGGTACCCAAGTCAATTCCCAAATCTTTTTTAAAATGTCTGGTAATGAATCTTACCGGCATGGCTGGCAGTCTCTCCCCTGTCACGTTTCCGGTTCAAAAGCCGGCCGACGTTTATTCAAGCTCAATCCCACTGCGATACTCTTCATTTACTTTAAACAAAAAACGTTCCATTTCATTATTGGATAAAAACAATTTTTCCGGCTCCAATACCTTGATTTTACGGAATTCTTCCCGCAAAGTCAATTGCATCAAGTCCTCAATGGTATCAGCTTCTACCAATAGTTCAACCGGAGCGTAGGCAACTTCATTGGCTTCATTATCATTAATCAGGTATACATCATGTTCCAGATCAAATTCTGCTACATTCAATCCTTGGAAAGGAAGGTTTTTCAACAGGGAAACTTTACGTTCCCGTACTTCCTGAGCTGCCTTGCGTAAATCACGCCGTTGCCAGAAAAATCTTCTTTTTCCGGTTTCAGCTTTAAAATCAAACCGTATTTTGGCCTTAACCGGCATCCACTCCGCCCCTTTTAACCAAAAATATCATTTTTCCTTTTCTGAGTACTGCTTTAGTTTCTCCAACTCTAACAGTTCCGCTTGAGTAGGTTGACGCCAGGCCCCTACCGGAAGATCGCCTAATTCCAACGGGCCCAAGGCGATTCTTTGGAGCTGCAGCACCGGATGGCCCACCGCTGCCATCATCCGTTTTACCTGGCGTTTTCTGCCTTCATGAATTGTCAGTTTAACAATAGCATTTCCACTTTTAACTGATGCTATTCCAATTTTTGCCGGAGCGGTAAGGCCATCTTCTAAAATGATTCCTGCAGCCAGTTTTCGCAGTTTATCTATAGTAGGAATACCCTTTACGGTTGCCAAATATACCTTCTCCACCAAATGACGGGGATGGGTCAAAGCAAAAGCCAAATCGCCATCATTGGTAAAAAACAGTAACCCGGATGTATCATAATCCAATCTACCCACCGGATATACTCGCAAGTTAAGTTGGGGTAGTAAATCCATCACGGTAGGTCGGCCCAACGGATCCCGGACAGTTGTCAGATAGCCCGGAGGTTTATGCAAAATCCAATGTTCTACTCGGGTTACGGCAGTTAACCGACGGCCGTTAACCGTGACACTATCCGTCTCGGGGTTAACCTGAAATCCCAATTCGCTGACGATCCGGCCATTAACATTCACCTTTCCCTGCTGGATCAGTAGATCGGCCTGACGACGGGAGGCGACACCGGCTAGAGCGATAAATCTATTCAACCGGATCATTCTTGGTCAGCTCCTGTGGATAGGCTGTCGGCGGCAGTATAACCATAAACTTACTTCCCTTCCCAAACTCACTGGTAACAGTAACTTTCCCACCGCACCGTTCAATTATGTGTTTTACAATGGACAATCCCAGCCCGGTCCCACCCATCTCCCGGGAACGGCCTTTATCAACCCGGTAAAACCGTTCAAAAATCCGCGGAATACTCTCTTTGGGAATCCCAATGCCGGTATCTTCCACATAAAAGTTAAACCCTGCTGCCGAATTAAAACAACCCACCCGGATGGTCCCGCCTTCCGGCGTGTATTTGACGGCGTTATCCAACAAATTAATGATGACTTCCCGGAGTAGTTCCTCATCAGCGATAATCCGGTCAACCTTAATTTCTGTAACCAAGTTCAGTTTTTTATCTTGGACCCGGCTTTCCATTGAAAAGATAATCGAATCAACTAGTTCTTTCAGGTTTACCTCCCTTTGCTTCACTTCCATCTGTCCGCTTTCAATTTTGGAGATATCCAGCAAGTCGTGGATTAGGTAGTTTAGCCGTTCTGCCTCCTGATAAATGATGGTAATAAATTTTTTGGTAGTATCCCGATCTTCGATGGCACCGTCCAAAAGCGTTTCCACAAAGCCTTTAATCGAAGTAAGAGGAGTTTTTAATTCATGGGATACATTAGCGACAAAATCACGGCGCATCGTCTCCAACTGACGCAGTTTGGTATAATCGCCAATCACGGCAACCACTCCGCGAATTTCTTCATTATAATCATCCCGGATCGGGGCTAAACGTAAATTCAACACTTTTTCAGGCTCTCCCGGCCAGATAATCTCTTTTTGTAACGGATAACCCTTTACGTAAATTTGATGAAAGATGTCTCCCAATTCGGAATTGGGAAACACTTTATAAGGAAATTCCCCCACTCCTTCACCGGGATTGAGACCGAATAATTCCGCCGCCGCCGGATTAATTATGCTAATTCGGCCGGTTATTTCCGTGGCCACGACTCCTTCGGACATACTGGTCAAAATGGCTTGAATCTCTTCCATGCGGCCATGGAGGGAACTGAGTTTACTGGTATGGGCCCGTTCCAACCGTTCCAGGTTTTTAGCGAGCAAGCCGAAAATATCGGTCCGGCGCACCAAGCGAGAGCGTATCGGAGTACCTTGCCGGATATTTTCTAAAAATTCGTATAATTCATTGATAGGAGTGGCCAGCCAACGAAAGATAAACCAGCCAATCGCCAGAAACCAAACAAATACAAAGAAGATGAAATCATAATTACCTGCGATTAATCCGGCCAATAAAAATGGCAAAAAAAGAAGGAGGAGCAAGCCTCCCAATTGCCAAATTAATTTGCCCATCCGTCACTCACCTCGAAAACGGTAGCCGACCCCACGGACAGTTTCCAGATAGACCGGATTGGCTGGATCCACTTCAATTTTCTGCCGCAAGCGACGCACATGGACATCAACGGTTCGGGTATCGCCAAAATATTCATAACCCCACAGATGTTCCAGTAAAAATTCACGGGTAAAAGCTCTTCCCGGATTTAACAAGAGTAGTTTTAAGAAGTCAAATTCTTTCGGTGTCAGTTCGACTTCGATATTGCGGACACGCACCAAGTGTTGCCGGAGGTCCATTTTAATATCACCGATCTCAATCACTTCAACCTCTTCTTCTTCGCCAAGATTGCCACTGCGCCTGAGTACTGCTCTGATTCTAGCCACCAGTTCCCGAGGGGAAAATGGTTTGGTAACATAGTCATCGGCACCCATTTCTAAGCCCAAAACCCGGTCGGCTTCTTCACTTTTAGCCGTGAGAATAATGATGGGAATATTCCTGGTCTGGGCATCAAGCCGCATTTGTTTGCAGACAGTAATCCCATCCAATTCCGGTAACATCAGATCTAAGATTACCAAGTCCGGTAGTTCCTGACGGACCAGTTCCAAACCTTTCTTTCCGTTATTTGCAGAAATAGTGTGATAACCTTCCCGGTCTAAATTATACTTAACCAATTCCACAATATTCGCTTCATCTTCAATGATTGCAATTGTTGCAGGCATAAGACAACCTCCTATCAATTAATTATATTAAAAGCCAACATATTTAAGTAATTTCCGAAAATTAAAAGCCAATCTGTTAAAAAATATTAAACACTATCATTATATCAAAAATAATATCCAATACACAATAGCTACAAAAACTAAATCAGCCAACGTTTAAACGTGGCTGATCTAATCCTGTAACTTTCAATCGTCAGTAAAATTTAAGGTGGCGAAATAATCTTCCGGAGTCTCCGCACGGCGAATCATCCGTACGGAACCGTCCGGCTTTAGCAGTAGTTCTGCTGAGCGCAATTTACCGTTATAATTGAATCCCATGGCGTGTCCGTGGGCGCCGGTGTCATGAATCACAATCAAATCGCCGCACTCAATCCTCGGCAACAGCCGGTCAATGGCGAACTTGTCATTGTTCTCGCATAAGGATCCGGTGACATCATACATATGGTCCAAGGGCCAGTCTTCTTTTCCCAACACTGAAATATGATGATAAGAACCGTACATCCCCGGCCGCATCAGATTGGCCATACAGGCGTCTAAACCGACGTAATTTTTATAAGTTTCTTTCTTATGGAGCACGGTAGCAACCAGATACCCAAAAGGCCCTGTAATCATCCTGCCATTCTCCATATAAATCTTCAGCGGCGCTAATCCGGCTGCTACGATCAACTTCTCGTAAAGGCTGCGAATTCCCTGCGAAAGCTGGTTTAGATCCACCGCATTCTGCTCCGGGCGGTAAGGGATCCCGATTCCGCCGCCCAGATTGACAAATTCAAAATTAATCCCAAGTTCTCTTGAGATTTCTATTACCAGTTCAAACAGGATTTTGGCAGTCTCTATAAAATAGTTGGGATCAAGTTCATTCGAAGCTACCATCGTATGGAGGCCGAACCGCTTAACCCCTTTGGCTTGCATTATTTTATAAGCCTCAAACAGCTGTGGCTTAGTCAGGCCATATTTAGCCTCTTCCGGGGTACCGATAATTGCATTACCTTTCTTTAACGGCCCCGGATTGTAACGAAAACAGATTAGTTCCGGGATTCCGGCAGCCGCTTCCAGATAGGGAATGTGACTGATGTCATCTAAATTAATGATGGCACCCATGGCAAAGGCTTTCTGAAATTCCTGAGCCGGGGTGTCATTAGAGGTGAACATAATTTCTTCACCGCTTAAACCTACCCGTTCCGTTAAGAGCAACTCAGTCAAGGAACTGCAATCGGTCCCAAAACCTTCTTCTTTCAAAATCTCCAAAATTGCCGGATTAGGAGTAGCCTTGACCGCAAAGTATTCCTTAAACCCGGGTGCCCAGCTAAAAGCGGCAGTAAGCCGACGGGCATTATCACGGATCCCCTGCTCATCGTAGATATGAAACGGAGTCGGATATTTGGTAATAACCGCTTCGATTTGTTCTTTTGTAAACGGTACAGTCTTAGGCGTCATATTACTCCTCCAAAATACCGGTAACCCACTATTGTGGGGATTACTAGCTAAGTAACAGCAAGAATAGGTTAATTCGGATTAAACTCAGGTTTACATCAGATTACAGTTTGTAATTATATTATGAGCGAAACAATAAATCAATCTATTTAACAGATTGTTAAGTTTCGATTAAATGAAGGAATTTCTTAGAATAATCCTGCCCAACCGGACTTCTGAATTAACCAGGACAAAAGCATATTCATAGTATATACTGTTAACCAAAAACATCAGGAGATTTAAATTTCAGCAAGGCAACTGCCTGGCTTTAACCTTACCGGTTAATTTAGGGAGAATATTTTGAGGAGGCCACTAATTATCATGGGGATACTTAAATTAAATCCAGTCATAACTTTGGAACAAATCCGAAGCATTTTTCAGTCAGCACCGCCGAAAAGTTCCGGTCACCAAAGAATTAACAGTTTAATTGGGCAAACAATCACTGACTTGCACAACCGTGACTTTAAGAAAGCAGCTGTCCAAATCCTGCTACTGGAATCTGATCTGAAGGCAAACAGCCATAAATACCTTCCCACCTATCAAGCACAGCAACTGATCAGTTGCTGCCAACGGTTGCGCCGAATGTTCCGGGAAACTTACGGCGTCTTCATTCCTCTTCCTTCCTACCAAAATCGGCGGTTATCAAGCCAGTTACAGCCGTTTCCTCCGGCAGCGGTGATCCGGGACCATTCCAGCTACTATAAGGCTTTATTGGCCCCGGCCGGCCAGGATTGGAAAGGGGGTTCCAGAAAACCAGCCGTTTCTTTGGATAAGAGTAAAAAACAACCGCCACAGGCCGAAAGGATCCCGGTAACCGCGGTCACCGGACAGCAGCTGGATTCGGCAGATGAAGGATCAACTATGGTAAATCACAATGAACAACTGACCCGCTCACCCCAAAAGAGGATTATTAACCGGCCCCGGCTGCCCCGGTTCCCGTCCGGAGTTAATGTAACTGTAGTTATGACCAACGGCGACTTCGTATGTGGGGAATGGTTTTATGAAAAAGATGGTTTTCTAAAGCTTAAACTCTCCGCAGACTCAAAACTGCACCGTCTCGGCCAAATTGTCTATCTTAACAGTGCTCAGATTGTTTCAATCTCCTGAAGAATCGCCCGCAACATTTATAAAAAGCCTACCAACCGCAGCGGGAATATGCCGAAAGCATTATCACTCCCAAGCCAATGATTTCATAGACTAATGGTGAAAGGAGGGAGAGATAATGGCAGCTATCCCGTTTGATTTAGTTCCTGGTGTTGATTATACACTTACCCTTGTATTTGGTGGTACGGTAACCGGAACGTTCATTAGAGTTGAGGACGGTGCTTTAGTTTTTAACGTAGGCGGTGTTCAAACCCAATTTAATCCTGATTTGATTGTCAGTGTTGCTCTGGCCTAACTGTGAAATTGAAAATTAAATTAATCTGAATATAAAATGAGGTCACCCGTTCTTTGGATGACCTCTACATTTAAAAGCACCAAAGCTAATAACCAAAGATTTTGGGAATAATCGTCCTTCCCGGAAAGCCAAACTAATACTGTTGGCCGGTAAAACACGGTTCAAACGAGGAATTCAATCGAACATGATCATTCGTCTGGGGTATGTAGCCAATGCCTTACGGTTAGAAAAAGCGACTCCCTCCGGGACTGTTACCTATAAAGCTATCAGTAAAATACCGGCTTATCAGGATCGGGTTAGCCGGTTAACCCGAATCGCCTTAAAAAACTTAGAAAATACTCTCAGAATCTTAAAAGCCAATTCTTTTGACAAGATTCAAGTATACCGTTTTACCTCAAAATTAGTCCCTTTAGTTACCCATCCTGCCTTTTGTAGCTGGGACTTTCGTAGCGATCTGTCAGAAGCATTTCAGCGCGTCGGTGACTTCGTCAAGGAAAACCGGATGCGAGTCAGTCTGCACCCCGATCATTTCACTTTATTAAACAGCCCTACGCCGGAAGTGCTCCAAGCCGCGCTCCGGGATTTAGATTATCATACCGATCTGCTGGAAGCGATGGGTTTGGATAATTCAGCTAAACTGGTAATCCATGTGGGTGGCAGATATCACGACCGCAACCAGGCACTGGCCCGATTTAAAGAGCAGTTTTCCCGGTTACCGCAGCGGATTAAAGATCGTCTCACCCTTGAAAATGACGACCGGTGCTTCACTGCCGCCGAAGTGTTACAACTTACTAAAGAAATCGGCATTCCGATGGTCCTGGACATCCACCACCACCAAATACTTAACAACGGTGAACCTTTGGCTAAACTGCTACCGGAGGTATTTGCCACCTGGAAAGGGCTGCCGCCAAAAGTCCACATCTCCAGTCCCCGGGATGAAAACAACCCCCGCTACCATGCAGACTTTATCTGTGCGACCACGGTTGCAAATTTGATCCGCTTAACTCAAAACCTCGGGCAAAATTTTGATATTATGATCGAGGCCAAAAAGAAAGACCTGGCCCTCTTCAAACTTGGGGATGACTTACGCCAACGTGGGTTCAATTTGCCGGACCCCGGGCGGATCAGCCTGTGATTTAAAATCGTAAAGCAGTTAAGCTGATCTTCTCTATAACCTGCAGGTCTTCAGTTCCGTGACAATAATCCCCCGGGCGCCGCCGGCTTTTAAACTTTCAATTACTTGATAGAGCTCCTCGGTCTTTACCATCGCTTTTACGGCAAACCAATCCTTCTTACTCAGTGGAGCAATAGTCGGAGACTCGATCCCCGGTGTAATCCTACAGGCTACTTCCAGAGCGGCCCCGGGAATATCGTATTCCACCATCACATATTGCCGGGCCAGTAAAATCCCATTAATCCGTTGAATAAATGCCTGTACTTCAGGATTGGCAGCGGCCTCTTGACAACGGGCAGCCAAAACTCCTTCCGACTCCAAAAGCGGTGTCCCGATCTTCACCAGACCGGCCTGCTCTAAAGTTCGTCCCGATTGCACCACATCGGCAATGACATCAGCCACACCCAACCGAATCGCGATCTCCACCGCTCCGTCCAACCGGACGATCTTGGCAGTCACTCCTTTTCGGGCCAGGTCTTTGGCGACAATCCCCGGGTAGGAAGTGGCAATGCGCTGACCGGCTAAATTGTCTACCGTAATCCCGCTCTCCCGGGCTACCGCATAGTAAAATTTGGACTTGGCGAACCCTAAAGCCAATAACTCGACAACAGAAACTTCACTGTCAGAAAGCAGATCCCGGCCGGTAATCCCCAGATCAATGATGCCCCGGCCCACATAAGTAGCAATATCGCGGGGACGGATAAAATAGAAATTAATCCCGTTCTTAGAGTCGCAGGTAATCAGTTCCCGACCGCCCGGTTTACAAGTATAACCAGCTTCCTGCAGCAAAAGCAAAGCAGGTTCAGCCAGTTGGCCTTTGTTAGGGATTGCTACTTTTAACATCGGCAGTTACTCCTTTGCTGAAAATGATTATAAATACCTATAGATATCTTCCAACTTCAAACCACAGGCCAACATCATCACCTGAAGGTGGTATAACAGTTGCGCGATCTCCGCAGCCGTCTTCTCTTTACCCTCGTACTCAGCAGCAATCCAGACTTCACCGGCCTCCTCTGCCAATTTTTTCCCGATAAAGTGCACTCCTTTTTCCAGCTCTTTCACGGTTCCGGAATTTGGATCCTGATTGGCCACTTTTAACTGCAATTCGGCAAATAGTTGGTCGAATGTTTTCATAAATTAACTCATCCTTCTTTTAAATCTGCACTACCAGGATTATTTGACAAGACGGAAACAATACCCTTTTTTCATATTTAACTTTTAAACATTTCTAAAAATCGAAAAAAGTTTGCCGCTTACAGTTTAGGCAAACTTTTTCCATCTTATTAAGAATAGCACCGCCAGGCAGTCAACGCTGCCCCGGTATTTTGTTTTAGTCTGGTCTGCTTTGATTTCTAAGTAAGCCAAGGAATTGCATAATTCTGATTTAAACTTTGGCTCACAATATATTGAGCGAAAAAAGTTTTATTAAGATAATTATGCAATTCCCGCAATTGAATGTACTGTTGTCAGAGAGCTTACTCCCCCAACTGGAGCTTTCCGGGCGAAATCACAATACTCCCAGATCAACCAATACTTCCCGCAGTTTGGCTGTTTCCTGGTCAGTAGCTTCAACCAATGGCAGCCGCAATCCCCCTACTTTCCAGCCGATCAAGTTACACGCTGCCTTGACCATAATCGGATTGGTAGTCATAAAAAGCGCCCGGAATAAGGGCCCCAGTTCGGCATTGAGCCGGTGGGCCGAGGTTAAGTCACCTTGTTCAAAGTCAATGATCATCTCTTTAATCTTCCGCCCGGCAATATGACTGGCCACGCTAATCACTCCGGTACCGCCCACACTTAAGACTGGCAGGGTCAGTGCATCATCACCGCTATAGATTAGAAAATCCTTGGAAACCAGCTCATAAATCTGACTGACTTGCGCCAGATTGCCGGAGGCTTCCTTCACTGCGACAATATTAGCCACCTCCGCTAAACGGCTCAGCGTTGCCGGAGTAAGATTGACCCCGGTCCGGCTGGGAATATTATAGATAATCACCGGTAAGGAAGTAACCCCGGCTATGGTCTTAAAATGCTGGTAAAGGCCTTCCTGGGACGGTTTGTTGTAATAAGGAGCCACCAACATGATTCCGTCAACTCCGGTCTGTTCGGCTTCCTTGGTCAACTCCATGCTGGTGGCAGTATCATAGCTTCCTGTACCGGCAATTACCGTTGCCTTACTGCCAATGGCCTCAACTACCGCTTTAAACAGGGCTAACTTCTCTTTTTTGGATAAGGTTGGAGACTCCCCGGTTGTACCTGCTACTACTACTCCATCGGAACCGGACGCAATCAACTTTGCCGCTAGCTCTTGGGCTGCTGCCAGGTCCACCTCTAGGTTTGGGGTAAACGGGGTTACCATTGCTGTTAATAGTTTTCCAAATTTAACCATAGTTATTCCTCCTTTTTTATTACAAATAAGAATCGATCTTTTGCAGCTATTCGGTTTCAAAGCAATGACTTAACCTACTAATCCGCTAATTCGAAGATATCATGCAGTACTTGAAGGGCTTTACTCATTTCGTCCTGTTTTACCAGGCAGGCAATATTAATATGAGAGTCCGTCGAATGATAAACCGCAATCTCCGCCTCTTTTAAACCTCTCATCACTCGGGCCATAACTCCGGGAACACCGCGCATCCCGGTTCCGATAATAGCAACCTTAGCATAACCACTTTCCACCCCAACTTCCAACGCCAAACCCGAAAGAACCTGGCGGGCCTGTTCCGCTAATTCCTGTTGAATAATAAAGCCTATTTGATTGGGCGCCACCTGGATCATATCAACGCTGATCCCGGCCTCTGCCAGCAGTTCAAAAACCCGGACCGCCATCCCATTTTTATTAATATCCAAGTCGGAATGGATTTTAACCAAGGCCATTCCCGCGAGATGAGCCAAGCCGGTAACTTGCTTATTTTCCCGGATCTCAATCTTACTTAAAGGAACCCCATCGGTAATGAGTGTCCCTTTACTATTCGAAAATGTAGGGCGGATCCGTAATGGCACCCTTCCTTCCATAGCGATTTCAACCGCCCGGGGATGGACCACTTTGGCACCTAGGTAAGCCATTTCATAGATCTCTTGATAAGTAATAACTTCCAACGGTTTAGCCTGGGGGACCAACCGTGGATCCGCCGTCATTACACCTTCCACATCGGTATAAATCTCCACTTCTTCGGCTTTTAGAGCGACTCCCAAGGCCGCTGCAGTCGTATCGCTGCCGCCCCGTCCTAGGGTGGTAATTTCCCCGCCGGTGGTCATACCCTGAAAACCGGCAACCACCGCCACTTTTCCTTCCTCCAGACAGTTCAGGAGCATGGCCGGTTTAATCTCCAAAATTCGGGCATTGTTAAAGACATGATTGGTAAAGATCCCAGCTTGCCCGCCGGTAAAGGCAGTTGCTTCAATCCCTTTGGCTTTTAAGGTCTGGACCATTACCACAGCGGATATAATTTCACCGCAGGACATCAAAAGATCCAGTTCTCTCCCTTCAACCTGTGAATCGATCTCCTGAACCAACTCAATTAGCGTATCCGTAGCATAGGGATGACCATACCGTCCCAGCGCTGAGACTACCACTACCACGCTAAGATCACGTTCCAGTGCTTCCCCGACTTTGGCAGCTACCTGAGCCCGGCCTTCCGCGGTTGCCACTGATGTCCCGCCGAATTTCTGAATAATGATTCGCACTTATTGGGCACCACTTTTCTCTTCCGAGTTATCCCCCAAAAATGCCGTTCTTAAATACTTACCAAAACCGGTTGCAGTTGCCGATGCTCCAGCGCCGCCAAGATAGTCTCGGGGATCAAGCTCATCTTGGCGATGAGTGAATTCGCTTTAACATAAGGCGCGTCCTGCCCGAAGGGGACAAAATAAATATTCTTCCGGTTCAGTAAAATTCCTAGATTACGAGCATTACCGCTTAAAGCATCATTGGTGGCAATCGCCAGGACTACCGGCCGATTATTGCGCAATTGCGACTTACAAGCCAGGGTTACCGCAGTATCGTTAAGGGCCAGTGCTAGCTTTGCCAAAGTATTCCCTGTACAAGGCGCAACCACAATCAGATCAAATAATCCTTTGGGGCCTACCGGTTCAACTTCAACCAAAGTTGTTAAAGGCGCCACTCCGGTAATCTCCACCACTTTTTGTAGCAAATCGGCGGCAGCGCCAAACCGGGTATCAGTGTTAACCACCGCCGGGGATAAGATTGGAACCACTTTGGCGCCTTCATCTACCAGCAATTGCATATATGGTAATACCGTCGGGATCGTGCAATGCGAACCGGTCATAGCAAAACCAATTTTAATTCCGGAAAAACGCATGACTTGCCACTCCTATCCTTAAATTATAATTAAATCGAGTCTTTTTCGGGTGACGCTGACACTGCTTTAATTATCAATTTAGGAATGGCTGAAGCTAAAATATTCCCGGCGGTTTGGGGAGCTACTTTTCCCGGTAGTCCCGGCGCAAAAATGGCCTTCCTGCCCAATTCCCGGGCGGAGTCGTAATCAACTCCTCCCGGAGCCGACGCCAGATCAATGATTAAGACATTTGGAAGCGTCCGTTGCAGGGTTTCCCGGTCAATAACTACCGCAGGTACCGTATTCACAACCAGCTGCATTTTACCGATGACTGTAGCCAAATCTTGATGGATTACGGTATCACAACCCATTTCACCGGCCCGGGCCAACAGCTCCAAACGTCGGGCGGCTACAGTAACTTTAGCTCCCAGTCCTTGAAACGCCCGGGCCACCGTTACTCCGACCCGGCCGAAACCAATCACCAATACTTGCGAACCATGAATTGTGATTGGTAATTGTTCCATTGCAATTTGGACGGCCCCTTCAGCGGTGGGAATTGAATTCAAAATCGCGATTGTATCGTCTTCGGCATATTGAACCACTTTTAAGCCTTTTTGAATAGCCCGCTTCATCCAGCTGACCGGAAATGAACCGGTAATCACCACCGTACCTCGAGACAGGAGATTCAGGTATTGGCCAAAATTAATCCATTCGGTTTGATAACTTCGGACCATACCGGCATCATCCATTCCGCTGATCGGTAAAACTACAACACTGACACCGGTCAGGACATTTTCAAGGTTTGAACAGTAAATTGTATTTTCCGGCAGACTTTCACGGGGGTGGCCATAAACTTTAACAGTTCCGGCCAGCCCGGTCAATGCCTTAGCCACGGCAATCTGACGCACATCACCACCAACTACAGCCACATGAAATTGATAATCACATACCACCTGGTTTCCTCCTTCTTTTACCCCTAACTTACACCTATAACTTACACCTATTAAATACCAAGTCAAATGCTTTTTGGGGTTTGACACCAAGCTACTGTCATTATATTCATCTGGTTTAAGTGTGGTGAAGACCGAAAATGAACCCCCCGCTTTTGTTGACTAAAACAAGAGCTGATCCAATCCGTAGGTTAAGCCGGGCCGGTCACTGATCTTCTTAATCGCTAGGACTACTCCGGGCATAAATGATTCCCGGCTGATTGAGTCATGCCGGATGGTTAAGGTTTGTCCCACTCCGCCGAAGACTACTTCCTGATGGGCAATAAACCCGGGCAGCCGGACACTGTGCAAGTGAATCCCACCAATTTCACCGCCTCTGACTCCCTGGATCTTTTCCTTGCTAATCCCGGCACTGGTCTTTTCACCCCGGGCTGCCAAAATCATTTCCGCTGTTTTAATTGCAGTACCCGAAGGCGCATCCAACTTTTGATCATGATGCAGCTCAATAATCTCAACCTGTGGCATATAGCGGGCGGCAATCGCCGCAAACCGCATCATCAACAATGCCCCAATCGCAAAATTGGGAGCCACGATAACATGGGATCCGGAGGTTTCACTTAAGTTACGGATTTCTTCCAGGTCAGCCGGTGTAAAACCGGTAGTACCAACCACCGCATGGACCTTCGCATGCAATGCCGTCCGGATATTACCCATCACTGCCGCCGGAGTTGAAAAGTCGACCATGACCTGAGCGTGACTCTCTGCCAAGGTTTCGGCCAGATTGTTGGAGACGCTAATCCCCACCGAGTCCGTTCCGATCAGGCTTCCGATATCTTTGCCAAGGTTAACGCTGTCGACGGCTCCGACCAGTTCTAACTCCTGGTCCTGCAGCACCGTTTTAACCACTTCCCGTCCC
The DNA here is from genome assembly GCA_036564195.1 of Bacillota bacterium. GTDB lineage: Bacteria > Bacillota > UBA4882 > UBA8346 > UBA8346 > DATCLA01. Next base: position 46,656 of record DATCLA010000292.1, read on the forward strand.
ATCCGGCCGCAACAACCGGAAACCACTACTTTAATCCCTGCCATACTCATCACTCCAATTTGTTAATCCATAGCGCATATTAAAGCCAGCCGCCGCTACTACCGCTTTCATAAAAAAAAGTTGGCCTCTCCACCAACTTGAATGATTGATTCAAACGGCGGCAAGATAGCTCTTCACCTCTCTGACCGGCTTATGCTTAACTTTACCGGCACAAACTTCAAACGAAAACAGGGGTTTCTGTTTTCGCCTCAGGTGACAGTACTGCAATTATTCATCCACAGTACCAGCTGGAAACCGGCGTTTTTCCAACTTCGGCAAAACACCCTTTCCTCCCGCTTCAACAGCCCCGCCGGCCTCCCCGGGAATACTAATGTGTTTCGCGCCTCTACTCTACCCCAGTAGTACAATTAATATTAAGTTTTAAAAACACAAAACGCAATAATTATCAAATAATTATCAATTAGGGAATTTATCTAATTACCTTAATAAACCCTTTGGCCACAACATATGGTGATTAGCCCGGATGTATCTATCCATATATTATGAGCCAAAGCTTAAATCATAAATTATGCAATTCTTTAAATTAATTATTACACATTATTTTTTTATTTTCTTTATTTTCCTATAAAATGACCTGGTTGTCAAGGGGCTTTCAGCTATTCCCGCTTGATGGCACCCGCTCCGGCTGATAGCCATCGACAATGATTAACTCGGTACTGATTTTCCGAATTTTCTTCCAGGGGATGGTCTGTTCATGCCTGCTGAATCCGGCAAAACCGGGCTGGCGCAAAATCAGCCCCTCTACCATGCCGGACTTTAGATTAACCAGCAATTCGCTGTCTTTGATTACACCTAATCGGGCTCCGGTACTTAATTCGATTACCTCTTTTCCCTCCAGCTCGCTACTACGCATTCCCGTTCCCCTCTTTTTAGCAGAATTCCTTACATGTCTATGAAAGCAGCCGGGTTTTTAGTAACCGTTTCTGGTTTTACCACCGGACGACAGCACCGGCCCAGCTTAACCCGGCTCCGAAGCCAATTAGGAAAAGAAAATCACCCGTCTGAAACCGCCCCTCTTGCCAGCCTTCCTGTAAAACTAGACCGATTGAAGCCGACGAAGTATTTCCGTATTTATGAATATTGCAGACAAACTTGTCCAAGGGGATTTTAAGTTTATCCGCTGCTGCCTCAATAATCCGGATGTTGGCCTGATGTGGGATGATATGCAACCGTTTGTAATCCCGCAAACCCAGCCGTTCTTTAAAAAGAGTTACTAGTTCTTCCACTTTATTTACTGCAAATTTGAAAACACTCCGACCTTCCTGACGGAAATAGAAATCTGCATCTGGCCCTCCCATTACCACCTGATCGTAACCGGTGGCATCGGTGCCAAGCTCGAAAGTTAGGATCTGATGGTCCGTCTGCTGGGTACTCAACAATAAGGCTGAAGCTCCATCCCCAAAAAGAATACAGGACGACCGGTCGGAAAAATCGACATAATCCGTCATCTTTTCAGCCGCAGTGATGAGCACATTATGGTAGGTACCGGTCTGCATCAAACCGTAAGCCACTGCCATACTATAGACCAGACCGGAACAACCGGCATTCAAATCTAAAGCCCCCAGCCCGGTTAATTGCAGCCGGTTAGCAATGATACTGCCTAGATAGGGAAATTTTCTTTCCGTAGTCCCACTGGAGGCAATTAGAAAATCAGGCCTAATCCCGGTGCCGTTCAGGCAATTGCGGGAGGCGGCAGTCGCCAGATCCGCAACCAGCTCTGCCCCGGCAATCCGCCGTTCCTTAATCCCGGTCCGGGTAGTTATCCATTCGTCGCTGGTCGCTACCATTTTTTCTAAATCCGCATTAGTCAGCCGCTTTTCCGGGACATAACTTCCAGCTGCTACGATTCCTACAGGTTTATCCATGCTCACATTCCTCTCCATCGTTATAAATATTTAGATGGTGCGCCAATTCATCGCTTAAACAATAAATTAAAAAGATCCCCTGAAACACCAGGTTTTTTTTGGTCTTCATAATCACCTCAACCTCTCTTTTGCGACCGTCGACTTTAACGACGTGCGCCTTGGCTAACACCCGTTCACCTAAACGTACCGGAGCGATAAATTTAATCCGGGCTTCCCCGGTCAAGGCCACTGCTGCGTCAACAATCGCGTTCGCCAGTGAATTGGCCTGGGCGAACAGAATATGCCCCCGGGCAATCCCCGACTTTTCACTCACCATCTCCCCGGTAATATCCAATAATGAGAGGCCTTCCCGGTCTAATTCCACTTCCAAAAGGTCGCCTGTGATTTCGGTAGCGGTTAAGGTCTTAGCCTGCCCGTAAACTGAAACCGCCACCTCACGGGTACGTTTCCGAACATCGGGAATGCCAATTTTCCGCCGGTCGACCCGGATGGTATGGATACTTACGTCCAACATTGCGGCCAGTTCTTCATCGGTAATAAAGGGGTTCTTGGCGATCTCCTGTTGAATCCGTCTCTGCCGCTGCAGCATGGCCTCTTCTTTATCACTCATTTTACCACCTCGTATTAACAAGTGATATCACTAAGTGATATTATAATATAAGTATTTCCCGAATTCAAGTAAGATATGACAACTTCAAAAGGATTATACTATTTATAAACCAAATAGTTGATCAATTGAGGCAATGAAGAGTTAAATATAAAAGTAAGACTTTTTACCTAATAGTATTATTTTCAGAAATTAAACAATTACCGAAACCCTCAGGACTTTTCTACTAAAAATAAAAATTGTACTTTTCCATAGTAAATAGGAAATTTACTATGGAAAAGTACAGGATAAACTACGAACATGAACTTACCCAGGAATTATCCTAACTTCGATCATTCAAAGCAAACTCAATCAACTTCTCGCATAATTCTGGAAAATCAATCCCAGCCGTCCTGGCAGCATCCGGAAGTAGGCTGGTCTTGGTCATTCCCGGAATCGTGTTTATCTCCAAAATATAATTTTGGCCGTTGGCAATAATCAGATCGACCCGGGACATCCCGCGGCAGTCCAGTGCCTGGTGAGCTTGAACGGCAACTGCTTGCACCTGCTGATAAGTAACCCTATCAAGCCGGGCGGGAATGACATGCCGGCTCATTCCGGCAGTATACTTGGCTTCATAATCATAAAGACCTTTTTGGGAAATAATTTCGATCACCGGAAGGGCCATTGCTGCGGCCCCGCTTCCCAACACTGCTACAGTTATTTCCGTACCGGAAATCATTTGTTCAACCAAAACTTCATTATCATACCGTAGCGCTTCGACTACCGCGTTTTCAAGTTCTTGATAATCATTGACAACCTTTAATCCGATCGTAGAACCCTGGGAATTTGGTTTCACGATCAGCGGTAATTCCAGTTGTGCCAACCCGGAAAAATGGTGTTCCCAATCGGGTTGTTTGAACCATTTTAAGCTGGTCTTTTGCAGCAATAAGCCCTTGGGGGTTTTTAGGCCGACTTCTGACAATATCAACTTGGTCAGGTATTTATTCATCGCAATTGCACTGGTCCGAACCCCGGATCCGGTATAAGGGTATCCTAATGTCTCTAAAAATCCTTGGATTGTGCCATCTTCACCGCCTGTACCATGTAAAGCGATAAAAACTACTTCCGGACAATAATTGGTAAGACGCTCACAAAAATCCGGTGTAGCGGGATCCAGGTTGATGACTTGATGACCTTTAGTTAGCAATGCCTCAACCACTTGTTCACCACTCCAAAGCGAAACTTCCCTCTCTGAGGATTTTCCTCCGCTTAAGACTGCTACTTTCAAGTCTTTTAACCTCCTGTACCCATTTAATAAAAGTCTGGATGTCCCTTATGGAATGGCTCTCCGGGATGATTTTAAGCACTAACCTTAGTTTGGCGGATCTTCTAATACATCGGCAGTGATATCGGCAACACTACCGCAACCGGTTAAGAGCATAGCCTGCTTCAAATCTTCCTGCAGCCCCTTTAACATCAGGCTAACTCCTGCGGCTCCGCCACCGACGGCAGCAATCAATAAAGGACGACCGACTAAGACGGCTTTAGCGCCTAAAGCAAGCAACTTTAAAACATCGGCTCCGGTTCTAACGCCCCCGTCAACCAACACCGGCAACCGTCCCTTTACTTGGCGGATAATGGCGGGCAGCACAGCGGCAGTCCCGGATACGCCATCCAAAACCCTGCCGCCATGATTAGAAACGATGATCCCGGCTGCCCCGGCCTGAAGAGCCAGCTCGGCATCTTCTACACTCAGTATTCCTTTTAAAAACACCGGCAGTTTAGTGGCTTGAATCAGTGTTGCCAATTCCGCCTTTGTTTTGGGAGTGAATTCCGACTCTCCCGAAGAATTCAAGCCAATTCCATCCAGGTCAATCCCAACCCCGGGCATTCTTGCGAGTTCACAACTTCTGATAAGTTGCTGCAATTTAGCTAAAGACCATGGTTTTAAAACCGGAAATCCCCAAGCTGCGGTGGTACAAGTCTGAAGTCCGGTACTAAACTCAATCGGGTCGATCCCATCTCCGGTCATCACCATCACGCCGGCTTGTTTGGCCCCATTGACCAAAGCCTGGACAACTTCAGCTTCAGAGATTCCCCTTCCCAGATTATACTTCATCCCAGCCATCGGAGCAATCAGAATTGGAGCAGCCAATTTTAATCCAAACAACGTGACCGAAGGATCCGGAGCAATCACTTGATGAAT
>DATCLA010000293.1:0-2250 GCA_036564195.1 Bacillota bacterium
TCAATGGTCTGGACCTTGGTGACCCCGAATTGACCGCCAAGTCGATCGCCTTGAACTATGCCTATGTTGATAAGCGCTTCATTGAAAGGGCTTACCGGATTACCGACAATCATGCCCGTTATGGTAAGCAAGTAAACGTGGGCGAGATCAAAGCGGAAGAAGGTATGGGTCCGGCCCTTGCTGAAAAGCGGGATCGTATCTTAGTCCAGGCGGTTGTGGCGAAACCGGAAGATTTCGACCGGGTCTTTGATGCCGGGATGAAGGATTATCTTGATTCCGGTGGACGGGCAATTATCGAAGAACGGCGTGTGAAGTACGAACAATTCTATGAATAAACAAATTGGAACATCGGTCAACCCTTAATCCTAAAAGCTATTGGCTGCTTTGGCAGCCAATAGCTTTTTTTGCGCCACGCATGGTGTCGGACTTAGACCTGCTTAGATCTGAAATTTTTGCGGGGACCAGCAGTTGTCGACCGAACCCAGGCGGGGGAAGAGGGAGTGGCGTTTTTGCGAAGAAGGTTAGTAATTACTCATAGTGTAAAATTGTTGTAGGATAAAAATAAACAAGAGATCATCCTTTTGGTAAAATAGAATTACCACAATCTACACACCAAAGGAGGGATCTCTTGTGAATACTATTTTACACCAAATCTGCGAAAGATTCATTAGTGAAGTTACTGGTTTTTTTGGCCAGGAAAAGGTGCTGGCCTTGGAAGAGATAGAAACAACTTTAAAGAAAAAGACGGATACTTTTATTCTGGAAATGGTTAAAGCTTACCTGGAACAATTAGATCAAGCCATTATCAGCGATAAGGCTGGTAGAAGACAAAAAGGGATTGTGGTTGAACGTCGGGGCGACAAGCGGGACCAGTACTTATTGTTTGGGCAGTTATCTTTTAAGAGAACATACTTTTACGACAAGCGCAATAAAGAATATGTCTATCTTTTAGATAAAGCGGTTGGCCTAGAAAGTTATGATCGAGTATCAAACACAGTAGCAGTGAATTTAGTAGAACATGCAAGTGAGTCCTCTTACGGAGAAAGTAGCCGGCATGTTACTAATGGAGAAATAAGCCGCCAGACCGTGATGAAAAAGCTACGTAAGCTAAAAGATTTAAAGATACCAGAGCCTCCGGTTAAACGCCGCGTTAAAGTATTGTATGTTAATGCCGACGAGGACCATATAGCCCTTCAGGATGGTAGTAAAACAGTAGTTCCCTTAATTAGTATCCATGAAGGCATAAAACGCCAAGGGCAACGTGGCCAATGCATTAACCCCCACTACATAAGCAGTCACGGTAAACCAATTGAGGACCTCTGGCTGGAAGTAGCCAAATGGATTTACGACTCTTACGAAGTTGATTATATTGAAAGAATTTATATACATGGGGATGGAGCCTCATGGATTAAGGAAGGTTTAAATTGGCTGCCTAAAGCAAAGAAGGTCCTTGATCGTTATCATCTTAATAAAGCTATCCTGGAGGCAACAAGTAGACAGCCTGAAAAAAGATTTAAGTTATACTCAGCGCTCTACAGTGGTGACCAACAAGCCACAAAACAACTTATCCAGCAGCTTAGGCAAGACGCAAAGGATCACTCTGAAAAGAAGCGAATTTTGGGATTTAATCGCTATATCAAAGACAACTGGCCCGGGATAGCTATTCACAGCCAAGAAGAATGCGGTGGAAGTTGTACAGAAGGTCATGTAAGTCATGTGTTGTCAAAGCGTCTAAGCAGTCGTCCGATGGGTTGGAGCCGTGAAGGACTACGTGTAATGGCTGAATTACGGGCATATAAGAGCAGTGGAGGCGAAATCAAGCCAAATCACCTTAAAGGTACTGATTCAGTCTATAAGTTAGGGAAACGGGTAATTAAGAAAGTAAGTCAAAATTTTAGGGAGGTCAGCAGAGAGCAATTTAATAATGTGACGATATTAAGTCAAGGCAAAGTGGTTCCTGGGTTTAATTGGTTAAGAGGGCTTCAAAACGGGAGTAATACTCTCTAGTTGTTAATCCAAAAGGATGATTAGAGTAAAATGTCCTACAAAAAGTTGACACTACCGGGAAACGTTCCTCGCTTGACAGGGGAAAGAACGGTATGCTATTTTAGCAATAAATGGGGTTGCTTTCCCGGGGAACCCGGTTCCGGACCGGGAGAGTAAGTAGGGGTTGGAGGATCAGAAGAGTGGATTTATGGAGCAATGAACTTAATCCGGCGCAACGGGAAGCGGTCTGCCATACTGAAGGAC
>DATCLA010000294.1:0-28702 GCA_036564195.1 Bacillota bacterium
CGCTTATCTTTCACGGGGCGGTCTTTTTGATCCATTTTGCCATGCCGCAGGGTTTTTTGGCTAATCCGAGCGGCTTGGAGACCATGGCCCCGAGCATACTGGATTTGCCTCCCGGTTCTCCCTATACTCAAACGGTCACCCATCCCCAATCAGCCGGTCCCCGTCAATCCCAACTCCGGTCGGAGCAGGTTATTAAGGTCAAACCGGAATCTCAATCGGAAATTAAACCAGCAAAACCGCAACGTCCGGCGGAAGAACCGGTTAAAGATGAGTTGAAGATTAAAAAGCCCAAGAAGTTAACTGAAGAGGAACCGAAACTAAAATCAGAGCCTGAACCGGTTCCAATTGAGAAAAAACAGCCGTCAAAGCTTGAGCCTAGTAAGAAAGATATTGAAGCCAAGGCAGTAAAGGAGCCTGTCCTAGTGTCCCAGACCGGTGCTGCAGACGGTGGCGGAACTGCAGGAGACTCTAACCAGCCTCCGGTAGCTAAGAATTACGGTAGCGGCGAACAGATGGTCGCCGCCGGACTCAACTTACCGATTTTTTACCCTAAAAATGCTCAAAATGAGGGTAAGGAAGGTGATGTAGTTGTCCGGGTTTTAATTGCTCCGGACGGAACAGTGGAAAAAGTGGCGGTAGTCCGCTCCTCCGGGGATTCCCGGCTCGATCAGAATGCGGTCAGTTACGGCCGGAAGTTAAAGTTTAAGGCGAACCCTGAAAAGTATTACGTTGAATACCTGGTTTCGTATAAGATTAATACGGTGACCCCTTTAATTAAATTTTTACGCTCTGAGTCCCGGCTTTAGGAGGGAAGGTATTATGAAACTACGCATGGGAATTTGTTTGGCTACAGTGGTGTTGTTAACCATTTTCGCTCCGGGTGTCTCGGGCGCGGATGACCTGTTGATGCTGGAGAATAAATATATAAAAATATTTATCAACAATAGTCAAGATGAAACCGGCCGTTTTGCGCTGGATGTAACCGCAGGTGATCCCCATCGGAGCGATGATGACAACCGGCCGCTGATTTACGGTCATCCCAAACCCTGGACTTCATATACTACAGTGCGGATTAACGGACAAAATTATGTCTTTGGTAAAGCCACTTTCAAGCGTCCGGGGGCTAAACTGCCGGACGGCAAGATTATCGCCCCACCGCAAATTGAGGACAACCAGATTACCATGAGTTGTCAATTCGGCGCTGTTGTTGTGAAACAGCTTTTAGACCTGACCAAAAGTCCCAGTACCGGGGCTTTAGATACCGCGCGGATTCGTTATGTGATCCACAATACCGGGACAGACCCGGTCGAAGTGGGTCTAAGGACAGTATTCGATACTCTAGTCGGAGCTAACGATGGTGCGCCCTTCCGGGTGGGGAACAGGGAGATTACTGAGGACACGGCATTGGGGCCGGAAGAGTTTCCCGATTTTTGGCAGGCCTTTGACTCGTTGGATCAACCTTCAGTAATTGCTCAAGGTACATTAAAGGGCGGCGATGTTACCACCCCCGACCGACTGCTCTTTACCAATTGGGGAAAAGCCGCCGATTATCCGTGGGAGATCCCACTTGAACCCGGCGCCAAGTTTATCCGCGCTGGTGAGGAAGAACTTGATAGCGTGGTTGCGATGTTTTGGTTCCCCCGAACCATCGCACCGGACAGTACGGAGACGATTACCATTTATTACGGCTTGGGCGGGGTTACTTTTTCACCGGGAAATACTTTTTTGGGCATTTCCGCTCCTGCCGAAGTTCAGCATTTAGGGGAGGAGACCCACAGTTATACGGTGATTATGTATATGGAACACCGGGGTGAGGCTAAGGCCAGGAACGTCACAATCAACCTGGATTTACCTGCCGGTTTGAGCCTGGTTTCCGGTGAACCTCAGCTGACCCTGGCCGAATTAACACCGGGAGTTACCAAACAGATTGCCTGGCATATTAAACCCGACGGAATGTATTACGGCGACTCCAGTTTTCAAATCCGCGTCGTCGGGGAAGGTTTGGAACCCAATCAGGTAACCAGGGCAATTAAAATCAGCGGCCCGATTGCTTTGGGAGCCACGATGACCTTACCCAAATTAGAAGTGGTGAACAATCAGTGGGAACCCAACCCCTTTGCGGTAAAACTTAATTTGAAAAACTTAGACGTTAAAACGGCCCGGAACTTGAAAGCGGTTTTTTCCAGCGATTCTGGGCTGCGGCTCGCCGAAGGGGAACGTAGTGAAAAAATATTAAACGAGGTTGACCCCGGTAAGGAGACTGCCATCAGTTGGATGTTGACTCCGCAGCGCCAAGCTAACAGCGGTCGGTTTAAGATTAGTGTCCGGGGTAGTAACGTTCTGCCGTTGGATATTCCCGGTGTAGTAACAATCCCGGCTTTACCGGCAAATTTAAGTTTTTCCAATCCCGGGACGCTTCGGATCGGACAACTTTTCTCCGTTACCTTGGATGCAGCCAACCTGGATGCTGCCTGCGAGTTTGTGATGGACCTAAAATATAATCCGGATCAGTTACGTTTGATCTCGGTTTCGCGCGGCACCTTTTTAGTTGAAGATCAAAAGTTATCAGCTTGGTCGAAAGGAATGAGTTTACCAAAGGAAGGAAAAGTGGCGGCAGTCACCGGAAGGCGGAACCAACCTTTTACCGGTGAAACTACCACTTTAGTCCGACTGAACTTCATGGCGATCGGTCCTGGCGATACGACAGTGGAGGTCAGTCAGTTAACCTTGCGCGATGCTAAAGGTAAAAAGCTGCCTTACCAATTTAAACCGGTAAAATATCAAATTGTGGAGGAGAAGCAATGAAGAGGAACTACTTTATGAAGTTGGCCGCGGGTCTGTTGGCATTAAGCGTTTTACTGCTGGGGATGGCTACTTTAACCCTGGCAGCGGAACCAAAAGATGTCCCGGCAGATCACTGGGCCTACCAAGCAGTTAAGCAGTTGATTGACAAAGGCTATTTACAGTTGTATCAAGATCAGACCTTCAAGGGCGATCAGCCGGTTGACCGGTTTACCTTGGCCACTGTGGTAGCGAAGATTTTAGAAGAGATTGCCTCAGGTGCAACCGGGACCAGCAAAGAGGATGTGAAAGTCCTGCGTAATTTGGCCAATGAATTACGGGAGGAGCTGGTGAAGGTAATTGCCGAAAGCAATACATACTCCAAAAAAACTGACGAAATCAAACGCAGCGGCCAGGTCCTCAGTGAAGACCTCGTGATTTTAACCTATGAACAACAGGAACTTCAAAAGGAAGTCCAACAGCTGCTGGCGGATTTAAAAACAGTGTCGGAACGGGTCAAAGTGTTAGAACAGGAATTGGCCATCTTAAAAAAAGAAAACCAACGGCAACGTTTTTATTTGGTGTTTGCAATCATACTCGGTTTGGCCGGAGTAGCCCAATAGGTCTCACTGCAACCAGCAAGTTGTTTTGCAAAGGTGACCCTTCAGTAATATTCCTAGGGTCTGACGCATATTTTACCTCCGTAAGGAGGTGTTTTTTTTTGAGTCGTCAAGAAGACCGCGCCCGGGAAGAGTTGCTTTTTTGGTCGGAAATTATGGGAGACCATGCCCGCTTTATCATTGACGCGATTAAGCCGGGCAATCCCAATACTGTGAGGATGGCTGAGAAATTTATTAACCAGTTTGACCGGATCTTTCAAAGGGTGAGAAGTGAAGCCCCGACCGACCCGGATTTACTTAACGAGGCCAGTACTACCACAATGCAGTTTCGGGAATTTAAACGAGAATTGTTAGAGCAGTCCCTGAGAAAAATGCCGGTCACTGCCTTGACTCCAACTTTTTACAACCATATGCTAAACGAGTTGGAACAATTTTTAAATTTATTAAATCAGTTGCAGGCCGAAGGAACAGTTCAACGCAATAACCTCGGTGTTCACCTGCTCTGGGTGTTAGACGCGGCGGGGCATGCGGCGATTGTCATGAGTAATCTGGATAAAGTGGAATACCTCTACCGGGAAGAGGCAAAGGCGTTTGAGAATTCCTTTGATAAACTATATCTGAAAGCAGTGGAAATTGCCGGCTATTACCGGAGTGATCCTACGGCGGTGCAACCGGTGTTGCAAGGTTTTAACCGGCAGATCATTAATATAATGCAGGAATTCATCGCTTATCTGACTGAACTGAGAGAAGGCACCCGAACCCTGGAGATTGTCGGCAGTTTGGTACCACTGGTCCCCGATCATATGCTTCGGGAGACGCATTACTATTTGAAGCAGATTGGCGGGGTAACTCCTGCTTGAGTTAATCCTGGTTCCTTTCCTGGAGCTTATCATGGGATTTAACGGGTGTAGCGAATTTGATAGTAAGCAAGGAAAAAGCCGGATACTGTTTTGAGTAGGCTTTTCTTTTTGGTAATTATTAGTAATTTTGGAACAGGTAATTGGAACAGGTAAAAAGTCCAATAACCTGTTGGCTTTAAAAATTGGCCCTGAAGCCGACGGCAAGAGATGCAGCAAGTTAAATAAAGGCTGTTGCTCTGTTAGAAAGTCTGAGACAGGGGTCAGGACAGGGCAGCCTGGAACCCTGCACGGTAGTTTGGGGATTTCGTGAAATCCCCAAACCCAGAAAAGAGACTGCTTTAAATATTGCCCCCTTGAAACTAAGATGAAGTTTGCTTCAATCGAGAGAGGTTGCAGGGTTAAACTAATCAACTTAACTACCGTATGGAGTGGTTTAAACCCGGGGCCCGCCTTAATCAAGCCCGAGCCGGTCCAATTCTTTGGAAAGTTGTTGTAATTCCTTACTGATCTGTTCGAGGCGGTGCCGGATTGCCTCTTTCCGGTCAAGAGCTTTGGTTTGGCGGTCCGGTTCCGCTTTTTTGAGAGCTTCGGGAAGACTCTTTACTGCTTGGGTCTGGTCCGGATTGATGCGGTTCAACGCTTCGGTGACTGTATCTCCGATTACTACTTGGTTTTGGTAGACCATGACCACCTTTTTCAGTTCGGCCTGTTGGGTCTGTTCCGACTCAATAAAGAGCGGTTTGACATAGAGCAGTGAATTCTCTACCGGCAGGATTAACAGGTTTCCCCAAAGGGCCCTGGATTGGTTTTGGTTCCATAAAGTAATTAATTGCGAGATGGTCTGATCCTGATTGATCCTACTGTCGATCTGGGCCGGACCGTAAATATTCTGGTCTTTCGGTAAAGTATATAAAAGAAGTTCGCCATAATGAGGTCGGTCGCACCGGGCGATCAGCCAGGAACTTAAGTTTTGTTTGTTCCGAGGTGAAAAAGGCTGCATCATCACAAATTCACTTTTATTTTCGCCGGGTAAGACCAGGGTTACGTAATAGGGTTCAAAAGGTTCACCGTTGTTATAGACCGGGATCTCCCAATGATCCTCTTGGGCATAAAAGGTTTTGGGGTTGGTCATGTGATAACGGGCCAGAATATTGCTTTGAATCGTCATTAAATCTTCAGGATAGCGTAGATGACTGATAAGCTCGGCATTTAACTGGTCAACCGGCTTGAACAGGGCTGGAAAGATCTTTTGCCAGACCCGGATGATCGGGTCGCCGGAGTCAGTGATGTAAAAGTTAACGGATCCGTCATAGGCATTAACTACCGCTTTGACCGAGTTACGGATGTAGTTGATGCCGCTGGTATGGTATTGGGCGTAGGGATAGAAGGAACTTACTGTATAAGCATCTATTATCCAGTAGAGTTGCCCCTGAGCGACGACAAGATAGGGGTCTTGGTCAAACTTGAGGAAGGGGGCTAATTTTTGAACCCGTTCCCGAATATTCCGGTAAAGCAGCACCCGGCTGGCGGAGGTTATTTGGCTGGAAAGAATGAAGTTGGCTTCGTGATATTTTAAGGCCATTAAGGCTTTAATAAAGAACGAGTTGAGCGGGATGCCAGTATTACCCAGGTAAACCGTTGTAGTGTTACTGTCGCCGCGAGGATAGTCAAATTCCGGAGTACGGGTATTAACGATAATATAATGGTTGGTCTGTTCCCCAAAGTAAATTTCGGGACGGTTGGTCGCCAGCGCGGCAAACTCCGGGTCAGTCCGGGGCGGCAGATCTCTGGAGATGAAGACCGGCTGGCCTTGGTCGGAATATTGGTTGACTTGATTGGCGGCCGCGCCGTAACCGTGGGTATAGGTTAAGTGCAAATTAATCCAGGATGCCTGGGCTTCCTTGGATAGTCCGGCGGCAATCAGTTCCCGGGCGGCTAACATGATCTGGCGTTGCCCCCCGGAAGCTGTCGGATAACGGTCAATATCAATATCGGTAAAACGGTAATAAGGCCGGATCGCCTGCAACTGGTTGTAAGAAGCCAGTAACGGCCGGTAATCCCATAAGCGTAAATCGGTAACCACCGGATGGGTGGGGCTGATCTTGCCGATCTGTTGTTCCCGGGGTTGAAAGTTTTTGACTTTAACCCGGTCCAAGTCATAAGCCTGGCGGGTAAAGAGGATGTGATACGCCAGGTAGGGTGCTTCCAACTCATATTCATTGGGTTTGACCACCAAGGACTGGATAATACCGGGGTAAATAATGTTTAATCCCAAGGCGAGGAGCAACCAGGCTCCGGCAGCGGTGAGCAGTAGGGTATATTTTTTCCGGAACAGAGTAACCCAAAGGGCTGCGATTACTGCTACCACTACCCAGGATAGAATGGTTAAGATCAACAGATTGGCATGTGCCGCGGTATAGTTGATCCCGGTCAGACGGGCGGATTCCTTAAAAAGTAGGCTATAGCGGCTTAAATGGTACCCCCAGAGTTTGACGGCGCCGAAAGCAGTGCCTAAAACAACCAGGTGCAATTTGGCCGGAAACCAGACCTCCCAGCTAGTTTGAAAGCATTGAATCGCTTTGGCTAAAACATAAACAGCAGTACTGCCTACTAAGGCCAAAAAGACTGCTGCTTGTGCCAGGTTGTACAGGCTGTGCAATAGGGGGTAGGTGAAAAGATAGAAACCGGTATCTTTGTGAAAAATCGGGTCGGTGACTCCGGTGGTTACCGGGTGGAGAAACTGTTGAATCATCTGCCAGTCCATGGAAAGGCCGGCGGTCAGCAGAAAGGTAACTGCCAGCGTAATTAGGATACCAGGCAGGAGCAATGATTCCCTGGACCACTGTGGTCCAGATTCATACAGCGGTACTGCCCGGGGTCGGTAGAACGCTTTACCGGCCAAAAACAGGTTGACCAGGAAAAAAGCTGCCAGTAGCAGGGTTAATAACAGTTTGAACAATGGCCCGGTAATCAAGGAGATCCAGAAAACCCGCGCTGCGCCCATGCTCCGGAACCATATTAAATCCAGATACTGGTTGAAAAAGATCAATAAAGCGATGCCAATCAGCAAAATTAGGCCCAACAAGTAATTACGAAGACGTTTCATGGTCCACCTCCATTAATCAATTTAAAATTCACCTTTTAACGGATATTTCCTGCTACGCGAGGTGTATTGCTCCGCTAAAAGCATAACAGGCCGGACCGGAATTGGCCATGGTTACAATAATTACTTCATTTTTTTATACATTAATAGAGAGAACCTTAGCTCGTTACCGATTACATCCGACAATGATGACAATGATTTTGAGTAAAATAAATTTTACATTCGTTTATAATGTGCTAAAATATTAAGGAATTGCATAATTTTTGCTTTAGCTTTAGCTCACAATATTAATATATTGAGAGATATACCCAGGTTTATTACTTTAGATCAGGCCAGAGGGTTAATTAGTTGCTGTTACAATTGGAGGAGGATGAAAATATGAGCCGTTTTTATTCGCTGTTACAAAAACACTGGCAGGATCGGAAATTTCTCTGTGTCGGACTGGATACCGATTACGCGAAACTGCCGGAACAACTGAAACAAAGTTCCGTCAGGGAGGCGCTCTTTAATTTCAATCGGGCGATTATTGAGGCGACGGCAGGCTACTGCTGTGCTTTTAAACCGAATATCGCTTTTTATGAAGGTTACGGAGTGGCGGGATTGGAGGCGTTAATCCAAACCAATCATTTTATCCGTGATCATTACCCGGATATTCCGATTATCCTGGACGCCAAACGGGCGGATATTGGTAACACTAATTATGGTTATCTTCAGGCGGTGCGGGAAATATACGGCGCCGATGCCGTCACCGTCCATCCTTACCTGGGGAAGGAAGCCTTAAAGCCGTTTCTGGATGACCCGGAGTTAGGAGTGATTGTGCTGTGCCATACTTCCAATCCCGGCGCCGGAGAGTTTCAGGAACTGGTCACCGGCGGGGTCGAGCTGTATAAAAAAGTCGCTCTGCAGGTTAATAATGTTTGGAACTACAATCAAAACTGTGCTTTAGTGGTGGGGGCTACTTATCCCCGGCAGTTGGCGGAAGTACGGGCCATTGCTCCGGATTTGCCCTTGCTGATTCCGGGGATTGGTGCACAGGGCGGGGATTTGGAGCAGACCATCATCCACGGCCGGGATCAAAACGGCGCCGGGATGATTATTAATGTGTCCCGTCAGATTATCTATGCTTCAACGGCAGCGGACTTTGACCGGGCAGCCGGAGCCGAGGCAGCCCGGGTCGATCGGAAGATTAAAAATATTTACACAAAAATTACGGGAGCCGTTGGGGCTGTTAATTGAGCTCGGAACCTAAATGTTCACGTCTTTTAGTCTTTTTACGGTGTGCTTTTTCTGATATAATGGTTAAATAATACCAAAACCTTTAAGAAGAGCGGGTTTTATAATTTTAGATTTACCATTTGAGTTGATTGACGGTCCAGGCCAGGTACTATCGGTCCTTATATTGGTTAAAATCATTCTTAATGTAATTGTGAACCCGTCTATTTCATTATCTGGGAGTGAATGAATAGTGAGAATTTTATCGGGAATTCAGCCATCGGGTAATCTGCATATCGGAAACTATTTTGGCATGATGAAACGGATGATTGAACTTCAACAGCAGCATGAGCTGTTCTGTTTCATTGTGAATCTGCATGCTTTGACCACGGTGTATGATGCTGCCAAGCTGCGGGAGCAGACCTATGAAGCGGTGTGCGACTTTTTAGCATTAGGCCTTGACCCGGAGAAATCAGTCTTTTGGATCCAAGGCGATGTACCGGAAGTAACCGAACTAACTTGGTATTTAAGTAATGTTACCGGTATGGGGCTGCTGGAACGGAGTCATTCTTATAAAGATAAACTAGCCAAAGGGATCCCGGCCAATCACGGCTTATTTGCTTATCCGGTGCTGATGGCTGCGGATATTTTAGGTTATGGTGCCGACCGGGTGCCGGTGGGCAAAGACCAGAAGCAACATTTGGAGATCGCACGGGATATTGCGATTCGCTTTAATAATACTTATGGTGAGACTTTTGTAGTCCCAGAGGCGGATATAGAAGCGGACCTGGCCACTATTCCGGGACTGGACGGTCAAAAGATGTCAAAATCCTATGGCAATACCATTGAGATCTTTGCCCCTGAGGCGGTTTTGAAAGCAAAAATCATGTCGATTAAGACTGATTCGACACCGGTGAACCAACCGAAACCAATTAAAGGCAATGTCTTGTTGGACTTGTATAGCCTCTTTTTGGATGAAGCCGGGAAAGCCGAGTTAAAGGAGAGATTTTTGACTCCCGGTTTAAAATACGGCGAAATTAAACAAGAGCTTTTCGGCGTAATTTGGGAATATTTTGCACCTTACCGGGAAAAACGGGCTCAAATTAAGCAGGACTATGTTCGGGAAGTGATGCGGCAAGGCGCTTACAAAGCCCGGCAGGTACTCAGCGGCTATCTGACTAAGGTCCGCCATAAGGTGGGAATGGATTACTAATCTTAAAAAAGGTATGGAGATCAAGATGGACTTTTCAAAAGTAGCAGTAAAAGTAGGGGAAGTTTTACTTCCCCACCCCCGACTGGACCTGTATAAATGGGCGGTAGTGGCTTGCGATCAATTTACCTCCCAGCCGGAATATTGGGAAAAGGTTGCTGCGGTAGTGGGAGACGCCCCTTCCACTTTAGAGTTGATCTTTCCCGAGGTTTATCTGGGGAAGGGTAATGACAAAGAACGAATTGACCGGATTAATGTCCGGATGCAACAGTATCTGGACTCACAGATCCTAGTGCCGACGGGTCCGGGGCTTATCTATGTGGAACGGCGGACGGCCTACGGTAACCTGCGTAAAGGGTTAGTGGCTGCGGTGGATTTGGAAGCTTACGACTACCATCCCGGAGCCGTCACGTTGATCCGGGCTACCGAAGGTACGGTCTTGGAACGAATTCCTCCCCGGGTGCAAATCCGGGAACAAGCAGTCTTGGAACTGCCCCATATTATGCTGTTGATTGATGATCCTTCAGCCCGGGTCATCGAACCGTTAGCCGCAAAAACCGGCCAATTTACCAAGTTGTATGATACCGACCTGATGATGCAGGGCGGGCATGTTACGGGGTACTTAATTAATGAGCCCCGAATTTTGGAAGAGATCGGCCATGGTTTAAGCTGTCTGGCCGATCCGGAAGCGTTTAACCGGAAGTTCGGTCTTTCCGGAGCCGCACCGTTGCTGTTTGCAGTCGGGGATGGCAATCATTCCTTGGCCACCGCTAAAACCGTCTGGGAGAACCTGAAAAAACAAGGCGGGATTAATCCGGTCCGGCACCCAGCCCGCTATGCTTTGGTAGAGATTGTTAATGTACATGATCCCGGGTTACGAATTGAACCAATCCACCGGGTAGTTTTTCACGTTGACGAGGTGGAGTTTTTTAAAGCAATGGCCAACGCTTTAGCGCCGAATGGTTTTGAGCTGCACCGGTTGGAACGGTTTGAGCAGATTGCCGCCTGGTTGCCAACAGCCGGACAGCGCCGGCCGGACAACTGTCAGATGTTTGGGTTCATTTCAGCAAAGGGCCCGGGAATAATCAGGCTGACCCAACCTGCCCACAATCTGGCAGCCGGAACATTACAGGAATTTCTAGACCGCTGGGTCCAGGACCATCCGGAGACGCAAGTCGACTATATCCATGGCGCGGCGGTGCTCCGGGAGCTGGGATCACGTCCGGACAACATCGGCTTTTTACTGCCGGCAATGGCTAAAAGCGACCTGTTTAAAACGGTAATCTACAACGGAGTCTTACCCCGAAAAACCTTTTCAATGGGTGAAGCCGAAGAGAAACGCTATTATATGGAATGCCGGAAGATCCGCTAAGCGGACCGGCTGAGGACTAGGAACTCTGTCAAGAATATGATAAGATAAAAACGTTATTAAGCCAATTGAGGGAATTGCCTAATTACTTTTTGAATATCAATTTATACAGCAAGTGGTGGTAAAAGATGAACTACGTAAGTACCCGAGGCGCCGGAGCCACAGTTTCGGCTGCTACTGCAATCCGTCAGGGGATTGCTCCGGACGGTGGCTTATTCACTCCGGAGACGGTCCCCTCAATCACGCGGGACCAACTGGAGCAACTGGCCGGCCAGAGCTACTCCGAACTGGCCGCTACCATTTTAAGCAGATACTTAACTGATTATCAACCGGCCGATTTAAAGTGGATGGTTGCTAAGGCCTACGCGGTCCCGGAGAAGTTTGATACTGCCGCAGTGACTCCAGTAGTCAAATTGCAGGAGCATACCTATCTCCTGGAATTATGGCATGGGCCGACCTGTGCCTTTAAAGATATCGCCCTGCAACTGCTGCCGTATTTAATGACTAAAGCTGCGGAATTGACCCGGGACTCCAAAGAGATCGTGATCCTGGTGGCCACTTCGGGGGATACCGGTAAAGCCGCTTTGGAAGGGTTTAAGGATGTCCCGGGTACGAGAATTATTGTATTCTTTCCCGAGGACGGAGTCAGTGAAATGCAGCGGTTGCAAATGGTGACCCAGGAAGGGCAGAATACTTTGGTAGTTGCGGTTAGAGGAAACTTCGATGATGCCCAGACTGGGGTGAAGCAGGTCTTTACCGACCCGACCGTCATTGAAAAGCTTGCGGACAAGGGAATGTCCTTCTCTTCAGCCAACTCAATCAACTGGGGAAGATTGGCGCCGCAGTTGGTCTACTATTTTTACGGTTATTTGGAGTTATACCGTCGCGGTGTTATTAAACTGGGCGAGCGGTTGAATGTGGCGGTGCCGACCGGAAATTTCGGCAATATATTAGCTGCGTATTTAGCTAAAACCATGGGTTTGCCCTTAGGTAAATTGATCTGTGCCTCCAACGCCAATAAGGTCTTGACCGATTTCATCAATACCGGGATCTACAACCGTAATCGGCCGTTTTATACCACCAGCTCTCCTTCGATGGATATCTTGATCTCCAGTAATCTGGAACGTCTGTTATACTATCTTTCCGATCGCAATGCCACCCAAGTGACGGCCTGGATGGACAGTCTGAAACGGACCGGTCATTATCGGGTGGATCAGGCAACCTTCTCCCGGATTCAAGAGCTGTTTTACGCGGGATATGCTGACGAAGCCGAGACACTAGCAACGATTAAAGCAGTTTACCAGGATTCCGGAGTGGTTTTAGACCCTCATACCGCCGTTGGCGCAGCAGTCGTTGCCCAATATTTAGCGGCGACCGCGGATCAAACTCCGGTACTGCTGGCGGCAACCGCCAGTCCGTTTAAGTTTAATGCCAGTGTCCTGCGGGCATTGGCGGGGCCTGCTGCCGTCCAGGGCCATAATGAATTTGAATTGTTGGAACAGTTAGCCCGGCTGGTTAACCAGCCTGTCCCGGCCGCGCTTCAAAACCTGAAGCAAAAGCCGGTCCGCCACCGGACAGTTTGTGAACGGGACCAACTGGCGGTTGTAGTCCAACAGCTTTTAGGGCTTTAGGATTACTTTTAAAGATTGATCGGTATAATTGATGATGCTCGAGCCGGTATTGACATGTCTGCCGGCTTTTTCCGGATTATTTTATAAAATGATTACTTCAATCAGCTTGGAAATACCATTTTTATGCAGGGATTGGGAAACGAGGGAAACTAAACGATGACGGATAACTGTATGGAAATTCCGGAATTTTATCGTACTTATCGTTTGGATGACTTTCAAAAACAGGCGATTACCGAATTGTTAAAGGGAAATTCAGTTTTAGTGTCAGCCCCCACCGGAGTGGGCAAGACATTAATTGCGGACTACCTGATTGATCAGGCCAGCGCCAAGGGCGACCGGGTCATCTATACTGCGCCAATTAAAGCCCTTTCCAATCAGAAATATAAGGAATTTAAAGCCCTTTACGGTTCCCAGCGGGTCGGGATTATTACCGGAGATGTGGTGATTAATTCCGAAGCAGATATCTGTCTGATGACCACCGAGATCTTCCGGAATATTCTCCATCAGGATCGGAAACGTCTCGAAGGAATCTCTCATATTATTTTTGATGAAATCCATTACCTCTCCGACGAAGAACGGGGTACAGTCTGGGAAGAATCCATTATTTTTATGCCGGAAGGCATGCGCCTGTTGGGTCTGTCAGCCACAATCCCCAATATTTATCAATTAGCCGCTTGGATTAGCGAGATCAAAAACCACCGGGTGGCAGTCATCATCAAGCAGGACCGAGCTGTGCCCCTGGAGCACTTTGCCTTTGAAAAGCACCTGGGGCCGACCAATCTGAAAGCGGTAATCAACCATCAAAAGCAACTGGAAGAGAAGGGCGTGCTTACCCTGGCAAATAAACGGGACTGGGAAACTTCCCATCTTGACTTAATCAAATATGTCAGTAAAAACAACGGCTTGCCTTGTCTTTACTTTGTCTTCAGCCGCCGGATGTGTGAAGTGAAAGCCCAGGAAGCCAGCTATTTGAAGAATTTCTTAACTCCGGCCGAATCCCGGGAGGCCGAAGCGGTCTGTGACCGGTTGATGTCGGAATATGGTTTGGAAAACTTGAAAACTGCAGTGCAGGCCCGTTCTTTATTGGTCAAAGGGATCGGCTACCATCATTCCGGTCTGTTGCCGGGGTTGAAAGAGATTATTGAGACCCTCTTTGGGATGGGTTTGATTAAGGTAATGTACGCCACAGAAACCTTTGCGGTCGGGATCAATTACCCAGTGCGGACCGTCTGTTTTGACAGCCCTTCCAAGTTTGACGGGGTTACCTTCCGACCATTGACCAATCTGGAGTATTTCCAGATGGCCGGCCGCGCCGGGCGGCGGGGCATTGATTCCCGAGGGACAGTCTATCTGCTGGCGGATCTCCGTAACTTTCGACCGGAGGAGTTTCCCAGCGCCCGGCAGGACCAGATTGAAGAGTTAAAAAGTCAATTTAATCTCTCTTATAATTCGGTGTTAAACCTGAAACGTAATCATGGAACGGAAGAGATTGAGCTGATTTTGAATCAAAATTTTGCGACTTTTCAGGCGCGCACCGATAAAAATCTGTTTGAGGAGCAACTGGCTAAGGATGTCGCCAAGTTGGACAGTTTACGCGCTACTTTATGCCATAGTAAAGATGAATTGCACTGTCCCTTGGTTTATTACCGGATTCGTCAGACAATGCGGAAAAAACAGCGACGGCTACGGTTTATCCGGGGACGGGCCCGGGCAGCAATCGCTGCGGAGATCGAGAAACTGAAACGGCTACTGACGTCGGTAACGGTACAAGATTGCTCGAGAGAACAGCAACAGGCTTGTGAAAGTGCCATTCAGGTTTGGGCTGACTTGAACCACCGTGTTTCTTCGCTCCAGGAAAGGTGTGCCCAGATCGTAACTTCCGGCCGGTTCAGTGAGGCTTTACAGTTAAAACTGGAAATCTTGGAAGATCTGGACTATATCCAAGGCGACCGGTTATTACCGCGGGGCGAATTTGCCGCCCAGATCTATACTCAAGAACTGTTAATTACGGAGTTGTATTTCAGCGGATTCTTTCATGAACTGGATCTGGATCAGTTAAATGCATTGATGGTTGGGATCGATTATGAACCGCGTAAAGGGGAATTTGCCCCCAAACAACTGCCCTTTGACATCCGTCCGGTGAAAACCATCATTCGTAACTTAATCTACCGTTATGGGGTTGACGAGCGCGACGCCCGTTTTCACCCCAGCTTGGCCAAGCTGGCTTATAGCTGGAGCCAGGGAGCGAGTTTTACCGATTTGCTCAAAGGTGTGGACAGCCTCCAGGAAGGCGATGTGGTTCAAGCATTCCGTCGCAGCATCGATATTATGCGTCAGATCAAGGCGGCCTGTGCCGGACAGGATCCGGGGTTTGCCGCTAAACTCCGGGATTGTATGGACCGGATGGACCGAGATCTGGTAAAGGTAAACCTTTAAACGACATGATAAAGGGTGTGAAGCAATGCGGCATTTTATAAGTGTATTGATTACTTTAATGCTCCTGGTAGTTATGGTCCTGCCTGCTGCTGCGACTCCTTGGGAACTTCGCGGCGGTGTGGATTTAATTGGCCCGAATCAACAGATTGCGGGCGATCTCTTTTTCAGTGGTGATACCCTGGAGGTTGAAGGAGAGGTCCGGGGGGACTTGGTGGTCTTTGCTCGTCAAGTAATGGTCAGCGGGCGGGTGACCGGCAATATTGTGGGACTGGTTACTGACCGGTTGGTAATTGAAGGCGAGGTGGCCGGAGATATTCGGGTCTTGGCCGGCCACATGGTAATCGAGGGAGCAGTGGGACAGATGGTTTCTGCTTATGGGCTTCGGTTAACCACTGCTCCAAATTCCCGGGTTGCTACCGGGATTCTCGGCGCTTTTGGAGCCCTTAAATTAACCGGCACCGTTGCCGGGCCGGTGGAAGTCAGAGTTTGGGGAGACAATCAGATCGGCGGCCGGATCGGCTCGGATTTAATCTCCAGAGGAGCCCCCATCCAATGGCTGGCCCCGATTACTGTCAACGGCCGGGTGGATGAGTATTCCGTAAGTCCGGCTAAACCGGAAGTTGCGGATGGGATTGAAATTACCCGGGGGTACCATTTTCACCGGGTGAAGACCGATTCTCCGCTGCTGTTTCGGTGGATATTAATGGCTTCATTGGTCTGGTTTTTAGGCAGTTTATTACTGAGTTTAATCTTTTACCGGATCTTTCCGCGAACTACCTGGGCTATTACCAGTCCCACTTTGGAAAACCTACGCCGTAGTATTCTGACGGGGACCATTACCTTGTTCGGAATACCGTTGCTGATTGTGATTTTGTTCTTGACAACCGTAGGGTTACCCCTAGCGCTGGTCTTGTTCTTACTGTACCTGGCGTTATTGATCTTAGCGGGAGTTCCTTTTAATATCTTATTAGGCCGGATCGTGTTCCGCCAGTATCGGGAGGTCAGACCGGCTCATCCCAATCTGCTGGTGGTAACCGGTTGTTTGTTAGCCAGTCTGTTCTCGATCTTGCCGTATATTGGGTTGGTCCTGCCCACCTGTTTGGGGATGGGCATGATTGTCCGACTGATTAAGCCGGAGTTTAAAGATGACCGCTTTGGGGTCCAAAAGTAGGAGGGCCGGATTTGAAACAACGTTGTGATCGGTGGCTAGTGGAGCAAGGTTATTTTCCAAGCCGGGAACAGGCGCAAAGGTCAATTATGGCCGGAGTAGTACTGGTTAACGGGAAACGGCTGGAGAAACCCAGTCAACTTCTGGACCCGGCCCAAGAATACGTAATAGCCATTGTCGGATCCGGGGAAACTTATGTCAGCCGGGGCGCGTATAAATTGAAAAAGGCAGTTACTGTCTTTCAGATTGAAGTTGCCGGGCGGGTCTGTTTGGATGCAGGCGCTTCTACCGGCGGCTTTACCGATTACCTACTCCAGCAGGGAGCCAGCCTGGTCTATGCTGTGGATGTCGGCTACGGCCAACTGGCCTGGAAATTACGGCAGGATCCCCGGGTTAAAGTATTTGAACGTCAAAATATCCGTTACTTCGAAGCGGAGAATCTGGAACAGTTACCGTCCCTGATCACCGCTGACTTGTCCTTCATCTCCCTGCTCTTGGTCTTGGCGAAGTTCCGGGAGTTAATCGCTGATTCCGGCGAATTGGTAACTCTGATTAAGCCGCAGTTTGAAGCTGGACGTGGCCAGGTAGGGAAGAAAGGCGTAGTCCGGGATCCTGCGGTCCACCGGGAAGTCCTGCAGCGGTTGGCGGATCAGGGGCCGCAGTCTGGCTGGGAACTGGCAGATCTGACCTTTTCACCGCTGCTGGGCCCGGAAGGTAACATTGAGTACCTGGGGTATTGGAAGACCGGGGTTGGGACTACAACCGCAAAAATTGATCTTGACAGCGTGGTGCAGACGGCGTGGGTGGAGTTGAAGGGGAAGGAATAGCTCTAGCCTACTATATTAATTATACATATTACCCATAGTATTTCGATTTCTGCTAGTGTCTAAATTATTTTCACAAAAGAAGCAATAAGATACCCAGAGGAGGTCTTAATCTGATATGGAACTATGGTACACCGAAAAACAGACTCCTAACCTAAGCTTTTCCTGTAAAATCACCCGTACTCTCCATACCGAGCAAACCGAATTTCAGGACTTGGCTGTGGTGGACACAGTCCAGTTCGGCCGGATGCTGGTCCTGGACGGTATGGTGATGACTACGGAAAAAGATGAATTTATCTACCATGAGATGATTACTCATGTGGCGCTCAACACCCACCCCAACCCGAAACGAGTTTTAGTGGTAGGTGGCGGTGATGGCGGCGCGATCCGGGAGATTCTTAAGCATCCTTCGGTGGAAACCGCGGTTTTGGCGGAGATTGACGCCCGGGTAGTAGAAGTCTGTCAGGAGTATCTCCCCGGGATTGCCGGGGCGTTAACCGATCCCCGGGTGACTTTGGCAATCGGAGACGGAGTGGAACATGTTCGGAAAAATAAAGGCCAATATGATGTAATCTTGATCGATTCCACCGAACCAGTCGGGCCGGCAGTCGGTCTGTTCAGCCGGGAATTTTATCAGGATGTCTATGCGGCTTTAACCCCGGAGGGAATCATGGTGGCCCAAAGTGAGTCTCCTTTTGTCAACCAGGATGTGATTCGCATGATTCATCACAATTTAAAAGGAGTTTTCCCGCTCAACTATTTATACCTGGCCAGTATTCCGACTTATCCGTCGGGGTTGTGGAGTTTTACCCTAGCCAGTAAAGTGCATCATCCCTTGAAAGTCAATCCGGCCAAGATCCAGCCACTGCAGACTAAATACTACTCGCCGGAAGTGCATTTTAGTGCCTTTAAACTTCCGGTTTTTGTGGCCGAGCTGCTTCAATGAGGGCTGTCTAATCTTTTAACTAAAAGTAATTTTAAGCAGACTGCTTGAAGCAGGAAAATTTAAAAAAAAACCTAATAAAAAAGAGATGGTTAATTAAAGGAGGAGTTTAAATTGGCATTAGTTACAACCACAGAAATGTTTCGAAAGGCTTACCAGGGAAAATATGCGGTAGGTGCCTTTAATGTGAACAATATGGAGATCATTCAGGGGATTACCGAGGCCGCCCAGGAGGTACAAGCACCTTTAATCTTACAGGTTTCGGCCGGAGCCCGGAAGTATGCCAAACCGGTCTATTTACGCAAACTGGTGGAGGCAGCGATTGAGGATACCGGATTACCCATTGCCTTGCACTTAGACCACGGCGAAAACTTTGAGATCTGTAAGTCCTGTATTGACGGTGGTTTTACTTCAGTAATGATTGACGGGTCCAAATATCCGTTTGAAGAGAATATCAAACTGACCAAGGAAGTTGTGGCTTATGCCCACGAAAGAGGGGTCGTGGTTGAAGCGGAACTGGGGACTTTAGCCGGAGTGGAAGATGATGTCAATGTGGCGGCGGAAAGTGCTCGTTATACTGATCCGGATCAAGCAGTTGAATTTATTGAACGGACCGGTTGCGACTCATTAGCCATTGCTATCGGGACCAGTCATGGCGCTTATAAATTTAAAGGCCAACCCAAGTTGCGTTTTGATATTTTGGAAAAGATTACCGGCTTAAAACCGGGGTTCCCCATTGTGCTGCATGGTGCTTCTTCCGTACCCCAGGATTTTGTCGCAGCCTGCAACCAGTACGGCGGCAATATTCCCGGCGCTCAAGGCGTACCGGAGGAGATGTTGCGGCAGGCGGCCACCATGGGTGTATGTAAAATCAATATTGATACGGACTTACGTCTGGCAATGACTGCCGGGGTCCGTAAGTACCTGGTGGAGCACCCGGCTGATTTTGACCCGCGCAAGTATTTAAGTGCAGCCCGGGAGAACATTAAAAATATGGTTAAACATAAGATCGTTTCAGTCCTGGGGTGTAACGGTAAAGCGTAATACCTAAAATAGTAAATTACCGGAATTTTGAAGGATTTCTCTGTCAAGGTCACGAAATCAACGAAGCAATGATCACCGGCGGGGTTTGGTAATGGTTGGGAGCCGAAAGGGGACGGGTCACACTTGAGTCAATCTTTATTATCCATAGTTGACAATTTCAGCGGTAAAAAGATAATGGTGATTGGGGATATGATCGCTGATGTCTATTTGGAAGGCACCATCTCCCGGATCTCGCGTGAAGCCCCGGTTTTGGTACTGGAATATGCATCGGAAACAGTGGTTCCGGGTGGCGCGGCCAACGTAATCTACAACACGGCTACTTTAGGCGGGTCCGTTTATGGAGTTGGCGTAGTCGGGCAGGATAATTCCGGTGCGGAAATCCTGCGGCTGCTCCAGGCCAAAGCTGTCAATATTGAGGGGGTTTACCGTGATCAGACCCGTGCGACGATTACCAAGACCCGGGTTCTGGCCGGTGGTTTGGCGACCGTCCGTCAACATGTGGTCCGAATTGATAAAGAAACCAAACAGCCGTTAACTGAGTTAGCTGAAGCGGAACTTTTGGCCCGGATCGTAAGGTTCTTGCCGCAAATGGATGCAGTGGTGCTTGATGATTACGGCAGCAACAGTATTACGTCACAGATCCGCACCACCACCATCTCCTTATGCCGTACCCATCAGATCCCCTGTATAGTTGATTCCCGCTATAATATCCTGGCGTATCAAGGAGTAAATCTGGTTAAACAAAATGAGGCGGAGTTGGCCACCGCCGTAGGTTACCCCTTAGAAAATGAAACCCTTTTAATCCGGGCCGGCCAGGAATTACTCCGGCGCCTGGAGGCGGATACGGTTTTAATCACCCGGGGACCGGACGGAATTGCTCTATTTGAAAAGCAGGGCGGCTACCACCAGATCCCGGTTACCAACGCCAGTGAGGTTTATGATGTCAGCGGCGCCGGTGATACTGTGGTAGCCACCATGATGTTGGCGCTGGCCGCCGGAGCGTCAACCATTGATGCTGCGCAGCTGGCTAACTTGGCCGCCGGGGTCGTGGTGCGGAAGATGGGGACCGCTACCGTCACTGCGGAAGAGTTAAAACGGGCGATTGGAGCGGCAGAATGAAAACAATCGAACGGCGCCGGGCGGCGGCACTTGCCCAACAATTACGCGATCAAGGCCGACGGGTTGTCTTTACCAACGGTTGTTTTGATATTCTCCACGTCGGCCATGTCCGCTATCTTCAGGCGGCCCGGCAATTAGGCGACTGTCTAATCGTAGGCTTAAACAGCGATGCATCGGTGCGGCGGTTAAAAGGCGCAAAGCGTCCCATTAACCACCAGGAAGACCGGGCAGAAGTCCTAAGCGGACTGACGGCTGTCGATTATGTGGTAATTTTTGACGAAACGACTGCAGAGGATTTAATCCGGGAGATTCAACCGGATATCTACGTCAAAGGCGGAAATTATTGCTTGGAACAGCTGCCCGAGTCCAGGATTGTCGCGGGATACGGGGGCAAAACAGTGTTAATCCCGGTAGTGCCGGGAAGATCCACTACCAATCTCCTCAGAAAGCTTGAAGAATCATGAATTATCAGCGGATCCTAATTGTTAAATTAAGCGCCATCGGTGATGTAATCCATGCGTTACCGGTGGCTCGGGCTTTGAAGGAAGCTTTTCCTGAGGTCCGGATTAGCTGGGTAGTTGAGCAACCAGCCGCTGAATTAGTGCGTAACCATCCTGATATCGATGAGGTTATTCTGTTTGAAAAGTCTCGTTGCCGTTCGTTGGGAGGATTGCTGCAATATTTACCGGCATTGGCGCGGGAATTAAAAGGGCGCCGGTTTGACCTGGCCCTTGATCTGCAGGGGTTGCTGAAAAGCGGCTTGATCGCCTTGCTCAGCGGAGCCCCCCGACGACTGGTCTACTGCAATCCCAGAGAATTAAGCGGCTGGATCAGCCAAAAAGTTTGCGGCCCCCACCAACAAGGGCATATTGTCGAGCGGTACCTGGATGTGGTCCGGGCTTTAGGTGGTCCGGTTACTACGGTTGATTTCGGAATCGGTTTTAGCGAGGCAGAAGTCAAAGCTGCCGGAGAGGTTTTAACGGCAGCCAACTGGCCGGGAGGACCCTACGTAGTGCTGATCCCCGGCGCCAACTGGGTCAACAAGCGCTGGCCCCTGCAACACTTTGCCGCACTGGCGGAACGTTTATTCAAACAAGGCATCTGCTGTATACTTACAGGCGGAGCAAGCGATCAGGAGCTGGCCCGGCAGATCCGGGAAGGTACGAAAGCGCCGCTTTGGGATGTGACTGGGAAAACCTCACTCAAACAGTTAGCCTGGATCATTAAAAACGCCCGGGTTGCGGTAGGCGGGGACACCGGCCCGCTGCACCTGGCAGTAGCGGTGGGAACCCCGACTGTAGCCTTACTGGGACCGACCGATCCTACCCGGAACGGGCCTTATGGCTCGGGGCACCGCGTGCTCGTGACTTCGCGGGATTGTGTCGGCTGCTGGCGGCGGCAGTGTGCGAAACGATTGGATTGTTTGGCTGCAATACCGGTGGAGGAAGTTTACCAGGAGGTAGTTAGTTTATATAAACTATCGTAGCTGGGATTAAAATTAGGAGTAGGTAAAGGGTTAGCTTAAAAGATTTTAGAAAATTCTACTCTCTTCTGACTAACTCGGATCATTCTCCGCTATGGCTGGCTGGGATGTAACAACCCTAACCCTGGGGGTTTCAATCTGTTCATTCGGTTTTTTGTCTTAAAGGCAATTTAGTCATTACAAGGAGTGAAATTATTGTTACGGATATTTAGAGCTAACCAAGTCTTCCTATTTTTCATTGGAGCGTTTGCTTTCTTTCCCCCGCTGGGTAAAGGCCCAACTAATCTTTCAATGGGATTAGCTTTGCTACTGGGTCTGTTTATCTTAAAAAAAAAACATTTTCAGATAACTGCCTTTCTAAAGCAACCATTGATTAAACCACTGGGTTATTTTTTTGGCCTCTTATTAATTTCGCTTTTTTTCTCCACCAATCGACTCGAAAGTCTCGTGATGTATTCACATATGGTTACTTATATTCTGCCCTTTATCATGTTTGCTGCTTTAAAATCCTGTTATCAAAGGGATATTGAGATCGATACCAAAAGGATTTTACAATGTTATATAGCAGGAAGCGTTGTTGCAGCTTTATATGCGATAGTTCAGTTTATTCAGACTAAACAATTGCATGTCACTGGTTTCTACAATAATTCTGCAATTTTCGCTTCCTTTTTAGAGGTGGCTTTACCCCTTACCGTTGCTTTGTTTTTAAATGCAATTAACGTTAAACAGCGATGCCAATATTTTTTGGCGGGTATTGTTTGCGCAGTAGCATTTATTCTGACTCAAGCACGCGGGCCTTGGTTGGGAGCAGGTGTAGCTTTAATTCTAATTGGAATGCTACTGCGTGAAAAGGTGTTTATTCATAAAAAAACCGTAATATTTTGCTTGTTAATAATTCTTATTTTAGTCTTGGCTCTGTCACCGCTGTATGTTGAGCGTATCAAAACAATTTTGGATCCAAAATGGCCTTCCAATTATGAGCGGTTGCTTATTTGGCAATCTACATTAAAGATGATTAAAGATTATCCCCTAACCGGTGTGGGACTGGGGCAGTTCATCCCGATCTATAACAATAAATATCTCAGTCCTCTGTCTCAGGATCACTATCATTTTCATGCCCATAACAGTTTTCTAATGTTGGCGGCTGAATCCGGTATTCCGGTATTAATTGCCTTCTTATATCTTCTATTTCAGATCTTTCGCCGGTTGATTACTAACACGAAAGCCCACCCCAGAGGAGCGCTGGTTGGTATCTTAGGAGTATTTGTGGCAATAACTCTGAGCTCATTAGTTGACTGTTTTTTATGGGCTAGTTATTTGGCCAGAACCTTATGGTTGTTAGTTGGTTTAAGTATCTATGGCAACCGACAGGTTGAGGAGTAATACTAGTCCAATCCGACAAGCCTTAATTATTTTTGGTCTCAGCCCTGTTGAAGATTGAAGGTATCCGGATCACACCGTGAATAGCCCTAAAATTGAAAACTAAAATTTTTAAAAGGGAAATAAGGGATAAATATGGAATTACAATTTAGATTGTTTAAGTAATAAGACAAAAATGGGTAAACCTGTAAAAAATCAAGTTGTAAACAGCTGTTACTAATTTCAAAGGATGGGGTAACTCATAATGCAAAGTATAATTTTAGCGGCCGGTATGGGAAAAAGGCTGGGTAAATTCACCCAAGATCAAACAAAATGTATGGTTAGAGTGAACGGTAAAACATTAATTGAACATACCCTTGATATACTGGCGGAGGTTGGCATAACCAAAGTTATTATGGTAATCGGATATTGCGGTACAAAATTACAAGATTATCTCGGTGCTGATTATAAAGGCATTGCGATTACCTATATTAACAATAAGGATTATCACAAAACTAATAATATCTACTCATTATGGCTGGCCAGTAAATACTTGATGCAAGATGATACCCTCATATTAGAGAGTGACTTGATTTTTGAGTCAAAAGTCATTAAAGGTTTACTCAATAACGAAAATAAAAATCTGGCAGTAGTAGCTAAATTCGAATCTTGGATGGATGGGACGGTTACCCTACTTGATGACAATGATGTAATTGTTAATATAATTCCCAAAAAATATTTTGAATGGGCCAAGACTGGGAGCTACTATAAGACTGTCAATATCTATAAATTCTCTAAGGAATTTTCGCGAAATTGTTATTTACCATTTTTAGACGCTTATATCAAGACAATGGGGAAAAATGAATATTATGAGCAAGTTTTACGAGTAATTACTTTTTTAGAGAATGTTGATCTTAAAGCCCATAAACTAACTAATGAGAAGTGGTATGAGATTGACGATATTCAGGACTTGGATATCGCCGCAATGTTATTTGCCAATGAGAATTCCAAGTTACAGTTATACCAAAAAAGATATGGTGGTTTTTGGCGTTTTCCTAAGATGAAAGATTTTTGCTATTTAGTTAATCCCTATTTTCCCAACCGGCGCATGTTAGAGGAGTTAAAAACTAATTTTAACACTTTAATTACTCAATATCCATCGGGACTCAATATTCAAAATCTTTTAGCTGCTAAGTTGTTTGGTTGTGACAGCGCGGAAATCTTGGTTGGCAATGGCGCCGCTGAGTTAATTAAGGGATTGGTAAATCATATCCCGGGGAAGATTGGGGTGATTTTCCCGACTTTTAACGAATACCCGGAAAGAATCGGTTTAGAACGGGTAAAGCAGTTTATTCCTGAAAACGACCAATTCCGCTATTCGGTTGAGGAGATCAAGAATTTTGCGGCAGATTTAAATGGTTTAGTCCTTATTAATCCAGATAACCCCAGCGGTAATTTTATAGCAAAGAAAGCACTAATGAATCTATTGGAGTTCTGTGACAGAAAAGAGATTTTTTTAATTGTAGATGAGTCGTTTATGGATTTTGTTGATGAAGAACTACGTTTTTCGCTGATCGCTTCCGGTCTTTTGCAAAAATATCAAAAGATGATTGTAATCAAGAGTATTAGTAAGAGTTACGGTGTTCCTGGGTTGCGCTTAGGAGTATTGGCAACCGGAAACCGGGAGTTGCTTCAAAAAGTTCGAAGGGATCTATCAATTTGGAATATTAATTCCTTTGCTGAATACTTTCTGCAAATTATCGGAAAGTATACTGCTGATTTTGAAAACTCTTGCCAACTGTTGAAAGTTGAAAGGAGCCGGTTCTTTCAGGCTTTATCCCGGATTAGTTTTTTAAGAGTTATTCCTTCACAAGCCAATTATTTCTTATGCGAAGTAACTTCTGGATATACTTCCACTCAACTTACGAAGCTGCTGCTGTCAGAGTATAATATCTTAATCAAAGATTGCGCTGATAAACCGGGCTTTGCAAACCGTCAATTCGTGCGGATTGCTATAAGAGATGCCCAAGATAACGATTACCTTATTGAAACCTTGCAGGCGCTGGAGAAGTTTTCGGGAGAGTAGAATCGGGGGGAATAAAGTTGATCCCAAAAAGCTGCGAAAACCGCAGTCGGTGATGTAAGAATCGTAAAACAAGTTAGTTGTATTTGTAGAGAAGCTAACATTAGCCGGGAATTTAATTAGTGCTTAAGGTAAATATAAAATATAATAGCCCAATGAGGTTAAAACTATATTTAAGATTAACTTGGAGGATCAATGCATGTATTAATTCTATTTTCGCAACCCTGGCGAGTCGGGGGTGCTGAAACCCATGTCGAAGCGTTAATAGCCGGATTGTCCCCTACCCATAAAATAACATTAGTTACTAACCAAGGTGGCACCAAGGAAAAACTGGAGGCTCTTTGTCGGCAATACCCCAATTTAGCGCAGTTTACAATTCAGACCCGGGGTTGCAATCCGTTCAGATGGTTTTTTGACCTTCAAAAATTAATCGGTTTAGTCAAAGAAGAAAAAATTGAGGTGATCAGCGCTCAGCAACGGACCGCCGGACTGTGGGCGTATTTTATTCAAAAAAAGACCAAAGTGCCTTTTGTTGTCACTATGCATGATGCCTGGCACCGCGTTCATAACCCTCAAAATTATGCCAAAATATTCCAACGGATGATTGTGGTCAGTAAAAATTTATCGCAGCGTTTAATCAATGATTTTGGTTTTAGCGCCGACTCAATTTTTCATATCCCAAACGGGATTGATTTCAATAAATTTGCTCCTGGTAACCGCGCCACCGCCCGTAAAAAATTGGGAATAGGGGAGAAAATCACTTTTATCTTGCATGTCAGCAGGTTAAGTTCGATTAAAGGGGCAGTCGCGTTAACGCTGCTGGAGAGTGTTCCGCAATTAGTTGCCCTTTATCCAAACTGCAGAATCGGAGTCATCGGTGAAGGGCCATTGCGGAGTGAAGTTGACGCCAAAGTCCAGTCCCTTAATGAACGTTACGGTCCGGTTGTAACAGTTATGAACTTTACTGCGGACTTACTTACCTGGTATTGGGCAGCGGATGTTGTGGTGGGAGAAGGACGAGTGGCGATTGAAGCGTTAGCCTGTTTGAAACCGGTTGTGGCCATCAGAAATGCGCAAACTTTTTTCGGCGCGGTTTCAGCCCAAAACATCAATGAGGCCATCCAGGTTAATTTTGATGGGCACAAACTTAAAGTCAGTCCCCAGGAATTAACAGTTCAAATTCAAAAAGCTTTAACTTTACCGGCTCAGGAACGGCAACAGATTTTAGAAGTTATTCAGAGTAGAATGAGCGCAGTAGTGATGGCTGAACAATATTTACAAGTGTTTGAAACCTGCCTCAGGGAGACGCAAAATGGAAAATGTATTGCTCATTAATCGCCTGGGAATCGGGGATGTGGTCCTGACTACTCCGTTAGCCGGATTAATCAAAGAATACTTTGGCAGCCAGGTAGGGATGGTGGTAGCTCAAAAAGCTGTTGACATCCTGATTAATCATGCATGGGTTGATGATGTATTCAGTTACAGCCAATCTTCAAAGGCAGAGACGGTTCGGCAAATCCGTCAGCAACAATATACCAATGCACTGATAGTTGATGGGCGGTTTTCCTCAACCCTATTGGCGTTAAAATCCGGTTGTCGCCTCAAGAATCTCGGGTTTGAAATTTCCATCGGGACGTGGAGGCCATTTGCACGTAAACAACACACGGTGAGAGCTGATCTTGATTATAGCAGTTGCCTTCGGTATCTTGATCCTGAAATACCGGTTAAAGAAATTCCGCCAATGGTTGGCACTGTTGATGAAGAGTCTTACCATAAGATTAACTCCTGGCTTACCCGACATGGTTTTAACCTACATCCTTTAATGTTAATAGTTCCCCGGGGCTTGTCCGCCAATAAGAATTGGCCGGTGGCAGCGTTAGAGGAGTTTAATACCCTGCTTAATCAGTATAATATAACTCCGGTCTACCTTGGTTCTCAGCAAGATCGGGATTTCGTAGCAGCCCTCAAGGGGAAGATTATCAATGCGGCAGGATATTTCAGTTTACGGGAAGTTGCTGTGCTGGCCAAATATGCTTCAGTTTCGGTAACGCCCTGTACCGGAACAATGCATGTGATTGCCACCGCTGGTACGCCTTTAGTCGCCCTTTATGGGCCCACCGATCCGTGGCGCTGGGCGCCTAAGCAGGCAATTGTGTTACAAGCTGACCTGCAATGTATTCCCTGTCAAAAGCTTACTTGCAGTCAGACTAAAGAGCAACAATGTATGGAAAGCATTTCGCCACTGACGGTTTTTAAAACGGTAGAACCGTTTTTATCACTGCATTAACGTTGAACAGTACAGTGGCGGACATAGTATGGAAGGAGACCTATGGCGAGCATTTTAAACATAGTGTCCGGAGCGCCATCAGGCGCTTTAAATATTGCTTTGAATATTGCTGATTATTTAGGAAAATATTATAAATCTGAAGTACTGTTACGTAAATACAATCGGGCCGGAATTGACAATGTCATTGTGGTAAAAGATCGGTTTACTATCGATTATATTTGGGGATTATGCCGCTATCTGGAACGTCAGCGGCCGGATCTGATTATTGTCCATGGTTACAGCACCCACCTCTGGACTAAAATTGCGGCCGCTCTTAAAAGAGTTCCACTGATCCATGTAGAGCATAATACCGAAAAGTATACACCATTGCGGCAGTTACTTCTCAGGTGGCTGGATCGATATACCAATATTTATATCTGCGTCTCTCAGGGTGTTGCCGCTCATCTCATTGCCCGGGGAGCGGATGCCAAAAAAGTCAAGGTAATCTATAATGGGGTGGCTGCAGAGCAATTTCAGGTCAAAAAGATTCCCCATGGTGATTGTTTTAACATCGGTATGACTGCCCGGTTTTCCCGACAAAAAGATCAATTAACCCTGATTCGCGCAGTGGAATACCTATATCACGATCGGAAGCTGCCGGTCCGGTTAATCCTGCAAGGTAATGGTAAATACAAACAGAGGTGTATTGATTATGTAGCAAGACAAAAGCTACAAGAAGTCGTTACTTTTGCGACCGGTCCGATCATTGGTTTACTTCCCCAGCTGGATTTATTTGTATTGGCAACGCATTGCGAAGGATTACCATTGGTTATATGTGAAGCCATGGCGGCAGGACTGCCGGTAATTGCCTCGGATGTTCCGGGAGTAGCGGAAATTATTGAGCATGGTAAGAACGGCTGGCTGGTACCGGAGGG
Source organism: Bacillota bacterium (assembly GCA_036564195.1). Lineage (GTDB taxonomy): Bacteria > Bacillota > UBA4882 > UBA8346 > UBA8346 > DATCLA01. The sequence goes on from DATCLA010000294.1 coordinate 28,447, forward strand.
AAATTTTAAGGCTTTAGCTGAGCAGATTGAGATGTGTTATTCTCAAAGCAGGCTGCCGGGGGTCCACAAGGTGGCTGAAACCGGCAGTCAAACGGTATTAACACAGTTTTCAATAGATAAGATGAGAAAGAGTTATAAAGAGGTTATTGATGGTTTGCTAAAGTCATCAATAAAACCGGATGGTTAAACACAAGTTGTTAGATAATTAAGAGAAGGTTCTGGAATGTTATTTGGAGCTATTACAAATCAGGAGCTT
>DATCLA010000295.1:0-6504 GCA_036564195.1 Bacillota bacterium
GGTATAATTTACATATGAACATCAAGGGGGTAGTTTAATGTTTAAAAAGCTGCAGTTGCTGGTTTTATTAACCTTAGTGATCGGTTTGACCATTCCACCGGCTTACGGTGCGGATCACCGTTTGCGTGTAGCCGTCCTACCGTTTGACGATGGTGCAATTCAGGGCCGCGAACGGTGGTGGCGGGAGGACTGGCAGGTTGGCCGGGGCGTCTCCGACGAGCTGGTCACCGCTTTGTTTAATACCGGAAAATTCCGCATCATCGAACGGGAACAACTGGACCGGGTCTTAAAGGAACAACATTTAGCTTCTACAGGACGGATTGATTCCCGGACCGCTGCCCGGATCGGACGAATTTTAGGCGTGCAGATCTTGATCATGGGTAAAGTCACCGAATTCACTACGGATACCAAAGGCGGAGCCATTAATGTTGATGACCGCCGCAACATCGGAATCGGTATCAGGTCAACCACCGCCAGGGTTACGATTGACGCCCGGATGGTCGACACCACTTCCGCTGAGATTAAAGCCGCCGTTACCGGATACGGTGAAAATAAAAAGACCGGTCTGGCCTTATCCATCGATTATAACAGCATCGTTTTTGGCAGTGATAAATTTAAGAAGACTAATCTGGGTATCGCGCTACGGGACGCGGTTGCTTCAGTTGCCTCCCAGTTAGCTGAGAAGGCCGAAGCGATTAAACCAGCCGCCCCGGACATTTCCTACCGGAAACCCATCTCCTGCCGGGTCGCTACAGTTTACGGCAGTGAAATTTACCTCAATGCCGGAGCCAATAGCGGCATTAGAAACGGAATGATCTTTAAAGTTTCCCGGATTATCAGAAGCGTCAAAGACCCCGCTACCGGTAAAGTCCTGGACTACATCACCGAACCGATCGCCAAGATCAGGGTCATTTCGGTAAAGAGTAATACCGCAGTTTGTGTCATTGATAGCCGGATTAACCCTAAATACCGGGTTCAAAAAAATGATCTGGTTAATCAGATCTAAATAAAGTCATTGCAAACAATATCTTTTCGTGATAAAATATTATTTGCTAAAAATATATGTAGTTTGCCTGCAGTTCAAGGAGGTGAAAGATCTTGCCGAACATTAAATCCGCTAAAAAACGGGTGAAAACTTCTGCTTTTAAGCGTGCTAATAACATGGCACAGCGTTCTGCTTTAAGGACCATCTTAAAGAAAACGTTAGCCTCCATTGCTGCCGGTGATGCTGGAGTTGCTAAAGCTGACTTAACCCTGGCAGTTAAAAGACTGGATAAAGCTGCCGCCAAAGGTTTGATTCATAAGAATCAAGCTGCCCGGCGTAAATCACGCTTAATGAAGAAACTGAACGCCCTTACCCAAAACTAACTCAGATCTTTAAAGAAGGTAAGGAACTCTAATAAAATAAGGCCTTTAACGGCCTTTTTTATTTTCCCAACCTTTTGCGTATGTAATCATTCCAATAGCAGGTCATTCATTCAAATAGCAATTCCTTACCGGGATGCCCCGTTTAGCCAGATAGGCTTTGGCATCCTTAATGGAGTATTCACGATAGTGAAAGATCGATGCCGCTAAAACAGCGTCGGCTTTGCCGTCCAGGATTGCCTCAGCTAGGTGCTCCAGTGTACCAGCTCCTCCGGAAGCAATCACCGGTATTTGCACCGTCTCAGCCACCGCCCGGTTCAATTCATTATCATAACCGTTTTTAGTCCCGTCACAATCCATACTGGTCAATAAGATTTCGCCGCAGCCTAAAGCGGCTACTTTCTCAACCCATTCCAGCACATCGATACCGGTAGGGGTCCGTCCTCCATGGGTATAAACCTCCCACCCCTGGGTAGGGTCGGTTTTACAACGACGCCGGGCATCCACAGCTACAACCATGCATTGGGAACCGAATAACTCAGCCCCGGCAGCAATCAATTCCGGATTTTGAACCGCAGCGGTATTAAGCGAGACTTTATCGGCTCCGGCCTTCAACAGCTCCCGGATGGTGTCGAGACTGCTGATTCCGCCGCCGACTGTAAAAGGGATAAATACCTGTTCCGCCACACGGGCGGCCATCTCCACTACGGTTTTACGGTGTTCGTGGGAAGCAGTAATATCCAAAAAGACCAGTTCGTCGGCACCTTCACGGTCATAAAAAGCTGCCAGTTCCACCGGATCGCCGGCATCGCGCAGCTGTAAAAATTCGGTGCCTTTCACTACCCGGCCGTCTTTCACATCGAGACAAGGAATAATTCGCTTGGTAAGCATTGTAACGCTCCTTTGCTTTGAGCTTTATAATTCGCCAAAGTTTCTTAACATTTTTAACCCGACCGCGCCGCTTTTCTCAGGATGAAACTGGACGGCAAAGAGGTTTTCGCGGTTAACCGCGGAACAATAAGTAATTCCGTAATCCGTCCGGCCGGTAATCACTGCCGGATCGGTGGGTTGCACATAATAGGAATGGACAAAATAAACATAACTGCCATTGGCAACTCCCTTAAACAAAGGGTTTTCTCTGACTAGGTGCAGCTGATTCCAGCCGATTTGAGGAATTTTTAAAGCGCTCCGCGGGAAACGTAACACCCGCCCCGGCAAAATCCCCAAACCCTGATAAGTTGTTTCTTCTCCGTTGAAGGTTTCAGCGCTTTCCTCAAACAATAGTTGTAACCCAAGACAGATCCCTAAAAAGGGCCGCCCGGATACAGCCGCTTCTTTCACTACCGTGGTCAGGCCTCTTTGGGTTAAACTCACCATAGCCTTACCGAAAGCTCCCACCCCCGGTAAGACAATTTTATCCGCCTTTGCTACAACTAACGGATCAGCGGTGATTACCGCCGGATGACCAAGGTATTCAAAGGCTTTGGCCACACTGCGTAAATTGCCAGCCCCATAATCAACAATTGTAATCATTGCGGCTTCAGAGAACCCCCTTGGTAGAAGGGATGCCCTTAATCCGGGCGTCGACCTTGATCGCCTGGGCCAAAGCCTGTCCGAAAGCCTTGTAAATCGCTTCACAGCAATGATGCAGATTGACTCCGTCCAGCAAGCGGATGTGCAAGGTCAAGCCGGCCCGAGATGCTACAGCCCGAAAGAACTCCTCTACCAGTTCCAGTTGGAACCCGCCCAGCTCACCCTTTCCCAAGTCAGCGCAATAACGTAAATAAGGTCGGCCGCTTAGGTCCACCGCCACCAGTGCCAAAGCCTCATCCATCGGAATGGTGGCTGCCCCGTAACGGGATATTCCCATTTTGTCTCCTAAGGCCTCGCTGAGCGCCTGGCCAAAGACAATTCCCACGTCTTCTACTGTATGATGGGAATCAACCTCCAGGTCACCCCGGGCAGTGAGATTTAAGTCCAGCAAACCGTGTTTAGCGATATGACTCAACATATGGTCGAAGAAGCCGATCCCGGTTTGAATCCGGTATTCTCCGGAACCATCAAGATTCAATTCGACTTTTACCTTAGTCTCATTGGTTTCGCGTTCAATTACCGCAGTCCGCATCATTAATCACTCCGTTCTGATTTTCACAGCGTTGGCATGGGCATCCAAGCCCTCAACTCCGGCAAGAGTCATCGCCGCCGGACCATAGCGTCGGATTCCGGTTTCATTATAATAAATAATACTGGTTTTCTTGATAAAATGGTCGACACTAAGCCCGGAAGCAAACCGGGAGGTACCATTGGTGGGCAACACATGGTTGGTGCCGGCTACATAATCGCCGATCGGTTCCGGAGACCAAGGACCGATGAATACCGCTCCCGCGTTTTTAATCTGATGCAGGTGACTCCAGGGTTCGGCCACCAATAACTCCAAATGTTCCGGGGCGGCAAAGTTAGCCAGCTCAAACGCTTCCATCAGGTCTCCGGTGACAATCACTGCCCCGTTTGCCTCTAATGAAGCTGCAGCCACTTGATTGCGAGTTAACTTTCCTAACTGCCGCTCCACCTCGGCTGCCACTGCTTCAGCCAATGGTAGTGAAGGAGTTAATAAAAAAGCCCCGGCTTCATTAACCGGACCGTGTTCCGCCTGGGAAAGTAGATCCGCCGCAACAAAAGCTGGGTTGTTAGCAGCATCGGCGATGATTAAAATCTCACTGGGACCGGCTAGCATATCCAAGCCGACATAGCCGAAGACCTGCCGTTTGGCTTCAGTCACATATTGATTACCCGGCCCAACAATCACATCCACCGGTTGAATGGTTTCCGTCCCAAAAGCCATTGCGGCAATGGCTTGGGCACCCCCGGTTTTATAAACTTCGGTAATACCGCATTCCGCCGCCGCTACCAGTAAATAGGGATTAATTCCTCCCAAACGGTTGGGGGGAGTACAGATTACAATCCGGACTACACCGGCCACCCGGGCCGGTAAGGCGTTCATCAAAACCGAAGAAACCAGCGGCGTAGTACCGGCCACGCCACCCGGTACATACAAGCCGGCGGAAGCAACCGCCTGATAACGCTGGCCCAAAATTATTCCATCCGCCTTCAAATCCAACCAGTCTTTGGGTAACTGCCTGATATGAAACTCCGTAATATTCTCTTTCGCCTGGCGAAGGGCTTCCAGAAATTCCGCTGAGACCTGTTGATAGGCGATTTCAAACTCGGCCGGTGTGGCCTTAAGTTCAGTGGCAGACAGGGTCACCCGGTCAAACCGGGCCGCCAGTTCCACCAAAGCCCGGTCGCCTTCCTTCCGGACCTGGTTCAGAATTGCAGCCACTGTCGCCGTTAACCGGGCTTGAGAATCTCCTTGAAACTCCGGACGGCGGTTTAACAAGCGTTTAATCTCACTGGTTTCGTTAATTGTCTTTAAGATTCGCAAATCGCTTGGGCCTCCTCAAACTAGCACCACATTATAACTTTAAATCCGCACCATAATTTACTTTAATTTACCATAGGAGCTGGCGAAAGTCAAATAAAGAAAAGGTTGTAGAAAAAGCCCCACAACCTTTAAGCTTAACCCGAGCACTGATTCTAAATTATTTTTATACTGCACTTTGACTGTACATCTGGCGGTTTTCTAACAAGCGACAGGCCTTGATGACAATTTCATTAATATCAAAAGGTTTCGAAATCACTTCCTGATAGCTTTCCGGAGGCGGGAAGTCCTGCAGATTGGGGATGGTTCCGGTTACTAAAATGACCGGAATAACGCTATATTCGGGAATCGCTTGTAACGTTTCAATAAATTGCCGTCCTCCCATTACCGGCATTAATAAATCAACCATAAACAGATCCGGTTTTGGCATCTGCTTTAACAGTTCTAAAGCATATAAACCATTTGGCGCTGAAATTACCTTATACCCGATGTCACTCAAAATCTCCTTAAGAATCAATACAATGTTTGTTTCATCATCAACAACCATAATTGTATTATTCATTGTCAACCCCCTTCCTCCGCCCTAATTAAAAATTATGAGACAAACATTGGCTGTTTTAAGAACAAATTAAATAAAAATAAAACTCTCTTTAGATTTTTGCTAATTTTTTTACCCTATTAGTAATAAGGTTATTCGCTAATTTGCCAAAAGTTTCCTGCTTCCGGTAAAAAATATTTTACATTTTTTACACTGTTTTTAAATTATTTTCCTATACTTCCAGCGTATAGGTGATCCGGAGCTAGCGGGGGAAACCTTCACCTAACACTTCCCGGACATCAGTAATGATTACAAACGCATCAGGATCGGTTCGGTTGACTAACTCTTTAAGCTTGACCTCCTCAGCCCGGGAGATTACCGCCAAAATCACCTGTTTGTTTTTTGTGGAATATAACCCCTTTCCCATTAAACCGGTTGCGCCCCGGTTTAATTCCTGAATAATTTTCCTGCCGATGGCCTCGGAGTGATCGGAAATAATGAAAGCTGCTTTAGCATAATTCCAACCTTCTAAAACCGTGTCCAAAAATTTGCTGGTTACAAAGATGGTAATAATGGCATAAAGCGCCAATTCGGTGCTGTGAAAGACCAGTCCGGCCAGGCCAACCACAAAGCCGTCAAACAAAAACAGTGAATAGCCTACGGAGATCCCGGTAGCCCGATTGAACAATTGGGCTGCCAAATCCGTCCCTCCGGTAGTACCTCGGAAGCGGAAGGCCAGCCCCATTCCCACACCGGTAATTACCCCGCCATAGAGCGAAGCTAATAGCGGGTCATCAGTTAACGGCTTCAAGTGGATCAGCGTGCCCCAAAATTCGGTCATCAGTGAAATCATCAGCGAACCGAATAGCGTTTTACCGCCAAAATGGGGACCAAAGGCCCAAACACCGGCTAAAAAAAGGGGGACATTGAGAACCAGCATTGTCAGGGAGACCGGAATTTTCCAGAGATGATAAAGGATGACGCCGAGTCCACTGACACCGCCGGCGGCAATTTTATTAGGAATCAAAAACCACACCAATCCCAAAGCAGTAAGGGTTACGCCGACCGTAATTCCTAAATAATCAATAAATTCTTGCCAAATCTTTCTCCAGACTATGTTTTTAAACATCTTCACTACCCCTTTCCTGCGGTGCCCTTGGAG
>DATCLA010000296.1:0-6496 GCA_036564195.1 Bacillota bacterium
AGGGGTTGTAACAGTTCATTTCTTAACCAAAATTACTCTCTCCTGGTTCTTTTATGCCGCTCCGAACGGGGAACCTCCGCCGGCCAGAGCTCCATCGGACGGCCTTCTCGGATTGCCGCAGCTAAGTTAGTAAAAATTCTCCGATCATAACGGGATAAATTGCGGATTAACTCCTTGACCTCAGCCCGTTTCGTCTTACCATCCAGCGGGCACGGGCTGGCCACCGGTTGAAACCCGGTTTGCGCCTGAGCTTTACGGATTTCGGCCTCGCGAAAATAAACCAGGGGACGGATTACTGTAATCCCCGACCGGTCCAGTTTGGTCCGGGGGAGGAAAGTCTTAATTTGACCGGAAAAAATTGTACTCATTAAAAAAGTTTCTACCGCATCATCCAGATGGTGGGCCAAGGCTATAACATTGTAACCATGTTCTCCGGCAACCCGGTTCATGGTTCCCCGACGCAAAAATGAACAAGTGGCACAAGGTCCTTCCGGATTTGCCGCGCTAAAGGCGTACTTGGCAATCTCGGTCTTAACGCTAAGAAACGGTACCCCCAGGAATTCACAATACCGCTGCAATGCCAGAACATCAATGTTTTCAAAACCAAGATCGACTGTTAAAGCACCCAGTTCAAAAGGGATAATCCGGTGTTTTTCAAAAATTGATAGAGCATAAAGTAAATAAGCGCTGTCTTTGCCACCGGAAAACCCCACCAGCACCCGGTCACCCGGACTGATTAAGTCAAACTCCCGAATCGCCCGGAGTAGTTTTTGAGTTGCACTATGTGGTAATCTTAACCGCGCTTCCAAAATAAACCCTCCAAAAATTAAATTAGTTATTCCAGACCCTTTCCATTTTATCCAGTTTTGATTTCTCACCGGCCAATAACATGACATCGCCGGGTTCAATGATATCATTAGCACCCGGAGTATAGATCACTGCCCCGGAAGTCCGGCGCAGTAAAATTACATTAACACTATAGCGTGACCGCAAATTTAAAGTCTTTAAACTTTTACCATACATCTCTTCACGAGCTACCATTTCACTGATCCGGAACTCCTTAGCCAGTTCGAGAAAGTCAACCAGGTTGGCGGAGACCAGATTATAGGCGATCCTTTGGCCCATATCCCGTTCTGGGTAAACCACCCGATCCGCCCCGATCTTCTCCAGAACCCGACCCTGCATTTTATTTAAGGCTTTGGCCACTACATAGGGCGCGCCCAATTCCTTCAGCAACAAGGTGGTCATGATGTTAGCCTGGATATTCTCACCAATTGCTACCACCACTACGTCAAAGTTTCTAATTCCGATACTTTTTAACACATTGACATTAGTCGTATCCGCCACCAAAGTATGGGTTACGTCGTCAGCCAAATATTTAAGCCGTTCCTCATTAATGTCAATGGCTAAAACTTCCTGCCCCAACTGGCTTAAGGTCTGGGCTACACTAGTCCCGAACCGACCCAGACCAATCACAGCAAACTGTTTTGACATCTGTTTTTACCTCGCTATCCGATGATAATTCTTTCTTCAATATATTTGCCGGCGGTCTCTTGATTGATTTTCGCCAAAGCCACTGCCACAGTCAGAACCCCAACCCGCCCGATAAACATGGTCAACATTAAGAGCATCCGGGAAAGGTCCGTCAGATGGGGCGTAATCCCAATGGTTAATCCCACAGTCCCAAATCCCGACATCACCTCAAAAAATAAGTGAAAAAACTCATACGGCTCAATCAATGACAGTACTAAAGTTACCGAACTCACCCAACCCAGCGCAATCGTAATCAGCGTTAAAGACTTATAGACCAGATCTTGCGGGATCCGCCGTTCAAACATTTCCACATCCTCTTTACCTTTAATCGTGGTGATCACAGTCGCCAGTAACACCACGAAGGTGGTGGTCTTCACTCCGGCTCCGGTGGAACTGGGTGAAGCGCCAATAAACATCAGTATCATCATTAAAAACCAGGTTGCCGGCTTTAGTTGGTCTATAGGCAAGGAATTGTAACCGGCGCTCCGGGTGGTAATCGATTGAAAGATTGCACTCAAAATTTTCCCGGAAAAGTTCAGTCCACCAATGGTCTTGGGATTATTGATTTCAATGCTTAAAATCAAGAGCGCCCCGACGATTATTAAAAACACCGAAACTTTAGTAACCACTTTGGTATGCAATGATAACTTTCTGGTTTGCGTATATTTAAGCAGTTCCTTAAGGACGGGAAAGCCCAACCCGCCACAGACGATTAGCCCGCCGATTACCGACGAGACCAGCCAGTCGGAAGCATAATGAGTGAGGCTGATATATGGTCCATAAACTTGTCCAAACAGATCAAAACCGGCATTACAAAATGCAGAGACCGCATGAAAAAAGCCAAAGGCTACCGCCTGTCCTAAAGGAAACTGGCGCATAAACCCCAGTGTCAACAGGACTCCTCCCACGCCTTCGAAGATCAGCGTCACTAAGACTACATTACGGATTAGAAGCACTACCCCGGCAAGGTCCGGCCGGTTAAAAGATTCCCGAATCAAGATCCGTTCCTTAAGCCCAATTTTTTTCCCTAAAATCATTGCAAATAAAGTCGAGAAAGTCATAATGCCCAACCCACCCACCTGGATTAGGGTAATAATCACCCCATGGCCAAACCGGGTAAAATGGGTACCGGTATCCACCACAATTAGACCGGTAACACATACTGCTGAGGTTGCTGTAAACAAAGCATCCAAAAACCGCAATGGTTGCCCGTCTTTTGAAGCAACCGGCAACATCAATAAGGCTGTCCCCATCAGGATGGTTCCGGCAAAACCCAGGACCAAAATCCGCGCTGGAGTCAATTTGATACCTAATTGCAAGATGATCACCTCTTACCGATTAAAGGCGATCGGTCATTGAAGCTATTATATTCCTGCCATTCGGACCGTGTCAAACCTTGTTTAAATGAGTTTTATAATTCCCAAATTACTCTTTAAGCACAATTTAATTTTTATAAACTAGTCCTGGTCAGATACCATAGATTCATTCTTTTAATACCGTTTATAGTTATGAATCCGTCTAATTTCCAAAACCGGGTCTTCTTTAGGTAATTAAAATTATTTCCAAAAATAATAATTCCGGCTATCTTCCGGAATTAACAGCTTGCTTCTTTTAACTGATTCTAAATCGAGCGGCTTCCTACGATTAAACTTTGGCGCAGCGAGATCAAACTCTCATTCTCTAAGATTGCACCGGTTCCCAAGGCCACACAAGACAGGGGGTCCTGCGCCAGGTGGACAGGAATTCCCGTTTCTTCACTTAACAACCTGGTAAGTCCTTGGAGCAGTGAACCTCCGCCAGTTAGGACAATGCCCCGGTCAACGATGTCCGAAGCTAATTCCGGTGGAGTCCGTTCCAATACCACTTTAATCCCATCTACCACTGCGGCAATGGGTTCCGCTAAAGCCTGAAAGGTGTCGGTAGAGTTAAACTTAATTGTCCGAGGTAGTCCGGTTACCAGATCCCGGCCCCGGATTTCCATCCATTTACCCTCTCCTTCCGGATAAGCAGAGCCGATTTTAATCTTAATCTCTTCGGCAGTGCGCTCCCCAATCATCATATTGTACATCTTCTTGATGTAACGGATTATCGCCTCATCAAACTTGTCCCCGCCAACCCGCAGCGATTCGCTGACAACGATTCCCCCCAGGGAAATAATGGCGATATCGGTAGTACCGCCCCCAATATCGACAATCATATTACCACTGGCTTCAGTAATATTTAAACCGGCGCCAATTGCTGCCGCCATCGGTTCTTCTACCAAATAAGTATTTTTAGCCCCGGCTTCCATCGCCGCCTCTAAAACCGCACGTTTTTCCACACTGGTCACTCCGGCCGGAACACAGATCACCACCCGGGGTTTAAACAACCGCGACGTTGGGCAGACTTTCTCGATAAAATGTTTTAACATAATTTCGGTAACATCATAGTCGGCAATCACTCCCTCCTTCAACGGCCGAACCGCCAAAATCGTCCCCGGAGTCCTACCAAGCATGCGGCGGGCCTCTTCACCTACTGCCAAAATTTTTTTGGTATCTCGCTCCAACGCGACAACCGAGGGCTCCCGGATGACAATGCCGTGCATTTTAACATAGACTAGGATATTAGCGGTACCCAAGTCGATACCGATATCAGTTACCCATTTATCAAAAAGCAAAGCCTCGCCCTCCCCCGTTTGCAAATGAAAATCCCCGGTCTATCGCTGATTACGGTACTTCTTTTTGGTGGCCTCGCCTCCCCGAATATGGCGTTCCGCTTTATTAATCTCTAAAATATGCTTGACTTCGACGGCTAGTTCCACGTTAATGTCAGGCAGGCGTTCCGTTACGTCTTTATGAACCGTGCTCTTACTGACGCCAAAATGCCGGGCTGCCTGTCTGACTGTTGCTTTACGCTCCGCAATAAAGCAACTCAGATCCATCACTCTTTTTTGGATATAATCCTTCAAATTCCCACACCCTCCCGAGTGTTTTACTACATGTATATGGGAGGATTTTGGGTATTATGTTGCACAAACCCCTACTTCAGGCCAGAAATAATTTTTTGGGGGTCAACCGGCTCACCATCTTGATAGATCCCGAAATGAAACCCGGGCTGCCGAAGAGTTACACACCGGGAAATCCCACTGATTCCAATCACCTGGCCTTTACGGACTGCGATGCCCTTTGCAACTGAGGCTTGGCCAAGTTGGGCATAAACACTCTTCCAGCCGCTGCCGTGGTCAATTGTGATGGTATAACCATCTTTAGTTGGCTCACACCCTATTACTTTACCGTCGGCCGCTGCCATCACCTCACTTCCCATCGGTAATTTAATCTCGACCCCGGGATGCAGCCGCCAGACTTTACCTGTCAACACCCATTGAAAACCCTGAATGACTTGACCGGAAGCGGGTTTGCCGAACCGTTCCGGTGTAAACGGTACCGCCGCGGCAGACCGATCCTTCAATTTTTGTAAATCTTTCTTTAAGATTGCTACCTCACGCTGCAAAGCCATAATAGGATCGGGCTTAACTACCGCCCGGTCCGGTAAAACTAAAGTGCGGCGCAGCTTTTGCCAACCATGAGGCGGGCCAAATAAAAAAAAACCTAAGCCAAACGCCACAAAATACAGCAACCAATAGCGGGGCTTGCCATACTCACCGACTTGCCTACCCAGGTAGCTGAGAGCGTGCTTCAACGGTTGTAACCTCGCAGCAATCCGATCCCACCAGCGGAATAATTTTGACCGGTTTCCCATTACAATCACCTCATGGGTATTATGGCTATTTTCCGGTTTTTTTATCCGCTTCTGGAATTAGTATTTTAACCTGGCAAACCTTACCCCCCGGTAGTAATGCCTTAAAATGGACCGGTAATCATAACCTCTTTTAGCCATGCCGTCCGCACCGTATTGACACATACCCACTCCATGTCCATAACCGATAACCCGGAACCCAATCCCCCGTCGGGAAATCTCCCAGCTAAAACAGTTGGAATTCAACTTAAGTTTAGTGCGGAGTTGCGTCCCGGACATTTGATGTTTTCCCAACGAAACTATGCCCACCCGGCCGCTGGCGGTACGATTGAGCAGTTTAATACTTTTTACTGCTTTCTCGGGTAAGTTTAAAGCTTTTGCCAATTGGTTCCAGGTAAAAAAAATCTGACTTTGGTAACGGGGTGAATGGCGGTCAAAGCCGCAACCGGTACGTACCAGGTACGGCAGACGGTAACGCCATACTTCGTCGGCGTTTACTGTCCCGGTGCCACAGGTTGAATGATAAACCGCATCAATCGGGCGCCGGTTGTAGACGAGAATTATTCCGGCTGTTTCCCGGACTGCCCGGTGGATTTTCCGGTGATATTTATGGAAATCCCAACCCTTCCATTTTTGGCGTAAGTGGGTTTGACTGGCCCAGGCTTGACATTCATTAGGGTCGTCACTGAAGTCGGCCTCAGGATGATAAGCAGAGCCTCTGCCACCAAACCGTTTCAGACGGCGGACTGCTAAAGTTCGGGCGGCAACCGCCTGGGCTTTTAAGGCTTCCAGATGAAATTCGGCCGGCATTTCTGCTGCCAATACCCCCACCAGATATTCTTCCAAATCTAGTTGATAGTTTTTTGCTTCGGCCGTGGCGTGGACCAATAGAGTCAGAGAACCGTGGGAATGCGATTTTACCTTTTCACGCTGGGTTAAAGCTAACGGCGTCAATACCATTAATGTAAATAATAATAGAACAATCAAAGGATGGTTGAGGCGCATCAGGAATCGCTCCGCTTTTTTATTTCCACCATATGCGCAGAAAATTAAAAAAATTCATCAACGGCTTATTTAAACTCGGTTTACGATAGTGTAAAATTATTGTAGATTTAAAGGAGGAGAAATTTTAATAAAAAAAGAAGAGGAACCTCACATTCGGCAAGAATGAATACCCCCTGAAGGAGGCAGAGGTTCCTCATGGAATTAGTTCGTTTAGTAGAAGAAA
>DATCLA010000297.1:0-26112 GCA_036564195.1 Bacillota bacterium
GTTTCAAACTGCAATTGCTGAATATTTACAAAATACCAGTCCGGAAAGGATTGATTTCGGATTTTTAGGTTACCTTGCCAACCTAACCGAAGTGGCCAAAGTGGCTCCGATAGTCGCTAAGACTGTGGTCAAGGAGTTAAAAGACCAACGCCACAATCTAAAATTAATTGCCAGCGAGAATTATTCTTCTTTGGCAACCCAGTTGGCGATGGGTAACTTAATGACCGATAAATACGCTGAAGGTTTTCCAAAACACCGGTTTTATGCCGGCTGTGATAATGTAGATGAACTCGAGGCTTATGCGTGCGAACAGGCTTGTAAACTGTTTGGGGCGGATCATGCATATGTCCAACCTCACAGCGGTGCCGATGCTAACCTCATTGCTTTTTGGGCGGTTTTAAATGCTAAAATTCAGGTCCCGGCTTTAAAAGAGCTGGGAATAACTGACCCTAATAAACTTTCCCGCGAAGACTGGGACCGCTTACGCCACCGGTTGGGCAATCAACGTTTATTGGGCTTGGACTATTATTCCGGCGGCCATTTAACCCATGGTTACCGGCACAATGTTTCCGCCCAAATGTTTGATGCCTACAGCTACAGTGTTGATCCGGCAACTGGGTTATTGGATTATGACGCTATTGAAAAACAAGCTCTGGAAATTAAGCCTTTAATCCTGTTAGCCGGCTACAGCGCTTATCCCCGATTAATTAATTTCCGCCGTATGCGTGAGATCGCCGACAAGGTTGGCGCTGTATTAATGGTCGATATGGCCCATTTTGCCGGATTGGTAGCTGCAGGGGTTTTCGAAGCTGATTTCAACCCGATCCCGCATGCCCAGATCGTAACCACTACAACCCATAAAACTTTGCGTGGCCCTCGCGGCGGTTTGATCTTATGTTCCCAAGAATTTGCCGAATATGTAGACAAAGGTTGCCCGTTGGTAATCGGCGGGCCGTTGCCACATATAATTGCCGCTAAAGCCGTAACCTTAACCGAAGCCAATCAACCGGAGTTTAAAGCCTACGGCCGTAAAATAATAGAGAACGCCCGGGCCATGGCGGCAGCTTGTATTAAAGAAGGTATGACTGTTGCCACCGGCGGCACTGACAATCATCTGTTTTTAATCAACGTAACCACCTTTGGACTAACCGGCAGGCAAGCCGAAAGCGCTTTGCGAGAATGCGGAATTACCTTAAACCGCAATTCCCTCCCCTTCGACCCCAACGGCCCCTGGTATACCAGCGGCCTGCGGATTGGAACACCGGCAGTTACCACTTTAGGCATGGGAGTACCAGAAATGCAGGAGATTGCAGCAATTATCAAACTAGTACTGGCCAACACCAAGCCGGCAGTGATTACCAACAGTCCACACGCAGGTGAATTAAGCAAGGCTAAATACGTAACGGATCCGGCCGCCAAAGCCGAAGCCCAAGCCCGGGTGCAGCATTTGTTACAGCGTTTTCCGGTCTATCCGCAGTTGGATTTAGAATTGCTTGAAAAGTACTTTGGCTAAAGACTAAGTGACGGCAGAGTGTGTGAGGGGAAAAATCCACAAATAGTTTTCACAAACACTCTGCCGTCACCTTGTCTAGCTAACTGAAATAATTAATTTATTAACCCCAATAATCGTCTGTTTACTAAATTAACAATGCGGTTAATTCTTAATTACTGTGGCAGCTGATGGATAATAACGATTCAGCCATTCTAAGTCCTGCCGGTCGGGATTAGGCTGATACCAGCCCTGCTCATGAAGTTGGTAGACCCTCTGAAAATAAGTCTCATACATCCGTCCCACCCGCTCCAGGGAATAGTTATTTACCGCCCACTCCCGGCAATCCTTGGTTCGGATTTGATCAATATTCTTAATTGCCCAACAAAACTCTTCAAACACCCGACAGCGGAATCCGGTCACACCGTGCAAAACAGTCTCGGGAAAAGCTCCCCAATCGCTGGTAATAACCGGTGTTCCACATAACTGGGCTTCAACATTGACTCCACCGAAGGGTTCCAGGTAATAAGTGGGCATTAATACTGCTTTGGCCTTTCCTAACAGATTAGCCCGTTCTTCTGGTCCGACCGCTGGGAAATATTTAATATGTTTTTCCGAACCCAAAGCCAAGCCTTCTTCGGGATTATCTAAGGAACCTTGGCCAACCACATATAATTGCCGACCGCATGCTTTAGCGGCGTCGGAAGCCACTTGAACACCTTTACGCGAGATGATCCTACCAAAATAAAGTAGGTAATCCTCTTTCTGCTCTTGATAGGGAAAGTCCGTCGGGTCAAAATAGTTAGGAATTACTGCATCATACCAGGTACCATCCTCCTGCTTAAGCAAGCCGTAAACATAATGCATCCAGGCATAAGACTCAAAGACCCGAAATGCTGAAAATACTCCAGTATAGCCAATTCCTGATTCTACAGTAGTTAAACCAACCGCTTCGGCAATTGGCCGTTGATAATTGCCCATTGGACAGAGTAAAAAATCACGGTCTGCTTTACGCTCCAAAATGCCTTTGATGGCATTTTGATTAAAAGTTTTATATGCCAGGTCAGTGGGATTATGTTTAAAAAACTCTTTTGACTGGTTATAATCACCATAAGTCGCTAAGAGAATTGCTTTAGTTGAAACCGGAATAAATTCATCACATTCAACTTCGGAACCTTCCACTCCGTAAAAGAAGACTGTATGGCCATAGGTTTTTAATATTTTAGCCAACTTAACCACTTTTTGTGTATAGGCGCAGGCAGAATTGGATTTATTGGTTGGCAAATGGGCCAGTCCTAAGAGGTGAAAACGTAGCGGTTTCATCGACACCTTCCTTTAACTCCAAACATTTGCTATTTTATATTTATTCCTGCTTAGGCCGACAGGTTCATAAGTTTCGACAGATGTTAAAGAAAGAATTACAGCCATTATCCGGCCATAATTCTTTCTTTAGTACGCGATTATAATATTAAGCCAGGCGAATAATACGGATTGAAGCATTTACCTGGTCTAAGAAACCACCGATTTGGATCGGTACCTGGACTGGGTTAAATGAAGTATGATTACGCAAAGTGAGGGTTGCCGGAGCTTCAATGAATACAATTACCCGACCGATGTTATTGATATTAGCTGCACCGGTACTATAAATTGAACCAGGAATCAGTATTCCGTTCAAGAAAAGGGCAAATTGATTCACCCGGTCGGCTTGAAGTGAGAAGGTAATTTCATAGAAGCCGGTTTCATTAATCATAATCTCGGCAGATCCGGGATTGTGACTGATACCACCTTGAATAATTCCATTGCTACTAAAGGGCACAGCTTCTTCTAATCCGATGGCTGGTATTTCAACGTCATTGTAGATATAGGCAAATGTTTCCGGAAATCCGGGTCCTGTGGCACCCGTGGCTCCAGTGGCACCAACTGCTCCTGCTGGACCCGTGGCACCCGTGGCTCCGGTGGCACCAACTGCTCCTGCAGGTCCGGTGGCACCAACTGCTCCTGCCGGGCCCGTAGCACCCGTGGCTCCGGTGGCACCAACTGCTCCTGCCGGGCCCGTGGCACCCGTGGCTCCGGTGGCACCAACTGCTCCTGCCGGGCCCGTAGCACCCGTGGCTCCTGTTGCTCCGGTAGGTCCGGTCGGGCCTGTTGCCCCGGTCGGGCCAGGGGGAAAAACAATGGGTTTTTTAACCAAAATTTGTAACACGCAAAGAATCAAATTCAATAAAGATCGGATTTTGGTATCGGGGTTACTGTGGTTAAACAAATAAGTTTGCAATTTATCTACAATTATAATTAGTATCAAGATCACACAGGCAAAATTGTCTTTTTTCAAACAGTCAAACGCTAAATCCAGGTCCTTAATCAAAGTATGCTCTAGTTCCGCTGTTAATTTTAATTTTAATATTTCATCCCGGATTTGGTTTAAAAGTGATTTAATATCTTTAGTTTCGTGGTCACACAGGATATCGATATCCAATTTATCACCTCCCTGAATGATATATTGTACGTAGTGGTTTGCTAAAGTGCGTTATTGCCGAAAGTATTTTAGGAAGAATTATTGCAAAAAGGCTGTTATAATTATTTACGAGAGGTCCATAATCTCGCAGACCAAACCAGGTTAGACACCCGTATTCTGTTAAAAGCTTACTAAATACAATTATGTGACCGTCTGAACCAACTGTTGCTGCCCAGGTATTAGGCTAATTTAAGCAGTTGGTTATTTTGTAAGCAGTGGCCATTTACTATACTGAGTTTAGCGTTTCGTTCATAAAATTTGATGTGAATATCTCACAAGGAGAAGCACTATGGTCATTGTCTTTTTTCGTAAAAAAGTCATTGGCTTTTTCGTGGCCGGTTTAATAGTTTTGGGCGTCTTTAGTTTAATCCAAACGGAACCATCGGGAAAAATCCGTAAAACCAGCCTGGCGGAGAGCGAAATCTATGGGTTGATTGATCGTATTTTCCGGATTCGTAATCAAATTATGCTGAAAAAAAGCCCTAATAACCTGGAACAGCTTTATGACCGCAGCGAACGCCATGGTATTTGGGCCTATGAACATCAAGTCAAAAAACACAAGTATTTACATAAATGGTGTAATAAACAAGGGGCCAAATTAACCTTTGCCAAATCTTTAATCCGGTTGCGGCGGGTTCAAGCCGATGAAACAACAATCAAGGCTACTTTATTGGCTTCAACCGAATATCGCTACATTTACACTAATGAACCGCAAGTCGTCAACCGGATGCGTATCGGGACTTATCATTCGTTGAATTTGGTTTTAAAGGACAATCTTTGGCGGATCAGTCGTGAATGGTATACCGATCCCTTTGCCGACGCCTTGGATGTCAGTGAAGCTCAAACTGTAGCCAGTCAACAATTTATCTCCACGCAGCCAGCACGTAATTTTGCGGATCTTAACCCCCGACGGATTAAAGCAATAGCTTATGCCGATGAATATTGCGGCGCTGCTGCTGATGAAGAGCGCGGTTTTAAATATAATGAAAAGTATCGCAATTATAATTATACCGGTGGGGATTGTGCCAACTTTGCTTCACAGATACTTTATGAAGGGGCCGGATTTCCAAAAACCCGGGCCTGGAATTACTATAAAGGCGGCAGTAGCGCTTGGGTGAACGCTCATGCATTTAACTGTTATATGCTAAACAGTGGCCGGGCCAGTAAGATCGCTTACGGAAATTATGAACAGGTATTACGTGCCTCGTACCAGCTTTTGCCTGGAGATTATATCGCCTACGAAAAAAAAGGTAAAGTGGCGCATATTTCGGTAGTCACCGGTGCTGATTCCAAAGGTTATACCTTAACCAACAGCCATAATGCCGACCGCTACCGGGTACCGTGGGACTTGGGGTATGGAAATAAATCAACCCGGTTTTGGCTGGTACGGGTCCACTATTAATAACTTTTGATCATGAAATAAATTTAAAAACAATCAGCTGACTTCAACTTATTAGTTAAAATTTTGAGTTTTGTTGTTGGCATTTTATGGAAATATCGACTTTTTATCGAATACTTTACAGGTTCATGGAACTTTTAATAATAAGACAAAGTCAAACAATACAGAAGCAATTATTGCAAAACACCATTAAGGAGGTACTTACAAAGCATGAAAAAGATTTTGATTATTATGTTGTTATTGGCCTGCAGTATCGGGTCAGTGGCCAGCGCCGGACCACCCCGTCGACCGCCTGGGCCGCCTCATCGGGGACCAGTTAAAATTAATCATGATTCCCGTGAGAAGGTCAGAGCTAGAAACGTATTAAGAGAAACCAATGTTACGCTTGAGCGGGCTCAAATTGCCGCCCGCCGCGGAAATTACCGCAACGGCTTAGGCAGAGCTTTCAGTCATCAGCAGGAAGCCAGGGATCTTTACCGCCGCGGCCGTTATGACAGAGCCATCGCCCATTCGCTCCGGGCCCGGGATATTGCCAACGATGTAATCAGAGCCAACAATGATCCTCGTTACCGTCGCAGCCGCATCGGTCATGACTATAATCGCCATGATGACCTTGACAACTCAATCCGGGTGCGCCTCTTTGATGATAATGTGGCATTAAAGATCCGGATTAACTTAGATTAATCTAATCAATTTAAGTTAATTTCCATAAAATCAGGGCTGACCTTAGCAAGTCAGCCCTATCGTATTTTTATCTTCTTTCTCGGTAATTCCGGACTTGTTAGTTTTTATGCCGGTCTGGGAAACGCTTAGTGTTTGCCACAGTAATTCTCCGAGTTGGTCTCCAGTGCGGACTGGCGGGATTGGAATAGTCATTAGTTTTAATAAATTGAGACCAGTCGGAATAATGGATCCCGAATATACAACCATTCCGGTCAGGAAAGATTTCGCCGGGCCGAATACGGATATTTCGAAACCGCAATTGTACCAGATATTCCCGGCCTCCTTGCTTCCTGAGAAAAATTCGGCCGTTGGGAAGATAGTACGGTTCGACTACCGGAGTTTTGCCTCGTTCAACCGTAAAATAGTAGTGTAAATCGAAACCACTTATAGTATGTCGCCCCAGGTTTTTAACGTAGATTCGGGGTTTGACAATATTGGACTCATGGAACCCTTCATCTTTAATGAATACTCTCAATTGCTGCTGGTAGTCTGCTATAACGGTTGCAGCTTGCCATAAAACCGAATTTACCAAAACCAATAAAAACAACCCACGGAATAACCACTTTCTCATCAGCTAAATCACTCCTCTTCCTTAACTTTACCGATGTCATCTTTGACGCCAGCCGGTATGTTTATGTTCCGAATTTATACCAACAATGGTAGTAACTTTTAAAAGTTAACGTCAATTTTTTTTGCCAACCTGCAAGAAGACGCTTACACTTTACCCAGTAAATTAGGGCTGATTAAGTTTGCCAGATCCGCTATAATTATCTGAGTCATACTTAAAGATACAAAAATGCAATTATCAGGATTTTTAGGAGGTATTTCCATGAAACCTAATAAACGTCCATCATCAGGTATTATCACAGTACTAGCTGTTATTTTTAGTATTAGTCACCTCGGTAAAATAATCAAAAATGTAACTGAAATCTTCTTACCAGAACAACGGCGTCGTTCGCGCCCACCTTTCGGTTGCGAAGATTGCCGGATCTTCCAAAACGATCAGAACGACGGAGGCAGTTCCACGCAGGAAACGGCATAAGTTTCAGTATCCCGTATGAAAGGCCGGGCTGGCGTGTAATAAGTTGCTAAGGCTGGGACCGCAACCAACCGTAACTCCGGATAACACAAAGCGGTCAATTGGCCCCCAAAAACGCAGCCAGTATCAATATCAACGGTATTATTCTCCCATTTGGTTTCGATAACCGGAGTATGGCCATATACTACCAGGGCCTGACCATGGTAGTCCCTCGCCCAGTTGGCCCGGACCGGCAACCCGGTCGGATCAGTTTCACCGGTTACCTCTCCGAACAGGGCAAACTGACGAACCGCCGGAAAATCCTGTCCTTGGTAAGACTCTTTCATTCCGGCATGAGCAACTACCAATTTACCATTGTCCAACAGTAAATGATGGGGCAAACTTTGTAAGAAATTACATAAGGTCACTGTAAACTCAGGCGGTTCTGCCGCCAACTGACGGAGCGACTCTGCTAAGCCGTGTTTGATCTGAACATTACGGCCTAATAATTTTCGGAGCAGTTTATCTTCGTGATTACCGGCTAGACAGTAGGCCCGGCCTGAACTGGTCAAGGCCATCGCCAGTTTTAAAACCGGAACGATCTTCGGCCCTCGGTCGACCAAATCTCCCAGCAGCACTATTTTACGGTTTTCAGGATGGTCAACCTCAAAACCATACTTTCCAACTCCTTCAAAAATCCGGTAATCTAGTTTTTCCAGTAATTGCTGCAGTTCGTCAAAACAGCCGTGTACATCCCCGATGATATCAAACGGTCCGGGCTGATTTCTTTGGTCAATTTTGGTATAATCCATATTCCCTAATTCTCCATTTGGTTTTTAATTAAGTAGCATTATTGGTGTTAAGTTTAAAAAAAGAGAAGGAGTGAACCTTCTCATCATATTATGCTGTACAAAGTAGTTTAATATTTAATAAATGTAGTAACCTAAGTGCCTCTTGATACCGGCGGTGTGGTTACTTATCAGCTTGACAAGCTCTGATCAGGTTTTCCGGATGCGGCTGGCAGTAAGATAGTAAAAGCAGTCCCCTTCCCCACTTCGCTGGTGACCAGGATATCCCCATTAAATTTTTCAATCAGTCGTTTGGACATTGACATGCCTATATTGATTCCCTTTAATTTCCCGCTAATATTAGTATCCCAAATTTGACTGAGTTCTTGCTCAGCCAGTCCTTTACTGCTATCGGTGATCACAATCCGTACCATTTCGTTGTAATAATCAACCTGAAACCCAATTTTCCCCGGTCCCTTAGAGGCCTCGCTGGCATTGTTTAACAAGGTATAAAGCGCATATTGAAAGTCTAACTGGTTCACATAGACGAAGGGTTCAGGAGCCGCGATCCAGGACTCTACAATTAACTGGGCCGCATTGAGCTTGGCTTGTAACAGGATTAAAACGTTCTCAAACATTTCTTTTACGGAACAATAATTTAAGGTTTCATTAACCGGTTGGGCGAAGGTTAAAATTTTGCCTAGGTAGGAATTGATATCATCGGCCAATTTGTCGATTTTTTTACAATTTAAGCGATAATTGGACTCTGGTTTCATATAACTCAGTTGGGACAAGGCTTTAATGACGGCCAACGGGTTACGGATATCATGGACAATTACCGAGATCATCTCACCGACTGTGCTCTGCCGGTTCATATGTTCCAACATCAACTGCATCCGGCGCTGGCCGGTAATATCAATAAAACAGGCCATTGCTCCGGATTCTTCGGAGTTTAAGGTGACGGGAAACGCATTGACCATAAGGACTTTCTTATCGCCATCTGCCGAAGGTAAAATAACTTCGGTTTCAATCGGTTTCTTTTCATGAAAAGCACGTAATACAGCAGTAAATTCTCTTCCCAGGACGGAAATGCCGCGGTGTAAGACCGCTTCTCTTTTAAGTCCCAACAAGTCTAAACCCTTATTGTTGATATTGATTAAAACACCGTTACCATTAATAATACAAAAACCCCAAGGAAAGTTCGTTAAAAGCTCGGTTTTGGCTTTTTCGGTAATAATCAGGTCTTCGAAGACTTTATGATTAGTTTCGGCGACTTTATTAAATTCAGTATAATCAAAGGGGGGAAATTTCTTATGAGGCTCGACTAAGGTCAGCCGGTGAATATTTTTCTTAATTTTTCGTGTGGCTTTGATCCCGAATAACAAGGAGACCAGTAAACCTCCAAAAATCATGATCAAGAAGTTTAATAAGCGATCCTTGAGCAGCGGGCCAATCCCCCATAAATTCACGGTGGCAAAAGTATGTCCGATTACTTCATTGTTTAACATTACCGGATAATAACATTTTAAAACCCAGGTTTTAGTTTGCCGGGACCATTGATTGGTAAAAAGGTAATGTTTGGTGATCCAAATCTTACGGCCCGGATCGTCTTTGGCAAGACGAGAGCCGGTGATTCTGGAGACATCAGAGTGGGAACGGGCGATAATGATTTGATCTTGGGAAGTAGAATAATAACCTGCCACATAATTCTTAGTAAAAGACTGTAAAATCTTTTGGATTACCGGTCCGAGCAACCGGCGTAATTCTTCAGTTTTACCATTGTTTTGATAAAAAACGGTTTGGGCAAGGATTTTTTGTTCCGTCAACTCAGTTACCAACAACCGGTTTAAGGTTAAAAGCTGTTCTTTTTGGAATTCCACGGTGCGATCCCAAAAAGTTAAGACGGTCATTATGAAAAAAATGATTCCAAAAATCAAGAGTGTAAAGAGTTGAATATAATGAATTTCCCTGGCTAATGACTTTTTCAAAACAATACCTCCGTATAAAATATAGAAAATATTACCGTTTAAGAATTCCTTCTCTCACTTTATTATTCCTGCCAATTTTTAAAATATTTACCATCAACCGGCAGAACCATTTTATTCGCTTATGGTTAACTTGGTGAGTTAAGGTTTGTAATTACTGGAACAAAATGTTATAATGTGATAGTTAATTTAAAATTGTGGAGGATGGTAATTTGAAAAAGGTAATCGTTTCATTATGTTTATTGGGTTTATTATTAATTGCCGGTTGTGGCGGTGGTGACAAAAAAAGTTCTAAAGAGCCGGAATTTAATCCTAATGCTAAAGGGCTTGCCAAAGATAAAGTTTTAGAATTTATAACCGCAGTGAAAAACTATGATGCCGATGGAATGTTGGATTTTTGAGACGTTAACAAGTTTAAAGGACTGACGTTTCTGGCGGAAGGAGTCGTAAAGAGTTATTCGGACCTGAAAAGCGATTTGGAAGGCGATAAAGTTCGTCAGTTACTATGGTTTAAGCCATTAGTGCAAAATGATGTTAAATATAGTGTTGTGATCGATACTTTACAATATGATTTTCATTCGTATAACAATGCTAGTTTTAATGCATCTCTTACCATTTTTGATAAAGAAGGTCAAGTTATTACAAAACGACTGATATTATTTGAAATGCTTAGTGATAGAGACACTAACGGATGGGTATGTACCGAAATTCAAATTGAGAACGAGTTAAGTAAATTTATGCAATAATAATATTTTCGATACTTGGTATGCTCAATGTAGAATTATCGTGATACCAATAAATAGTTATGCGCGGAAATTCAAGTTAAGTGAGAGGATGTAAATTATTTTAAAGCCTTAATTACTATGATTAAATGTGAAAAGCCGGGTTTGAATACCACCCGGTTAATTTTTTATTTATAAATACCATCGGCAATAATGGAGGTCAACAGACTGATCCATCAGGCGATGGTTCTGGCAATAATAGCTCTGAACCATGGAAGACATTAGGAAAAGCAGGATTTTCAAATAGTGGAGTTGATTATTTTAAAATTTTACTGGATAAGAATTAGGTCATATTCAAGGCGAGGTTGTTATAATATTGATTCTTTTATTGGGTTTAAAATCAAACTATTAATTGGGAATTTTGATATGGTTTTTACGGAATATAGTGATATTATAAAAGTAACAGCTTGTATTTGATTAATAATTCTGGTCTTATGTTGATCATTGTTTAAACTGTTAAATAAAGCAGGGAGGAGTTTTGCGATGTATAATTTACCGGAAGGACAGGTAATATTAATATAATGATCGCTTTAATTTGCGCCATGGGGAAAAACCGGGTAATCGGCAAAGACAATCGTCTGCCCTGGCACCTTCCTGCGGATTTAGCCTATTTTAAAACCATCACCACCGGACATACCGTGGTAATGGGACGCCGGACTTTTCAGTCTCTTGGCGGCCCCTTGGCCCAACGAAACAATATTGTCCTAACTAAAAATCCACAATTTCAGTTTAAGGGATGTTTGACGGTACCGAGCATTGCTCCTGTATTAGAACTGGCCCGTCAGGAGGAAGTAATGGTAATCGGAGGCGCAATGGTTTTTCGGGAATTTCTGCCGTATGCCGGTAGGTTGTATCTTACTGAAATTGATGCAGAGTTTGAAGGAGATGCCTATTTCCTGGAACTGGACAGTAGCTGGCATTTGGTTTCCAGCTTAAAAGGGACGAAAAACTCACTTAATCCATTTGAATATCAATTTTGCATTTATGAACGGGATAAATTGCTGCTGAAGAGCCTTATTTAGTCTTCACGAAAATCTGCGTCAGGTAGTATTCTCCACTAGTTTGGTTTTGCGCAATTCCAATCCCCGTCAGATCAAAATCACCTTCCATATTCTTTTTGTAACCCCGTTCCTTCGTCCATATTTTGAAGACTTCCATAGCCGGATCACCCAAGCGCGGGACACAAGCCACATTTTCCGCAGCCGCTACCCATTCCAGCCCTGATTGGCTAATCTTTTCAAACCGCAGGTAGGAATGGAAATGTCCCAAAGGGACCAAGCCCTGGGCCATCTTCAGGCTATGATCCCGGGCGGCCTCGGTAATTCGTTCATCACTGTATAAAATATTAAGTCCCCGGGACTGCCGGTATTTATTGATCTCTTCCAGTACTCTGATTTCGGCATTTTTATGAATTTTGACCGTTGTTATCCTAAAACAATAAAAACTAACAATAAATAGTAAAAAAACAATTCCACTACACAATATAAATATTTGGTGTTTTAATTGGAGATTAGGAAATTTCGTTTTCATCCGTATTAAGACCCATTTAATTTATATTTTCCCATATTTATGATAATCTAATTTTGTTGCTAAATTGTTACAGTTACACCTGAAAACTACTGTTGCCAACTTCAGGGCGATTGTGTTAAAACTTACGGATTGTAGTCATAAAACGCCCAATTTCTCATCTATAATTCTGGTTTTGTTAACCATTTTCAGATAGTCATCAAACTGTTGTGTCTAACCGGATTTGCTTCACAAAATGTTGTTTTAAAATAATGAAAAACAGAAAATTTCCTCTAGTTGTTATTGGCCTTTAAAAACCATTGCGTATAATAATACCGTCCCGAGTCGTTTTGAATTACTCCCACTCCGGTTAGGTTAAAATCGCCTTCAATATTGTTACGGTGAACTTCGCTTTGGACCCAGCCTGTCACAACCTGAGCGGCGGGATCGGCGTAACCTTGGTTCCAGGCAATGTTTTCCGCAGCCGCCACGTAGGTAACACCGGATTGATTTACACGTTGATCAAATCCTTCATGACTGAAGGCGACTATACCATTACTCATATTACTGCTGTGCAGCCGGGTCGGAGCGATTAGGCGTTCCTCCAACACCAAAGGAGGCAGGTTTTTACTGATCCGGTAGTCATTCACCTTTTCAAATACTTGAAACTCAATCGGGCTTAATAGTTGCTTTGGGTCAGCTTCGCCGGTCGGTTTTGGGCTGGGGCAGCCTGACCCCAATAGCAAATACACAATCAACAGCCCCCAAATCAAGACTGCTTACTTAAACGGATGAGATCACCTCATTTCCGATTTGATGCAGTTATAATATTTTCTACCGCTACTTTAATTATACAAAGACCTGCCGGTTTTATGATGCTTCAGCCTTTCAGTTACAACCTCCCCTTTACCTAAATACTGCTTTTGCACTGCACTAACCATGGTTTTACAATTTATTTGCAAATCAATTCGGAATATGGTATGGTATTATTTAAAAAGTTACCAAATTTTTAGTCTTCAGCGAGGTAAATCTATGAATGATCAAACCGAACGCCAGTTTATGGGAGTTGAACAATTATCATTGCGCAGCCTAATCCTGGGGATGGCCGGTTCAGCTCTGATTACCGCCAGTTCAATGTATGTGGCCTTACGGATGAGCGCTTTACCCTGGTCCACAATTTTTGTGGCGGTCTTGTCAATGGCGCTTTTAAAAATTTTAGGCAGGACAACCTTAAACGAGATTAATATTACTCAGACTTCGATGTCGGCCGGGGCAATGGTGGCCGGAGGAATCGCGTTTACCCTCCCGGGACTCTGGATTACTAAAATATGGGATAATCCCTTAATGCTCCCGGAACATTTCTGGCAGGTCTTTGCCATTTCCCTGGCTGGCATGTTGTTGGGTACGGTCGCCACTTGGTTTTTACGACCCCAGTTTATCGAACAGGAAAACCTGCCCTATCCCATTGGTATCGCTGCCGCTCAAACCATTAGCGCCGGTGACGCCGGAGGGAAAAAAGCCAGTGTGCTGTTTGGAACGATGGGTATTTCAGCCCTGTTAACCTTTTTTCGGGATCAATTGAGCTGGTTTCCGGCGGCGTTATCTTTTAAATGGCTTTATGCCCATAATTTTTTCCTGGGAATCTGGTTGTCACCGATGGCTGCCGGAATCGGTTATATGATCGGCCCCTTATTTACCGGAGTCTGGTTTGTGGGAGCGGCTCTCTCCTATTTATTAATCATCCCGCTGGGAACTTTGTTCAAATTATTCCCCACCACCACTGCAGCTATTGCTTTTAAAAATACTGCCGGAATCGGGTTGATGATTGGGACCGGAGCAGGGATCTTATTATCCTTTGTGTTTTCATGGTCCCTGGCTGGATGGGGCTGTCGTAAGAAGCAAGTTCCCGCTTCAGGACAAACGACATTAAAACGCCGCTTTCCCAGAATTTTAGTTTACAGCGCCATCTTACTCTCTCTGGTCTTAGCAATTGCCAGCGGTATACCAACTTGGCCTTCGGTTTTGTTAATCTTCGGGATTACAGCAGCAGCAGCCATGGCTGCGATTATTACCGGTGAGACCGGCATTAACCCCATGGAGATTTTTGGGATTATTGTTGTATTGACCATCCGCTTAGTAAGCCGGGTTGAGAATACGGGAGCTTTCTTTATTGCTGCCGGAGTAGCCATTGCTTCCGGCTATGCCGGCGATCTACTCAATGACTATAAAACCGGTAAAATGCTGGGGACTAACCCGGTAGCCCAGTTGATCTCCCAAATCGCCGGAGGGATCGTCGGCGCCCTGGTTGCTTCGGTGGCGATGTTTGCTATTATTAGCCAGTTCGGCGGGGTCGGGCCGGAACGGGGACTTTCTGCCGGGCAGGCCTTTGCAGTTGCCGAAATGGTCCACGGTGTCGGTGATCCCCTAGTTCTAAGTATTGCCATTGGTGTCGGTGCTGTCTTATACTTACTCAAAGTACCGGCCATGACTTTAGGCCTGGGACTTTATTTGTCCTTTGAGATCTCGGCGGCGTTATTCTTAGGGGGACTGCTGCGTTGGGCTCAAGACCGGTTCAACCCCCAAGGGGTTGAAACCGGAAACATCGCTGCTTCAGGTTTTTTTGGCGGCGAGGGAGTCTGCGGCGTGTTAATTGCAATCTTCAAAATGGTCACCAAAGGTTGATAAGTTAATAGTATCAGGAGGTTTGTTTTTTAAATGAGTGGTATAATCATTGGAATTGATATTGGCGGCAGTACTACGAAGATAATCGGCTTTGACCGTGAGAAGATTTTCAGCCCCCTCTTGGTTAAAGCAACCGACCCCATTGCCTCGGTCTACGGCGCCTTTGGTAAATTTTTAAGTACCAACCGGTTGGTTTTAAAGAAAATTGAAAGAATTATGGTAACCGGAGTCGGTTCTTCTTTTATCGAAACCAAACTGTACGGCGTTCCCACCGGTAAAGTCGATGAGTTTCGCGCCATCGGCATGGGCGGCCTCTTTCTGAGTAAACTCTCCAAGGCGATTATTATCAGTATGGGAACGGGGACTGCGTTTGTAAAAGCCGATGAAACCGGGGTCCGGCATATTGGCGGCACCGGAGTAGGCGGCGGGACCCTGCTGGGCCTCTCTAATCTGATCCTGAACGTCCGCAATTTTAACGATCTAATCGAATGTGCCCAGGGAGGTAACCTGGCTGCGGTTGATCTGACCATTGGCGATATCTCCCACGATGTCCTGGTGAGCCTCCCGCCGGAATCTACTGCTTCCAACTTCGGTAAATTAAGCGACTTAGCCACCAAGGCCGATGTCGCCTTAGGCATAATAAACCTGGTGTTCCAGACCATCGGAATGATGGCAATCTTCTCATCCCGGATTGACAACACCCAGGATGTGGTTTTAACCGGAAATCTGACTAATGTACCTCAATCCAAGGAAATCTTTGCCCAATTAAGCAGATTATTTACGATTAATTTTATTACCCCGCCCCATGCTGAATATGCTACCGCTACCGGGGCAGCCATTTGTTATGTTGAGGGACAACCCTTTATTGAGATTGGGGAATAATCTGCACGGGACAATCAATAAACAATTCAATCCCTTCATTTTTAGGTTACTATGGTTTAAAGCAACGGTAACCCCCACTCCGAGAGCTTTTCATTGTAAATCTCCTGCGGTAACTGTACCAATACTGGATTTGCTGACCGATCCAGCCATCCTAAAAGCTCCAGCAGGCTGGCTTCGGCAACTCCGGTGCAGCCGGCTGTGGCTTGATCCTGGTTTTCCCAAATATGCATAAAGATCAGACTTCCGGCTCCCGGCAGGTTTTCCGGATTATGCTCAATCACCAGCAACCATTTATACAGTTCATCATCACGCCGCATAATTTCATAACTTTTCCAATCAATTGCCACATCCTTCCGGAGTTGTGCGGTGTCAACCACCTGGTTGTAATAGCGTGAGGCCGGGTCATCCACCCCTTGAAAGTCCTTAGTCAGTTGTTGATAGGGTAGATCGGGATTAACTGTAAGTTGTGGCGCATATCCCAGGCATTTCCCCAGACGGAAAATACCGGCCGGGGTTTTTTGATCGCCTTCCACTTTGGCTGGTTGCGGCTGGACTGCGGGATTTTGCGGATAAAGGCCCAATCCCCAGGCCAGACCGGCCCGGCCGCAAACTGCCGGGAAACAGTTAATCACTTGCCAAGCCCCGTTTTTACGTTCTCCTAAATAAAGCCGACTATGAAACGAATGCCAATCTTCAGTGAGCACTATGATAATTTGCTGCGCTTTACCTAAATATTCTGGAATTACTGCTTTAGTCATAACGGACTCCAATTTTTTAATTAATATTCCTGTTTATCATTTCCATTATTACTGTAAAAACCCTGTTACTTCCGGAGGAAAGGTTCACTGATTTGCAGTATTAAACCCACCGGACCGCTGGGATCAATCAACGCTGTAATTTGCGGATAGGGAATGACGAATTCCAAAACCCCGTAAGCGCTGGAGGTATAAACGGAAGGCAGGTAATAAATGACCAGACTATCGGGGGTTAAGTAATAATTTTCAGTAGGACTTATACCATCAAAAGGCTTTAAAAGCGGGATTTGCCCGGCAACAATCTGATCCTGGATGATCCGGTTAACATACATCTGGTAGTTAGAACCGCGCCGAAACAGTTCACCCAAGCAGTAAGGATGGCCGGTCAGTAAATTCAAAGTGATGGAACTGATCCCGGTTACACCGTGGGCCGCCAGTTCCGGGTAGAAATAAACCTCAAACCGGAGACTGAGGATTCCGTTCTGATTGGTTGTTGTTTTGTAGCTACTCCAGGCTTCAATCACAGTAGTACCCGGATCATACTGAGGAACCGCCGCTGCAGCGGCTTCCCGGATCAGGCAATTCACTTTATGCCGTATTGCTTTGGGTAGATTGGCCACCCGTGGATAGGTGGTTTCCGTTAGCTTGAGCAACGCTTTTTGATTCCGACTGTTGTGCGAATCCATTTTAATTCCCCCTGTCACAACTTTCAAAATTAACCTTTCCTTATCTTATGATTGACTGCCGAAAGTGTGACTTAAGCCCGGAGGAACTACAATAATTCGCTGCTTTTTACCTGATTACCTCCACTAAGTAACGCCAGTAACGGACAGGCAGGTTCTTCCGTTGTAATTTCGGATTACTCCGTTCTGCGATGGCGGTTTCACGGAAATATTGCTTCCATAATTCTTGATAGCGAAACTCTTCGGGAGTAAAGTAACCTTGGGCTGCTCCGGAAAGATGAGGTTGGCTGGCGGCGACAATCTCCTGGTTAATTTCGACCCTTGGAATAAAAAGACAACGCCGGCGGTTATAACTGATGCCGGTATTACGTTTAACATCATGGATCAACCACTGCTGATCGGCAAAACGGGAAGTGAAATGAGGCGCTAAAAATTGGACAATATTATAGTCCGGTTCAATTGCAGCATAGTAAAAGCCATTGCGCAATTGGCGAAACCTTACAAAGCCTTGCATCCGGATGATTTCATAGCCCACCTTGTCACTGATCCTTCTGATCCGCATTACAGTAGGGTTGGTGACATTTCTGGAGATTGACTCGCCGTGACTGAACACTAACCTAATAAAATCCAGTAATACTTTTTCGATCCCGACTTCCTCAGCAAGAAAACAATAACCGAGATCCAAAACCAAACGTTGGGAAAACCTTGTTTGTAATTGCTGGAAAAACTCTTCCGCCACAGCCGGATCAGTCGCTAATTGCCGGATTTCCGTAAACAGGTCCGGTTGCCAATCACCCTGTGCAGTAATTGCGTTAACCGCAACCCCTTCTTTAAGGGCAGTAGCAATTACAGTTAAAAGACCTTCAAAAGTACCGTCGTAAAGATAGGTGATCATTTTAGACTGCTCCAAATAAAGGGAGTTGCAAGTTGTTCGCAGTTTGGGGTTTGGGTTGATCCAACGCTAACAGTTTTTCCCGGATAAACCGCTCATTATCACTGTTTTCAAGGCAACGGCCTTGACAAGTCAAAAAATAACGAGCCCGCTTCATCACTACACCCAGCCGGGACAGATCTTCCAAGCGGAGGCTGCCATAACGGCGCGCCGTGATAATCCGTTCCGCCGCCTGGAGGCCGACTCCCGGTATCCGCAATAACTCTTCAAAATCCGCCCGGGTAATCTCCACCGGAAACCGGTCCAGATTACGCAATGCCCAACTGGTTTTCGGGTCAAGGTCCGGTTCCAACTCCAACTGGGCCGGACTGACAAGTTCTTCTGCTTTAAATTTATAAAACCGGATCAACCAGTCCGCCTGGTATAAACGGTGCTCCCGTTTTAAAGGCGGCCTTAGTAAGGCTGGTAACAATGGATTATCATTGACGGGAATATAAGCGGAATAATAAACCCGCCGCAGATGAAACCGCTGGTAAAGCTGTTCTACCAGCCGCAAGATTTGGTAATCCGATTCCGGAGAGGCGCCAACAATTAATTGGGTACTTTGTCCGGCAGGTGCAAAAGAATGGGCTTTTTGATATTTGCGGCGTTCCTCACGGTTGTCCTGAATCTTGGCACCAATGTAGGACATTGGTACCAGAATGTCGTTACGCTTTTTTTGCGGAGCTAACCTTTTCAATCCTTGTTCCGAAGGGAGTTCAATATTGACACTGATGCGGTCCGTTAAAAAACCGGCTTCCCGTACCAACTCCCGACTTGACCCGGGAATGACCTTGAGATGAATATAACCGTTAAAGCGTTGCTCTTTACGGAGTTTACGTACTACTCTGAGCAATAGTTCCATAGTATAATCAGGATTACGCAACACCCCGGAGCTTAAGAACAGCCCTTCGATGTAATTACGCCGGTAAAAGTTGATCGTAAGGTCGACCACCTCATCAACTGTGAAGGAAGCACGAGGTATGTCGTTACTCCGTCGGTTAATGCAGTAAACGCAGTCATGGATACAATAATTAGTAAAGAGAATCTTTAACAGCGAAATACAACGACCATCCCCTGCCCAGCTGTGACAGATGCCCATCGGGATGGAAGTGGCGTTTCCCAATCCGTGGTTGCTATTCCGGCGGGTACTGCCACTGGAGGCGCAGGAGGCATCGTATTTGGCAGCCCCGGCTAAAATCCGTAATTTATCCAACAGTTCCACTAATCCAACTCCCTTTAATAAAACATATGTTCGTTTTATATTATACCACGAACATATGTTTGAAGCAAGGGTTAACCTTATTTGCGGAGTTAAACTCGTTTTCTTAGCTTGACCTTGGTACCGTTGCTGATTCGGTTATCCGGTCGGATAATAATTCGGTCCTTTACTTTAAGACCGGATTCAATCTCTACTTCCGCGTTATTTTCAATATTTTTATGTACCGGTTGAATTCGGGCTTCACCATTTTTAACTACAAAAACGCAAGTTCTTCCTTCATATTCAAAAATTGCGCTTAATGGTACTTTAATCACTTTACTCTTTCGCTTGGTAATAATTTTAACATCGACATCGACTCCCGGTCGCAGCTTCCCGGTTGTTTGGTTAAGGGCAATGGTTACGGTGCGTCTTTTTTGATTAATACCCAATGAAGAGACAACATTCTTAGCAATCGGAGCGATTTTAATTACTCTTCCCTGCAATTGTTGTTCCCCGGTGGCTTTCCCGGAGATAATCACCGGATTACCCGGACGAATATTTACAGCATCTTCAGCCAGGATTTCCGCCTCGATCTCCAAATCGGAAAGCCCGCCGATTACAAATGCGGCTGTACCTTCCGGTGCATACAGTTGTGGTTCTACCAACCGATCTAAAATAATCCCTGCCCGCGGTGCCCTAAGCAAAGTGCTGGCAATGCTTTGCTCCAATTTTAATTTAGCTGCCTGATAGTCTTTGGCGGCATTATTCAAGTCGGCCTTGGCGGTTTCATATTCTTTACGGCTGACAGCTCCGGCCAAATACAGTTTCTGGATTTTATCCCAGTCTTGTTGGACTAAATCATAGTTAGTTTTTGCCTGCTGTGCGGCAATCTCAGCGATCCGGCGATTTGTCGGGTCTAATTTTAGAAGCAAAGTTCCCTTTGTAATTACATCCCCTTTTTCAACCAAGATTTCAGTAATCTTACCGGAGGTTTCAATGTAAATTGTCCGGCTTTGCCGGGATTTAACGGTACCGGTGTCTTCCACCCATTGTTCGATTGGGCCGTGGGCAATAGTCAGTGTTTCTACTTCTATACCCTGGTTGGCCACACCCAAAATGACCGCAACCGTTCCCATTATAATCAGCAAACTACAGATCCAGAATTTTTTGCTTTTCATTGCCCCTCACCTTTCTTCACGATCATTCATTGCTCTTTAAGGCTTCTACCATGTCAATAGCATGGATTTTACGGGTCAAAACCAAATTAGCCAAAACAGTGAAACCAAACATCAAACAGAACGTCCAAAAATAACTGGGATAAAACAGCACTGCCGGCAAAGCCATATTGTCAGTAGTTGCGCTTTCCATTAATATCTGCAGTAAAACCTTACTGCCTAAAGGAAAACCTACCAAAACTCCTCCTAAAGTGATGATGAAATTTTCATTGAAGATGAGTTGTTTAATTTCGTTGTTGGTAAAGCCGAGCACTTTTAAAGTGGCCAATTCCCGGCGGCGCTCATGAATATTGATATTAGTGATATTGTAAATCACAGCAAAAGCTAAGGTGCCGGCGGCTAAGATAAAAATGGCAATCATTGAGTCTACCGATTTCAAGGCCTGGTGGAGATTGAAAATCGATTCCGTTTTTGACTGGACCGAAGCCACCGCTGTAAGCTCCTGAAGCTTACTGATAACTTTTGCCTCCTGACGCGGGTCATCCAATTTCAACAAAACCGCATTAGCGACGGGACCTTCGCCTAAAAAACGGTTGATCTGGCTCATACTGCCATAAGTGCTTTGACCCACATATTGGAGGACAGTTCCTTTGATAATGGTGTTTTTTCGATTCTCCTCGGACCGTTTGCCCGGCCACAAAATTTTAAAGTTTACCGGATCGCCGGTTTTAAGATTCAAAAGCCGACTGGAGCGCTCCGGTAATAAAATTCCTTGTTCCGGAAGGCGGACCGGTTTTCCGTTTTGATTGGAAAGAAGGTAAAGTTGGGAATCGTTGGCCAATACCGTTAATCCCAGCTTTTTTGTGTGCCAACCGTTATAAAGTTCCATACCTATTTCCACAATCGGTTCCATTCTGACTACATGTGTCAATTGCTTTAGGTAAGTCAATTCATTAAAATTATAAAATTGGTCCAAATTTACTTTAAGATCATACTTTTGGATTTGGTCAAATTGTTGATCGACCAGATATTTAAGGGAATCATTCATTCCTAACGCTGTTAATAGTAGTCCCGTAGCCATTATAATCCCTACAGCAGTGAACATAACTCTTTTTTTGTAGCGAAATAGATTCCGGATAATGATTTTCCAGCTAAAATTGAACTGGCGCCACAAAATTCCAATTCTTTCGACAACAGTCTTCTTTCCGATCTTCGGAGCCTTAGGCCGCATCGATTCGGCCGGAATTAAGCGGAGCTCATTTTTAGCGGCATTAATCCCTGCCAACAGACCAAAGAGAAGTGCCAGTGCAGCCGCAGGAATGATCAGGGCAAATTGAGGGATAAAGTCTTCCAGAGGGAGTTGATAGATGGTATTATATAAATTAATCATCCAACCGCTGAAATATTGGCCCAGCAACGAACCGCAAATACTGCCCGCAATCCCGACAACCATGGTGTAGGAGAGATAATAGCTTAATATTTGACTATTGCTGTAACCTAAAGCCTTAAGTGTTCCAATCAGAGTCCGCTGATTCTCAACGGTCCGGCTTAGGGTAATATAGGTAATTAAGGCTGCTACCACTAGAAACATTAACGGAAAGATCCCGCCTAAAGCGGTTAACTGTTCAATCTCGCTGGAAAAAGTATTATAACTCAACTGATCTTCTCTAGGGATAATCTCTTTTAGGCCGTGATTGTCTAAAACCTGTTCCAATTGTTTCTGGACCATTTTTAGATCGACAGTTCCGGATAGGAGAATACAGGCTTCATTTATTGAACCTTTAAAATCAAACAACAGTTTACCGTAGGATTCTTTGAGGTAAACAATACCGAATTTACGGGGATTAGGAAACAGTTCACTATTGTCGCGTAATTGGTAAATGTATTCCGGACTTTTGACCGTACCGATAATTTTAAGTTTAAACTCATTGCCGTTAATTACTATCCGAAGGTAATCACCTAGTTTCAAACTGTTCTTAGTGAAGAACGCTTCCTCTACTAGACATTGATTACTGCTGTCGGGCGTAAAATATCGCCCGGATTTGAGCCAAACCATATTGAGTGTCCTTTCGGTCCTAGAGTCCGGCAAGGTGATCAGGCGGACAATTTTATTTTCCGTAATTGGGCTCAACTTGACATCTTGAACTACTCTCCCGCTGACGTCATTTACGCCGGGAATTTTTTTGATCCGTTCCAACACAGTCTCGGAAGTTTTGGAAAAATACGCCCATAAATGAGCCAAACGATATTCCTGGAAATACCATTCGCTGGCAGAGCTGAGATTACACAACGTGGTGTTGAGTCCGATATAAACAGTAATTCCAATGGCAATAATTACCATTATCGATATAAATTGACTTTTAGTCCCATTAATATCCCTAACCAACATTTTGAAGAATAACTGCATTACCACTCGATCCTTTCTGGCGGCTGGGGATGTTCATTGATACTTACCTGTTCAACCCGGCCGTTTTTGATCCGGATCACCCGATGGGCCATTGCGGCCAAAGCAGCGTTGTGAGTAATAATCATTACCAACTTATCCATTTCTTGATTGACTTTAGCCAACAATTTCAGAATTGCTTTACCGGTCTGATAGTCTAGAGCCCCGGTTGGTTCATCACATAATAATAACAACGGGTTTTTAGCTACCGCCCTGGCAATGGCTACGCGTTGTTGTTCGCCGCCGGAAAGTTGTGCCGGAAAATTATTACACCGGTTTTCCAGACTGACTGCAGCCATGATTTCCTTAATATTCAAGGGGTTCTCACTGATTTGTGATGCCAGCTCTACATTTTCCAAGGCCGTAAGATTGGGCATCAGATTATAAAATTGGAACACAAACCCAATCTGTGTCCGGCGGTATTGGGTTAATTCCCGCTCTGAAAAATTGGCCACATTTTTCCCTTGCACCCAAACTTCCCCGGCGGTGGGACGGTCCATTCCCCCGATAATGTTAAGCACTGTACTTTTCCCGGCACCGCTCGGTCCAAGTACGACAACGAGTTCACCGTGTTGAACCTCAAAAGAGATCCCGTCGGCAGCACGGATTTTAACCTCACCCATGATATATTCTTTTACAACATCTTTGACCACAATAATTGCATCACTCATTTTGACACCTGCGTCTTCATCAATTGTAAGCTGCCTTTGGAAACACCCAGAATCCGTTCGCATACATTAATCGCATTCTTAATTCTCAGATCAAATTCGGGCGTCCCCCAATAGGCGCGAACCATTCTATTGAGATAATACTCTAAACCAATCAATAGTATTTCTGCGGTTTCATCCGGTTCTTCCAGCTTAAAGAGGCCATTTTTCATTCCTTCCCGAATAATTCCTGCAAAAATAGGAATAAGTTTCATAACCATTTTAGTAGCTAAGCGCTGATGCATCTCTTCATATTGTTTTTGATGAAACCAGTTGACAAGAGGACCTTTGTCTTTACTAAGTTCCAACATGGAACTGAAGATCCGCCGAATTTTAGTAGCAGCGTCTAAACTGCTATCCGTAGCCAAAGCCTGAATGATTTTTAGCATCTCTTCTGCATAACGGCCGATAATAACGTCAAGTACCTCGTCTTTAGACTTGAAATAGTAATAAAACAAACCTTGGGCGACTCCGATCTGGCGTACGATATCACTGACAGTAGTTTCTTCAAAGCCCTTAGCAAGAAATAATTCTTCTGCTGTTTCAATAATTTCATTTCTCCTTATGTCCGGTACTTTGGTAATTCTAACCATTTTATGTCTCCTCTTCTATATTTTTGTAATTAAATTATATACTGACTGATACCAATCAGTCAATCATTAAAAAAATAAGAGCCGCCAACGGGCTGGACAAATGCTTAAAGTAACTTTTGAGCGAAGCAAGCCAACCATTCAGCGCTCTCGATTCTCTTTAATTACCAAACCACCGACGGTTGCGAAAATCTCCTAGTAAGTCATTATAATGGCGCCGACTGACGGACCAGCGCCGAGCCCAAGCATTAAAAATAAATCGCCGCGTTTTAGTCTTCCTGAGGTTACCGCTTCATAAAGGGCCAGCGGATATGAGGCAGCTCCGCAAAGACCGAAACGATCGAAAATCCGGACCAACTTATCCTCCTGAAAACTTTGCGTGAGATAGGAAAAAAATCTATTGCCTGCCTGTTGTGGAATTATCAAAGAAAGTTCGGCATCGGAATATTTGACACGTAAGGCAGTGATCAACGGCTGCAGGCAAGTAATTCCATTATCTATAAACGCTTTGAAATTAAGCCGGATAGCCAAATCTTCCGGTTGAACAATATTTTGCTGAAAGGCAGTAAAACCGGATAACGACTGCAGATCGGCCATTCCCCTACTGTAACTGTGCAAACAAGCTTCATGAACCTGACTGGATTGTTCCGGATCTTTTGTAACTACCACCGCCGCAGCTCCGTCGCCAAAGAGAGCATAGGCTTCCGGATACTTGGGGTCGAGCATGGATGAAATTAATTCTGAAGCCACAATTAAAATATTTTGATACCGACCGACTGCAATCATGCTGGTACTAACTACTAATGCCGTCAGAAAGCTCTGACATCCTTCATAGATTGAGATACAAGGTATGCCCGATTCATTTAACCCTAACTGACGTTGGATTAAGGCGGCACCTTCCGGGACACGCCTTTCAAAACTCAGTGATGCATTGATAATTAGATCGATCTCGCTATAATCCATACCTGCGGCAGTTAAGGCTTCTTTGGCAGCTTCGGCTCCCATGAACGATTGAGTCTCCCTAATACTCCAGCGTCGTTCCAATACTCCCAGTCTTTCACTGCACCACCCCGGCGGCAGGACGCAGTTGGATTCCAATTCGCTGCTTAAAACTGTTTGTCGTGGAAGATAACGACCGACTCCGGCTATTTTGAGCGGATAAGGAAAAAAACACTTCATAAAATGCCTCCAAAATTATGTTTTTAATAGGTTAAGACCAGTCCCATAATGGAGAACCCCGGACCCATTCCATGCAATAACACCAAATCACCACGCTGCACCCGCCCGGTCTGAACTGCTTCCGATAAGGCCAACATATAACCGACAGCGCCTAAGTTCCCAAAACGGTCAACCACCCCGATAACCCGCTCGGCCGGGTACCGCAGTTTCATCATATCAATGGGCAACCGGCTGGACTGATTGGGAATAATCAACTTAAAACTGTCACGGCCCCCCGGCCATAGCTTATCAATGAAGTTTTGATTATAATGGAGCCCTGCCTGTTGGAGCGCTTGGGGATCAAAATCGAAATTAAAATCTTCCGGATTGAGATTCTTAGTAAACGCAGTGCAATAATAAGAGTCATTCCGAAAGCCGCTTACGTCTGCCGCGGTGCTATAAGTCTCCATCAAAGCAGCATGAACTTTGCTCGGTTCACCTTCCGGAGTACGGGTCACTACCGCCGCTGCCGCCCCATCACCTAAAAGTGTGTACACCATCGGATTATCGGGACGAAGGCCATAAGAGGAAATTACCTCAGATACAATTAAGATCTTGTGATAAAGGCCGGTTGCGATTAGATTGGAACTGACATCAAGCGCCGCTATAAAACTGAGGCAGGCACAATTAATACTCAGAC
>DATCLA010000298.1:0-1789 GCA_036564195.1 Bacillota bacterium
CCCCAATTGACTTGGGCTTGCTCCGCTTTGGTCCCCTGCTTCTGCTGTTACTTCCGGTTGCTCCGAACTAGCTGGGGATGCTGCTGCGACATGACCGCCGACCTCCGCCGTAACCTCCGGTTCCTCCAATTGACTTGGGCCTGCTCCGCTTTGGTCCCCTGCCTCTGCTGTTACTTCCGGTTGCTCCGATCCGATTGAGGCTTCGGTACCGTCGCTAGTATGGTTCTTTTTCCTGATAATACTGGTATTTGTCTGTACGATCTTCACTTCTTCTTCGTTAACCGCCTCGACTGTACTGGTATTAGACTGAATGACCTCTATCTGATCTCCCAAATCCTTTGAGAAAGTGTAATCATTGGCCTGATTAATTCTTTGATCCTGGTCCACTTTTTTATTCCTCCTAACCAAATCAAAAATCTGTTTTACCTGGCATTGATGTATATTATGATTTTCCGGTGGTAAATGCCATTGGACTGTCTTAAATATTTATTTAGAATTTTCCTAATTTTGACAGTACCGAATTATTTCCTAATCCCAATGGACCTTCCAGATCAATATTTCATAGACTAAACTAACGTTGGTACTAAAGTTGCTAACATCTTATTGACGAGGAGGTCACTACCAATGTCGAATGACATTAATATTTATAACAGCGGCGCCGATGATACTGCCCAAAAAGCCCGCCAATGGGTAAATGTCCGACAGAAAAACAAATGCAATGTGAAGATAAAACAAGATCCGGACCAGAAGGTAGACCAGGAAGAGACCGAAGCGGTCAAATCCGAAGAGTACCTAAAACAAAATAATTAAATAACTGATATATTTTACGGAAAACAGTAGACCGGAGGTATTACCCGGTCTACTGTTTGCGGTAACTTGTTTATGTTATTTAATTAGCTACTATTATCCCTATAAAACATTACATCAACCCGGACCGTCTGGAAAATGGGTTTCATAAACTGTATTAACGTTGACGGTAAGTTCGTCGACGTTAGATGATATAATGGGGAGGTAAAGTTAATGGGGAAAGATAATAACGATACCAATTTATTGTTTGGCGGTAACGATGACGCTATTCAGAAGACCCGTCAATTAGTCAATGTAAACCAGAACAACGATAGTCATGTATTTGTATCCCAAGACACTATCCAAGCTGCGGATCAAGAAGAAGAAAACGAAACCCAATAACATTAAAGACTGGGTTTTACCCAGTCTTTAATCTGTCGGTTACAGCTTTAGTAAGATCTATGCAACTAAACTATAATAATTATCAATTGATGGAATTGCAAAATTACCTTAATAAACCTTTAAATTAGCACTATAAAATATTACAACTAATACGGACCACTATGGCTGGTAACTTCATAAACTGTATTAACATTAGCGGTCAGACCGCTAATGTTACAAAATAATGGGGAGGTAGTAAAATGGGAGGAGACAAAAATATAGTTTTCGGCGGCAACGATGATGTCATCCAAAGGACCCGTCAATGGGTAAATGTCAATCAGACCAATAACAGTAAAGTCTTTGTTAGACAGGATGCCGACCAGCAAGCTGATCAAGAAGAAGAAAACGAACAAGAGCCTGCACAAGCAAAATAGTTAAGCTAAATTCACCGCCGCGCCTTTACGGCGCGGTTTTCCCATTCCGCTGCCGGAGCCTTTTTAACCTGTGCAGTTTAGCTCTTTAACTCTGCCTTGCTCCTGCCACCAATGCCGGTTTGTTTGATACCAGCGGATTGTCGCGGCGAGTCCGGTTTCAAAGCTGGTCTGTGGCTGCCAGCCCAGTT
>DATCLA010000299.1:0-4649 GCA_036564195.1 Bacillota bacterium
GACCTCATTCCTCGATTGAGGATTTAACACCGTTTGAAGTTTATTTTGGAAATCAGCTCTCCGGAGCTATTTCATATCAAATGCAGAAAGGAGCATAACTTATTTTTTTGAATCTGTGTCTTGACAATGGGGGGCACTACATCTAGAGGTTTCCCAGTCCTCAGCGTATTAGATGAGATAACAACTAATAAGTCGTTTATAAGAATCCATTGAAGGAAAGATCCCAACAACTTTAGAACGGCGGCGGATTTTTTTGTTCAAGCGTTCCAGAACGTCAGTTGAACTGATTTTTTTTGAGTCGGTTTCCGGAAACTAATAGTATCAAAGCGCTGACCCTGGTTCCGGAGCGATAATCGATTCATTTTTGGAGAATATTTACCTTTGCCAACGTAACTTATCATTTTGAAGTTCCGATGGTTTTCCCTTTTGAAATTGCGAACTTATACACTAACTGTGCGGACAAGGTATTATTCAGGACAATTTGACATGAGGGATAAAAATGGATTTAAAGACAGTAAAGCAAATCATGGAATCATCATTGTCAAAGTTAATTGAAAATGATAACAAGTTAATTGACCAAGGGGTAAAAGAAGAATGCATTAACCATAGATTGGCGATATATATTGATGAATATTACCGTCAATTTTGCGGTGAAAAAAATTATTGTATTGTTGACCTTGAATATAATAAGAACTTGGATGAAAAAGATAGAGAAAAAGAAATTCATGATAAAAATGGAAATCTAATAAAAATTCGTCCTGACATATTGCTACATAAACGAGGTTCAAACGACAATAATTTAATTGCGATAGAAACAAAAA
The DNA here is from genome assembly GCA_036564195.1 of Bacillota bacterium. Lineage (GTDB taxonomy): Bacteria > Bacillota > UBA4882 > UBA8346 > UBA8346 > DATCLA01. Next base: position 822 of record DATCLA010000299.1, read on the forward strand.
AAGATTGGTTTAGACGTCATGATATGGAAAAGATTCAGGCATTATTAAAGCCGCCTTATAAATATCGTTATGGTTTTATAATTCTGTACAGACCATTAAAATCTGAGATGAAAGTGAGACTTTTTACTAGGGAATCTCCAGAAGATTTTCAGACATTTCGTTTTTCTAAGGAAAAAGGACGGTTTTTAGATTGGAATATCTAAGTATAGAATAATTTTTTTATAATTCAAAATAAAACCTGCAATACCTTCCGCACTTTTAGCCTAAGTTCTATAAAGATTGTGGAATATGAAAAAGATGCTATTATCATATCGAAACTACACGATATTGATTATTGGGCGGTTCCCTATGAGGGATATGGGAATCAAAACCGTTACATAGAAGAGCTTTCAATCATTTTAGACCGGTTAGTAAAGGATGGAATTATCTCACCTTGACTTCATGAAAAATACTTGCGGAATCGCGGTTCGTTTCTCCCTCGAGGGAGAAAGACAGAATGAGGGTTGGCCCGGTCCTGATAACCAACATCTCAGAGTCTCCGCGCCTTTGCGGGAGATACAATAGGCCTGCTAAACTTGCCCAACCCCCTCGACGTTTGTTTGAACTGGTAACTAACAGAGCTTATCCTACAGTTGTGAACTGGGAACGAAGCAAAATATTCCTCATTCACTCCCAGATTTAGCGCGAGCACTTCCAAACTCCACCCGAGCAGTCCTGAATTCGGGACGTGCAGTTCCGAACTTCAAAAAAGGAGTTCCGAACTCCCCACGTGCAGTTCCGAACTTCAAAAAAGGAGTTTCGAACTCCAACTCCGCAGTTCCCAACACCATGCAAGCAGTTCAAAACTAACAACGAGCAGTTCCCCAACTCCGAACGGGCAGTTCCGGACTCCACGCGAGCAGCTTGGAACTCCGCGCGAGCGGTTCCGGACTCCAGGCAAGCAGTTCCGAACTGATCGTTTGCAGTTCCAAACCGAACTAATGTGCGGTTTCGAACTCCAAGCGAGGGGTTCCGAACTCCAAACCGGCAGTTTCGAACTCTGCGCATGCGGTTCCGAACTCCAAATTTGCAGTTCCTGAAGTCCAAATTGTTAGTTCCGAACTCCGTGTGAGCAGTTCTCAACTCCAAACAAGGATTTCCGGACTCCAAGCAAGCAGTCCTGAACTCCACCCAAGCGGTTCAGAGCTGCAAGCGAGGGGTTCCGAACTCCACACCCGTAGTCCTTCAACTCCAAATTGCCGGTTCCGGACTCCGCGCGAGCGGTTCCGGACTCCATGTCGGCAGTTCTTCAATTTCCCAATAGGGTCCACTCCTCATTCTGTCTTTCTCCTCCGGCGGAGAAACGGACTGTGGCGCTGCGGAGCTTTTAGGGATTGCGGTTTTGGGCGATTTAGACAGAGCCTTCGTTTCTCCCGTTGCCGGGAGAAAGCAAGAATGAGGGTTAGAACAGGCAAAAATAAACCCTCCCCATTACTATCAACAGGGAGGGTCTTCCACTATAATGCCTTATAAAAATAATACCTACGCGCTTTCTTCCTCATCCTTCCGCGACCTGCCCGGATAGCGGGCCCGGAGATCGTTATAAATCGTCTCCGCCTTTTGGACCTTTGACTTCTTCCCATACCGCACCGCATTGTAAAAGATCAACACTCCGCTAAGGGCTTCGCTGCCCGCCAAAGTCATCGTGTCCTCGAGGCCTTCGGTCACTTGTAACAGCGGCTGATACATGGAGCGGATTAACTCTACCGCTTTATAATCATTGACCAGTTCTTCCACATTCAAATAGGCCGGGACCAGTTCCGGGTTTTGTTGGCAATGTTCAACGCCTTTTTGGACAAAACCCATCGTCTTCATTCCCATCTTCGGCAACTCCTGCCGTTCTTCCGGCGAAAGGGTCTTCAAATGGGGCAACAGTTTTGTAATTAGCACATTAATGGCATCCTTAATCTCCGTCAGCTCTGCCTCTGGGATGTTAAGTGATACTAAATTCGGTTGGCCCATAAATATTCACTCCTTTTACAAGATTACCTAATCTTTACATAATTAGGTTACAAATGATATAACATAGTCTTCCCTTCATGGCAATAAAATATATTCCGAATTGTTACATGATTGCTTGTTATAGAGGAATATTCACACATATTAAAGAATTTACTTCTAATTAACAATCAAAATTAGAATGGAGAATAAGGCACGAAAGAGAAGAGTGGAATAACCGGAAAGACGTAACAACATGGTAGTCTCTTTTAGGCCTAATAGCCAGAAGGGGTTTACACGACCAATATATCTAGCCGTGGGGTTCAGCCTGCGGCAGACATAGAATAATTTGCGTTTTTAGCCTTTCCAATCTGAAATCAAGTATAATCAAAAGGAAAGGCGGAATCACACATGACCAAAAAACTAATAAGGGAACCGATTATGAGCCTAATGTATTGGCAAAAAGCACAAAATTTTTGACATACCCGTTTTCCTTATGAGGCTATTACAATGAAATTCTATCTTGCCGTTACCGATAACAATTGGTATAACTATTTATCTCAACTTCACCCCGACGAAATCAACTTCTGGCAGCCCGGTGGCAAAACCGGGTTTAAAGCCATCGACCCCGGCGCACCTTTTTTATTCAAACTCCACAGCCCATACAATTACATCGTTGGCGGCGGTTTCTTCGTCCGTCATACCTTCCTCCCAATCTCGTTGGCTTGGGACGCCTTTGGCGAAAAGAACGGTACACCTGATTATCAAACTCTTAGAACCGCCATTCAAAGATACCGTTCCAAAGAGGGAAGAAATAAAATCGACCCCATCATTGGCTGCATCATCCTATCCGAACCGTTTTTCTTCCCGGAAGAAGACTGGATCGATGTCTCCGGCTTTTGGCCTAAGAACCTCACCCAAGGAAAAACCTTCAATACCGAAGATGAACTCGGACGGAACATTTGGGACAGAATGAGCGAACGAATAACTAAAGAAAATGTAATTCAAAACGAACCGAACCTCGACCTAACCGCTAGTGCCGTCAAAGACCGCTACGGCGTTCCCTATCTAACCCGCCCTCGTCTGGGCCAAGGCGCTTTCCGGGTCCTGGTCACCGACGCCTACCAACGCCGCTGCGCCATTACCGGCGAAAAGACCCTACCGGTATTAAACGCTTTCCATATCAAACCTTACTCCCAAAACGGCCCCCATGAGGTCAGAAACGGACTGTTGCTGCGGGAGGATTTGCATACCTTATTCGATCGGGGTTATCTGACGATCACCAAAGATTATCGGGTAGAGGTTAGCAGGCGGATCAAAGAAGATTATAGGAACGGCCGGGAGTATTACGCGATGCATGGGAGACGGTTAATGGTATTGCCGGAAAATACGATGGATCTCCCGGGAGTGGAATATCTGGAGTGGCATAATGAGAAGGTGTATTTACCATAGGAGTATTTCGAAAATACGATTAGCAGATGTTGCAGATTTAGAAGAATTATATAATACCGAGCGCCACCTGCTTTATGTTGCCTGTACCCGCGGACGGGATTATTTGCTTGTTACCGGAATAGATCCAGCTTCTGAGTTTCTAGATGATTTGAAGTTGGAATGAATGATATTTACTAAAAAATAAGCTGTTTTTAAATTGGAGGGAGAGAGGATGTCCAAAGATACTTCTAATGTAAGATCAGCTTTTGAATTACTTCTTGAAGAAATTGAAACAGAAATATCAGTATTTAATGAGATAGCAGCTTCTGCCATTGAAAAAGGATCTTACCAAAAAGCAAAAGAAGATATTGATAGGGCAGAAAAGATAACAAAATTTCGCGAAAAAATCATTACACTACG
>DATCLA010000300.1:0-7984 GCA_036564195.1 Bacillota bacterium
ATGGTACTGGTCGGGCGACCGGCTGGGAGAGTAGAACGTTGCCAGGAATTAATTTTAACAACCACTTACCGGATTACACCGGTAAGTGGTTTTATTATGATTATGAAAGCTGCTCTGACAAAGCTGCCTTTAGAGTGACGAAAGACTAAGGTAAACACCGAAAATATTCTCTTTGCTCGGTTCAGTATCTGCTTGAATTCCATAAACTATTGATAAAAGGGGCCCCTTCAAAGAGGAGGTATAAAATGAATTGTTGTTCGAAAGTTGCCTCACCGAAGCAACAAGTGAAGATAAGTACCGAACGTATTAAAGTATTACGAGTGATTGGAGAAAAGGTCGGCCAGGTTGTTGTTGAAGGCTCAATTCCGATAAAAGCGATTAAAATCGATAAAATAAAGGCTGAGATTAAAGATGTTGTTGACCATGTATTTAAAAATAAAGTTGTCAAACAAGGAGTTATTCATAAACAAATCTTTTATGTAGACCCGGAAGGGATTGTCCGTCATACAACGGAAGATTTACCGTTTATGTTAACAGTAGATATCCCGGGAGTTGACCCTGATAACTGTTTCCTGGATATTCAAAATCATCTCCTGAATATTGACACTGACTTTAGCCTTACTCCAGGAACTGATACCTGCCCGGGAACTTTGATGCAAAAAGTGGTTGCCCACATTCTGGTAAAGGTATCGGAATGGACCCAGCTGGATGTAGTTACCAAAGTAGATATCTTCCCCAAATTTAATTCTTCCGGGAGTGTCTATTACTATTAGTAAAATATGATGCCTATGAATTAGGGCTGTCTGTTGGGACAGCCTGCTCTTTTTTTGGTAACAACACAGCAGTGGTTTTTATTAAAAAACTTGCTTTAATCAATAATAAATGGTAGGAATTTTATCTTTCCAAAGAGAATATCGTAGGTTAGTTTTAAATTGGAAGACGATACTTTGCTGCAGCATCGTTAGGGATTGTGAAAAATGGGAAAAGAATTTTATATAATTGCACATACTGAACGCGGGGCCCGGTTAGGAGAAGATATTGCAAACCGGGTTGATGCTATTTTAAGGGTGCCGCAACGTTTTTCGGGTTCCGGAGGCAAACATGGTTTTAGACAACCTCTTAGTAGTGAAGTACGGGAGCTGTTTTCAATTGCAAAAGTTTTAATCCTAATCATGGATTTAGAAACAGCGGTACGAATTTTAGCTCCATTATTGAGTAGCCGAGCCTCCGATCCGGTAGTTTTGGTTATAGATGAAAACGGGAATTTTGTAATCAACCTTTTATCCGGATATAATAATGAAGTCAATCAACTGGTGCAACGTTTGGCTGATAACATTGGAGCCCAAGCTGTACTGACTTCCTTAGTAGAAAAACAAAGTGTGCCATTGCTTGAAGAGTTGTCCAGACAATACAGGATGCAAATTGAGTCCCGGGAGTTAATCCCCAGGTTTACTAATGCATTCCGCAATGGAGAACCAATGGTGGTCTGGGATCGTTGGGGTTTAAATATTCAATGGCCCGAGCATGTAAGGGTTGAGAATGGTGATGATTTACAGTTTGGAAATAATGAAAAACTACTATTAATAATTGGTTATCAAAATCCCCCAGTGATTATTCCAGTCAGCATGCAGGTAATGGCGTTGCGTCCCGCCTGTTTGACGGTTGGGATTGCCTGTTCGAAAGGTGTTACCGGTTTAAGGGTAGCTGGTGTAATTCGACGCTTTTTCCGGGAACAGAATTGGTCGATTCGCAGTATTAAACAGTTAGTATCAATCGACCGATATGCCAACCAAAGCACATTGGGTGAAGCGGGACGGGATTTTGGAGTTTCCGTAATTATACTTAACGCCAACGACTTTCCTAAGCTGGTAACGGCCTCAAAAATATGTAGTGAAGAAGTCGAGCAGGGAATGGCTGCGGAGATGGTTGCCTTATTTTGTACTCAACAAGGCCATTTAATTGGCGTAAAAAGAAGAATGGATCAAGTATCAATTGCGGTAGCTTTTAACCATGAAGATCAAAATTTGACCAAAACTTAAATTTTTGGTTAAAACTATTTGAGTAACTTCTGTAATCAGAGGGATAATGATATGAATCCAGGATTAATCCAGGTGTATACCGGCGACGGGAAGGGAAAGACTACTGCTGCGATTGGATTGGCGGTCAGGGCCTGGGGCCAGGGTTTAAGGGTAGCAGTTTTTCAAATGCTAAAAGCCGGGAACAGTACCGGAGAACAATTGGCTTTAGCTGCATTAAAGCCGCAAATAGCGGTTTATCCGCTAGGTAATGGCAGGTTTATCTATGGCCGCGATCCGGAACCTAATGAAATTGAACAAGCGAACCAAGGGTGGCGGCAATTAGTGCAATTGGCCTATTCAGGAACCATCGATTTACTGATTATTGATGAGCTAAGTCACGCGGTCAACTGTAAACTACTAACGTTGGAAACAGTACTGACATTCTTGCGTAATAAACCTAAAAATTTGGAAGTAGTTTTAACCGGCCGGACAATGCCGGAACCGTTCCTGGCAATTGCCGATTTGGTTACGGAAATGAAAGCGGTGAAGCATCCGTATCAGAGCGGAATCACTGCCCGAAAAGGAATTGAGTATTAATGAATTCCAATACTGGTACCTTATATTTGGTGGCAACCCCGATTGGTAATTTAGAGGATATAACTTTTCGCGCTATCCGGATTCTGAAAGAAGTTGACTTAATCGCAGCCGAGGACACCCGGCATACACTAAAACTGCTGAACCATTTCGAAATTAAGCAAAAGTTAATCAGTTACCATCAGCACAATGAACGGGAGCGGGCCCCGGAAATAATCCGGCTGTTAACAGCAGGCCTGAATGTGGCGGTGGTTAGTGATGCCGGGATGCCCGGAATCTCCGATCCGGGAAGTTGGTTGGTAGCTGAGGCAATTAAACTGGGGATTTCAGTAGTTCCGGTTCCGGGGGCTTCGGCAGTAGTTACAGCTTTGGCTGCTTCGGGTCTGGCAAGTAAAGGTTTCTATTTTAAAGGGTTTTTGCCTCGCAAAAGCAATGACCAGATGGAAGTGCTTAAACAATTAGCATCAATTCCAGATACCTTAATTTTTTATGAAGCGCCGCACCGGTTGGCTAAAACCTTGGCGAATATTTATAAGGTATTTGGAAATCGCCCGGCGGTCTTAGCCCGTGAATTAACAAAAGTACATGAAGAATTTGTCAGAGCTGATTTAAATAGTTTAATTAAAATGGTAGAACAATTTGGCGGTAAAGGTGAGTATACAATATTAGTAACTGGATCCAACAATCACCAGCTAAACCTTCAAAATTCGACAAATGAATTATTGACTGAATTAGCCGATGGCCTTTCTGTTATGAACGGAACATTAAAAGAAAAGCTTAAAAAGATTGCAAAAAAAACCGGTCGATCCACTAAAGAGATCTACCGGCTTTATCTGCAACAATACAAACACCCAGAGGATGGTGGTAACGATTAGCACGCCCCGCGCATGGCTTCCAAACAGGACTGGCAGATGTTCTTGTCTTTAAAATTCTTAATCCCTTCTGCATTACCGCAAAAGATACAGGCGGGTTCGTATTTCTTTAATATAATTTTTTCACCGTCAACATAAATTTCAAGGGCGTCTTTTTCGTCAATTTGCAATGTCCGGCGTAATTCGATAGGAATAACCACCCTCCCTAATTCATCAACTTTTCTAACAATCCCTGTAGATTTCATCATTTTGACAGCAACTCCTTTTTCGTTAAAATTCGACATCCACAGTTCCTATTATACCTATATTTAGATTCAAAGTCAATTATATCCAATGTTAAAAATAGATAAAATACGTTAAAATATTAGAATAAATTCCTATTATACCTATTATTATCACTTTTTTAAGGTTTTTCTCGTTCTTTTAGAAGTATATTTCTGTAAAATAATACAAAAAAATGAACAAACAAAAGGTGCTAAATCTGGAAAGAGAATTCGGTATAATTATACTTAATAGGTAGTTGTTACTTCAGATATCCTCTGACTGGAATCGATTGAAAGTAAGGGGATCTGGGTTGGGGACGGTTTAAGCTTTGCCAGATTTATATTGGTTCTAATTTATTAATTTTACAGTACCAAAAAGGCATTGTTAATTTTTATTTTGTTAAAAATACCATAGGGTAGCTTGACAAAACTTTTGAGAATCGCTATATATATTAATAACAAATTAATCAGCAGCGCGATCTTGAAGAATGGTTTCCGCGCTGTCAAAGACTTTGAAGGAAAACAGTACTTATCATTAACGGTATAGAGAGCCGGGAATGGGTGGAAATCCGGTCCGGGAGATAAGGAAGATGATTCCGGAGTTGCCGCCTGAATTGGAGTAAGGTTGGACGTTTAGGTTGCGTTAAAGACCTTTGGAGTTCTTTCGACAACGGAAGAAAAAGTAGGGTGGTACCACGAAGCTAAGTCTCTCGTCCCTAGCGACAGAGGCTTTTTTTGTTGCCAAAAATGAAAAATAAATAAAAATGGGAGGAAGATTTGTAAATGGGAAAGTTTTATATTACGACTCCGATTTATTACCCCAGTGACAACTTGCATATTGGCCATGCATATGCCACGGTGATTGCGGATGCCTTAGCCCGTTATCACCGTCAGATCGGGGATGATGTCCGTTTTTTAACCGGTACCGATGAACACGGACAGAAGATCCAACGCCGAGCTGAGGCAGCCGGAATTACCCCCCAGGCTTACGTGGATCGGATTGTCGCCAATATTAAAGAGTTATGGCGTAAGTTTCAAATCAGTAATGACGACTTTATCCGGACTACCGAAAAACGCCATGAACAAGCGGTCCAACAAATATTTGAACGTTTATACCGGCAAGGTGACATTTATAAAAGTGAGTATGAGGGCTGGTATTGCACTCCCTGTGAGGCTTTTTGGACAGAACGTCAGCTGCAGGAGGGGAAATGTCCGGACTGCGGCCGGGAAGTGGAGTTAGTCAAGGAAGAAAGTTACTTCTTTAAGCTTTCAAAATATGCCGACCGCTTGATCCGGTATATTGAAGAACATCCTGAATTCATCCAGCCGGTCTCCAGAAAAAATGAGATGATTAATAATTTTTTAAAGCCGGGCCTGGAAGATCTGTGTGTCTCCCGTACTACGTTTAACTGGGGAATTCAAGTTCCTTTCGACTCCAAACATGTGGTTTATGTCTGGCTGGATGCGTTATCCAATTATATTACGGCTTTAGGTTATCCGGAGAAGACGGAGTTATTTCAGAAATATTGGCCGGCTGACTTACATTTGGTCGGAAAGGAAATTATGCGTTTTCATACGATTATTTGGCCAATAATCTTAATGGCGTTGGATCTGCCGCTGCCAAAACAGGTTTTTGGCCACGGCTGGCTGGTATTGGATGGCGGGAAGATGTCCAAGTCAAAGGGGAATGTAATCGACCCGCTGGTTTTAATTGAAAAATATGGGCTTGATGCGGTCCGTTATTATTTATTACGGGAATTTCCATTTGGTTCGGATGGCTATTACAGTGAAGACGCTTTGGTGCTCCGTATTAATACCGACCTGGCCAACGACTTAGGAAATTTACTCCATCGCACCTTGTCAATGATTGAAAAATTTAACGATGGTGTTATTCCCGTCCCCGGAGTATATCAGGAGTTGGACCGGCAGATTATTGAACAAGCTGAGCACAGCCGGACTGAGTTGCGCCAGGCGATGGAACGCTTAGAGGTCAATCTGGCCTTAGCGGCAATTTTCAAGTTAGTCAGCCGTACCAACAAATATATTGACGAGGCAGCTCCTTGGTCGCTGGCAAAAAAGCCAGAAGATCGGGAACGTTTGCATACAGTTCTGTATACAATGGCAGAGTCATTGCGGCTAGTGGCCGAATTTTTAGTGCCGTTTCTGGTCGAGACTCCGGAAAAAATCCGTATGCAACTGGGTATCCCCCAAGGCCAAACCGACTATGATACCGCTACGCAGTGGGGCGGGCTAAAACCGGGGATCCGGGTTCAAAAAGGCAATCCGATTTTTCCGCGGATTGAGATTGAAAAGACAAAGCAGCCCAGTCCTGCAAAAGCAGAACAGAAACAGGTGGCAGCAAAACCGCAGGTTTCCCAAGACGAAGTAATTACCATTGAGGAATTCGCGAAAATTGATTTAAGAGTAGCCACAGTGGTGGCAGCCGAAAAAGTGGCAGGTTCCGATAAACTGTTAAAGCTGCAAATCCGGATCGGTGATGTCGAACGGCAAATTGTTGCCGGGATCGCCCAATATTATGATGCGGAAACTATGATCGGCAAGGAAGTTGTAGTGGTAGCCAACCTTAAGCCTGCTAAGTTGCGGGGGATTATCTCCCAAGGGATGTTGTTGGCAGCCACTAACGATCAAGGTCAGGTATGTTTAGTGTGCCCGGAGGCTACGATTGGTTCGGGTGCTAAGGTGAGATAGATGTGGGTTGATACACATTGTCATTTAAACGATGAGGCTTTTAAAGCGGACTGCCCGGCAGTAATTGAACGGGCAGTCCACTCCGGTATTGGGCGTCTGATAGTGGTTGGATATGACCTGGAGTCTTCCCGGGAGGCAGTTCGGATGGCCAAACAATATGACTTTATCTATGCAGCAGTAGGGATTCACCCTCATGATGCCGGGCAATGGAATCAACAGACCGCTACTGTGATTCGGGAGTTGCTGGGAGAGACCAAAGTAGTGGCGCTGGGTGAGATCGGTTTGGACTATCATTATGACTATTCTCCCCGAGAGGAACAGATTGCAGCATTCCGGGATCAGCTATTACTGGCTAAGCAATTAGCCAAGCCGGTGATTATCCATAACCGTGAGGCGCATCAGGATACGATCCGGATTCTAAGCGAAACTGCTTTAGGTCCGGCGGGTGGGGTGATGCATTGTTTCTCCGGAAGCAGCGAGATTGCACGGAAATGTCTGGATTTGGGGTTGTATATTTCCTTCACCGGCTCGCTTACATTTGAGAATGCTCATAAGCTGCGTGCTGTGGCCCAGGGCTTGCCGCTGGACCGCTTATTAGTTGAAACCGATGCTCCATATTTAACGCCACACCCTTGGCGCGGCCAGCGTAATGAACCAGAGCGGGTGCGGACGGTGGGAGAAAAGTTGGCCGAAGTTCAGAACCGGTCCGTTGTCGAAGTAATGGAACTGACCACGGTTAATGCTAAACGACTCTTTCGCATAGACTGAACAGAGAGCCTTAAAGATGATTCTGACGAAGAAGGATGATGCCAGATGCATGGTAAGGAAATGGTGATTGCGTACCCCTTAAACCAGGGATTATATCTTAATATCACAAACCGCTGTCCGAACGCCTGCCTTTTCTGTATTCGGCAAACGGCTCATGGGGTTGGTTATGATTTGTGGTTGGAACATGAACCGACGGTAACGGAAATCACCGCAGCGATCGGTAACCCCTCCGGTTACCGAGAAGTTGTATTTTGTGGTTATGGTGAACCATTAACCCGCCCCGAAGTTGTCGTGGAAGTGTCCCGCTGGGTCAAACAGTTTGCGGTACCGGTCCGCTTAAATACCAATGGTTTGGCGGATTTATTTTTAGGTTATGATATTTTGCCGCAATTGGCAGGTTTGATAGATGTAATTTCGATTAGCCTGAATGCGGAAGACGCTGCCGCCTATGCTAGAATAACCCAGAGTCAGTATGGGCTAAAAGCTTATCCGGCCTTATTGGACTTTGTTAAACGCAGCCGTAACTATATCCCGAAAGTGGTGGTGTCGGCAGTAGACTATCCGGGGATTAATTTAGATAATATAGGAAAAGTTGCAAAAAGTTTAGGAGTGGCGTATAGAATCCGTAGTTTCCAACAATAATAATTTTGGGAAGGAATTCATCCTTCGGCAGCGAATAATTTATTTTATTATTATTTTCAACTTTATACCAAAAATATTATTAAACCAGCTGATAATATAATTTTTATGGCTAAATATT
>DATCLA010000301.1:0-4463 GCA_036564195.1 Bacillota bacterium
GATATTGTAATAGCCGGGGCTCCGTCGCCCGCAGCTGGTTTAAAGGCAGAAATGTAGCCCGGCCTTTCTTATGCCGCTTTAAATAGGCGATCGCCTCCTGAGCGGCACGATCATCCTCAATCACTACATTTTGCAAGGCAGTACCCAATGCAGTTTCGATTGCTAACTCCATGCCAGGTTTAACCTTCATCAAATCCGCTACAATCCCATGGATTGCCTGATGGAAGGGTTGGCCGATCCCTTCATCAACCAACGCTTTGACTCCTTGTAAATACCCCTGATGGCTTTTTTCCAGCTCCGTCAAAACACTAATTTTACCTTCCAGTCCCCGAATTTTCTGTTGCCATTCGAGGTTTTTGGCCTCAACGGAGTTAATCTCCTCTTCCAGCCTAATTACTTGATAACTTAACTCAGTTTGATACTTATGAATGTCAGTAATCTCTGTCTGGATTTGTTCCAAACTTGCCTGCAGATTACTCCGTTTTTCCTCCAATTCTGTACATTGCTTATGCAAAAACCCTAACTTTTTACGGCAATCATCCACTTGTCTTTGAATGAACTCATTTTGCAGTACCGTACTATTGGCTCGGTTTTTTAACGTGGCCACTTCATTTAAGACTTCAATTAAGGTATCTTTTAACTTTTGTTCTGCCTTCTCCAACTGTTTTAACTTAGACGACAACTGCTCCAGCTCAGTCTCGGTCTCCGTCAACTGGCCGGTGTCGGTCTCCAGGATCTGCTTTACCTGGGCAATTTGCCCTTCAATAGCCGCTTCTTCCCGTAACATCTGTTCCTTCCGTTGTAAATTGGAGTTAAGGCTTTTTTCAAGCTCAAGTTCTTGCTTTTCCAGATCGTTAATCTTTGCAGTCAGGAAGTTAATTTGCTCATTATATTTATCAACTGCATTTTGCATCCGGTAAAATTCTTCCTGTAGTTGGTCAATTTGCTCATCCCGTTTTAACAAAAGTAACCGTTGTGCTTCAAGATCCGCATCAACCAAATTGCTCTGGCTTTCAAATTCCCGCAATCGCTCCGCCACTTCTTGCTGGGAACGGGATAATTCCTCCAACCCAGTTTGCAGGTTAATAATCTTTCGGCCCAAATAGTTAATTTCCAGATCGGTTAATTGTTCCTGGTACTCTAAAAAACGAGTGGCCAGGTAGGACTGTTTTTCCAATGGCTTCAACTGTGAAGTAAGTTCGTTGATAATATCCTTAATCCGTAACAAACTATTGCCGGTTTCCTCGAGCTTCCGTTCAGCCACTTGTTTTCTGGATTTATACTTCATGATTCCGGCAGCTTCCTCAAAAATGCTGCGGCGCTCTTCGGCTTTTGCTGAAAGAATCGCGTCGATTTTACCCTGCCCGATCACAGAATAAGCGTCTTTTCCCAGACCGGTATCAAAAAATAACTCATGAATGTCCTTCAACCGCACCGGAGCTTTATTAATCAAATACTCACTCAGCCCGGAACGAAACAAACGCCGGGTCACTGAAATCTCGGTAAAATCAATGGGGACCGAATGATCAGAATTATCCAGCACCATCGTCACCTCGGCCAGCCCCAGCGGCTTACGGAGTTCGCTGCCGGCAAAAATAAGGTCATCCATCTTGGCGCCGCGTAAGTTTTTAAGGCTTTGCTCCCCTAAAACCCAACGTAACGCATCGGAAATATTACTTTTACCGCTGCCGTTTGGACCGACTACTGCAGTTACCCCAGGCAGGAATTCCAACCTGATTTTATCGGCAAAAGACTTGAAACCTAGTATTTCAAGGCGTTTTAAGTACAAATTGATCCCCCTTTATTCTAAGCTATTTTACCACAAACTCCTGAAAAAAGAAACAATCCCAAAAAAGACGGGATTGCCTAATAAAAATAGGGTGCAAATGAACAAAACCGCGGGAGGCGGTTTCGGGACATTAACGCGGTTCGACTATGAATTTAATTGCTGTACGAAGCTCACCATCAATGTTTATTTCGGCAAAACCTGGTGTACAAATTAGATTAATTCCGTTTGGAGCCACATAGCCCCGGGTAATGGCAATGGCTTTAACAGCCTGGTTTACTGCTCCGGCGCCCACTGCCTGAACCTCAGCCATACTCTTTTCTCTCAAGACTGCGGCTAAAGCTCCGGCTACCGATTTTGGGACTGAATTTGCAGAAACTTTTAATACATCCATTAGAAAGCCTCCTACAAAAATGTCTCTTCTTGCTTCGGAGCGGGGTCATCATTTCTCAAAACAGGGAAGTTACAAAAATGAATCAGAGACTATGAGAACACCCACTTTTTTTATATCATATTCAACGCCTTGCCAAAAAAAACCCTTACCCCCAAATTTATTTATGCTTCTTTAGGGTACCAATCGCTTCAAGCGCAGCATGGCTTTGGGCTTCTTTGAGTGTTTTACCGCTGCCCTGACCATATTTTTCCCGGCCTAAATAAACCTCTACCGTGAAAGTTCTATTATGAGGAGGACCTTCTTCATTCACCAGCCGGTATTCCGGAACTATTCCTTTGGTCTGAGTTAATTCTTGAAGTAGTGATTTGGCATTAATGGCTTCCGCCTGTCGCATAATTTCCGGTAAACATTCCTCAATCAATGGCAGGACAAATTTAATGGTTGCCTCCAATCCAAAATTCAAATAGTAAGCACCCAGAAAGGCCTCAAACAGGTCCTCCAGAATCTTCCGTTTCTGACTTCCATGGGTCTTCCGTTCCCCCTCCCCCAACCGAAGAAAACGATTTAACTGGAGCTTCTCTGCAAAGCCCGCCAAAACGGAGGTACTGACCAAGGTTGACTTCAACTGAGCCAGCTTTCCTTCGGGATAATCGGGGTAATGTTGATATAAGTATTGACAAACTATTAATGCCAGTACGCTATCGCCAAGAAACTCTAGACGTTCGTTATGCGGAACATTACTTTCGTAGGAATAGGATGAATGGGTAAAGGCAATTTCGAATAATTCTTCATTAACCGGTTTAAAATTGAGTTGAACCGCCAATTCAGCAATTGACGGTTCATTTTGGGAGTTATGTTCTCTTTTAGTTTTTTTCATCTTAATTTGCAAGCCTTTCGTTGTGCTTCTGGGAAATGAATAGATAATAAGCTAATCATTTAATTGCGATCCTGTTAATTATTCACTATACCGTTTCAGTGCTATACAGGCATTATGTCCTCCAAACCCTAACGAATTGGATAGTGCGTACTCCAAGTTAGCTTTACGGGCCTGATTAGGGACATAGTCGAGGTCACATTCGGGATCGGGAGTATGATAATTAATGGTGGGGGGAATCAGTCCTTCCTTTAAAGCCAAGGCTGAAATGATCGCTTCAACCCCGCCGGCAGCCCCCAACAGGTGCCCGGTTACAGATTTGGTGGAACTTACCGCTAATTTAAAGGCATTTTCCCCAAACACCTGCTTAATGGCTTTGGTTTCGATCCGGTCGTTTGGCCCGGTGCCTGTCCCATGGGCATTGATATAAGAAACCTGTTCCGGTCTAATCCCGGCGTCGGCAATTGCCAAGCGCATGGCAGCTGTCGCACCGATTCCTTCCGGATCCGGCGCTGTGATATGATAGGCATCGCCTGATGCTCCAAAACCGACAATTTCAGCATAAATTCGGGCGTTCCGTTTTAGCGCCTGTTCCAATTCTTCTAAGATAATAATTCCGGCACCTTCGCCCATGACAAAGCCGTCACGGTGTAAATCAAAGGGCCGACTAGCGCCTTTCGGGTCTTCATTATTAGTAGAAAGTGCCCCGGCAGAAGAAAAACCGGCATAGGAAACCGCCGTAATTGCCGCCTCGCTTCCCCCAGTAATCATTGCTTTTGCATATCCGTCTTGGATTAAACGGAAAGCGTCCCCAATGGAATGAGCGCCTGATGCGCAAGCGCTAACTACTGTATGATTCGGTCCCTTAGCTCCGGTGACAATTGAAACATAACCTGATCCCATATCCGGGATCATCATCGGGATAAAAAAGGGGCTAACCCGGTTAGGTCCTTTTTTCAAAAAAATTTTAGTTTGTTCTTCAAACGTCTTGATTCCGCCGATTCCTGAACCGATAATCACTCCGATTTGTCCAGCATTCAACTGATTAATCTTATAATTTGCATCAGCTAAAGCCAGTTTCGCGGCAGCTACCGCCAACTGGATAAAGCGATCAGTCCGCCGTAATTCCTTTTTCTCCATAAATTGGGATGGGTCAAACTGCTTAGCTTCCGCCCCAATCTTCACTTCAAAACCGGTGGTATCAAACGATTCAACATAATCAACCCCGGAGATACCGTTAACTACTGAATTCCACAATTTCTCGATCCCGATCCCGGCTGCAGTTACAGCTCCCATCCCTGTGATCACGACACGATGTTTCATGGATTCACCTCTGTGAATAGTATCCTTTTTCACTTCATGTTATGCCCGAAATACCTTTAAAAATAATTTATTGGTGACGACTCAGA
>DATCLA010000302.1:0-14165 GCA_036564195.1 Bacillota bacterium
CTACTACTCTGCCCCAGTGACAACTGCACCGGATCTGCTTTGCACCGGGCTATTATTAACACTAGGGACAGGGGTAGCACTAACCGGCGGAACGGTTCCGGTCGGAAGCGGCGTATTACCGGCGGCACCGGATGGTTTTGAAGCAGTTTTCGCTTTTGGTTCCTCTCTTTCAATGCCGAAATAGGCCTCTAATATTTTCCGTCCCACCGGGGCCGCACCGGCACTGCCGGATCCCCCCTGTTCAATGATAACCACCACCACGATCTCGGGGTTATCGACCGGTGCAAAACTGGCAAATAAACCGTTATTGTCATAAGGTGGCTTTTGGGCGGTACCGGTTTTTCCGGCCACCGGATACCGATCCAGGGGAAAACCTCTAAACGTACTTGCGGCCGTACCCCCAGGCGCCACTACCCGCTTTAAACCTTCCTTGACAATAGCCACTGCTTCGGGTGCCATATTCAAATTAGCAGCCAATTCCGGTTTAAACCTAGCAATCTCCTCCCCCGATTCATTGGTAATTTTAGTAACCAGGCGGGGGCGATAAATCTTGCCGCCGTTGGCGATTCCGGCATAAAACTGTGCTAACTGTAGTGGAGTAACCGTTAATGCTCCCTGGCCAATCCCAAAATGGGCTGTCTCCGTAGGCCGCCATTTGTCCTTATAACGACGCCATTTCCATTCAGCATCAGGTACAAAGCCTGACTTTTCGCCGGGAGCCAGATTAATTCCGGTCGGTTTACCAAACCTGAAATTCCGGGCATATTTGGATAAGTTACCAATTCCCACCCGACGGCTTAATTCATTCATCACAATATTACACGAATTTTTCAGCCCATCAATGATATTTTCGGAACCATGGATCGGCACCGGTACCGAATTTGATACCGTCCAACATTTCGGATAATAGGGTTGAGGGTCATAACCGTTACAATAAAAGCGGTCCTCCAAAGTGACTTTATTTTCCATCAGCGCAGTAATCACCGTCAATGGTTTAATCGTTGAACCCGGCGCGTATTCACCTTGTAAGGCCCGGTTGGTAAAGGGATTCAACGGGTTGTTGTACAGTTGTTTAGCGACAGCTTTCGGAATCGGTCCGACAAAAATGTTGGGGTCGTACCCCGGTTTACTGACCATCGCTAAGATATCACCGGTCCGAGGATCCATCGCCAAGGCTACCCCGGATTTGGCTTTTTTGTACTTAGTGTGCTCTTGAAGATAGTTAAACTGTTCTTCCAATGCTTGTTCCGCAGCTAATTGCAGTTTATAATCCAGTGTCAGGTGCAGATTGTTTCCCGGCTGCGGTTCTCTGTATTCGAGGCGGCGCAACGGACGGTCGTGAATATCAACTTCAAAAATAATGCCGCCGTCCACTCCGCGCAAGTATTGTTCATAAGTCTTCTCTAAGCCGCTTTTGCCCAAAATATCGCCAATCCGGTAACCGTCTTTTTTTAACTCCGACAATTCCCGATCATTAATCTCCCGGAGATAGCCAAACAAATGACTGGCAAATTCACCGTTAGGATAGTAACGCAAGGGGACCGGGTCAACTTCGACGCCGGGAAGGTCCATTTTGGATTCATAGAGCCTGACAATGGTCTGAGGATCGACATCCTTCATGATGGGGACATATTGATAAGGGTAACGCCCTGCCATCTTCGGATCCGGCTTGAGCCTGCTGCGGATCTCAGCTTCTGATATTTTAAGAATCTCGCTTAACTTTTTAATTACTTCCGGTTTATCCTTTAGATCATCCGGAACCGCCATCACATTATGGGAAGTTCTGCTGGTGACCATAATCTTACCGTTACGGTCATAAAAAATGCCGCGTGGGGCATTAATTCGAATAATCCTGGTCTGGTTTTCCCGAGATTTTAACATAATCCGGTCGCCTTGCATGATTTGGAGGATCCAGATCCGGAAAAACAAAATCATAAAAACCCCAATTACAATTGAAGTCAAAATTTTAAATTTGGGTTCCAAATCTCGAATGAAATCCTCTTTCACCGAATTACCTCCGTTAAAAGTCACTGGACCGTTCCGAAATAAAATAGTCTATTTTATATAATAAATGATAAATAACCGGTGCTAAGACCGCATTATAACATGCCATTGGTAAAATGGTATGTAATACATTCCCCCAAAAATTCAAATTAGCACCGAAAGAAATATAAACTACCAGATTCAGGGTTTCAAACAAAAAAGTACCGAAATAAACCGCAAACACCGGTACTAAGAGATTATCCTTGAAAATCGTTTTCTCCAACAAACCGGCAGAAAATCCGGCTAATACTTTAGTGAATACTCCGATGCCGATAATATTCCCAGCTACCAAATCCATAAAAAAACCGGCCAGGAGTCCTAAATTAGCGCCGATATAGGGACCTTTCAATAAAGCATAGGAGATGACAATGATAAACACCAGATCCGGTCTGACATCTGCGGGCAAGTACAACTGGGCCAACCAGGTCGACTGAATCACCACGCCTAAAACTACGCCCGAAGCTAAAATTAAATAGCGCATTTACTGACCTCCCAGATTAATGGTACTTACTGGTGCGGAGGAGGTTATGGGTGTTCTGGAAGCTGACGGAGGCAATGAAGCCGCCGGCGGTGCCGTCACCGGCTGCGGAGTAACCGGTGCAGTCTCTTGCGAAACCCGCGGACTCGCCGGAGCAAGTAACCGGTTAATTTCCTTTGGCGTAATAGGCTCTGGTGGCCTTTTAATCATTTTTACTACATAAACGAATTTCAATTTACCAAGTTGCACAACTGGTTTAATCAGCGCCTGATGCGCCAGTTTATTACTGCTTTTATTGACAACGGTTACTCTCCCAATGGGAATACCGCTGGGAAACTTTTCACTAGCATCGCTGGTAATAATTAAATCATTTTTCTTTAAATCAAAAAAATAACTGTCAATGGCCGGATTAATCGTGCACAGGCCCCGGGTTGCGCCGCCGCCGCGAACGATTACCATATTATTGGTACGTTGGACCACACCGCCGATATAGTTCCCTTCACGGGCATCGCTGATTAAGATTACTTCTGCGGAATTTTTCCGGACTTCCCCGATACGGCCGACCACTCCTTCCGGACTGATTACAGCTAAACCTTTTTGTAACCCATGGCGTGACCCCTTATTAATCACAAATGTATAATTCCAATTGTTAGGGCTTACCGCAATGATCTCCGCTGTAACCAATTGATGGATTTGGTTTTTTTCAAACCGCAAGGCATCACGCAGCCGGTCGTTTTCCTCCTTTAAAATGGCATAACTCAACTGACGGGTTTGCAACTGGTAGAGCTTAGCCCGTAACTTTTGGTTTTCAACTTTTAAGTGTGCCAATTCGGACAGGTTTTTCCAGCCGTCGCTGATGGCCTTACTGGAAAAGCTGAACAGGTTTTCCAATGGAGCAATTGCGGTGTTTAAAAAGTACTCACATTTACTTTCGGTTACTCTCCCTCGGGACGTAACAAACATTACCCAGGTGATTAAGAGAAAGATTACCGCAAAAAACATTAAGAATCTTCTATTATGAAATATCTGCAGCAACTACAGATCACCCTTTGCTAAGCCATCTTTTTATTGGAAATTAATACACCCCGCCGAAAATCATGATAACTACGTTCCAAAGCAATCCCGGTTCCCCTGGCTACGCAGGTTAAAGGATCTTCCGCAATTTGCACCGGCATTCCGGTTTCTTCCGATAATAAACGGTTAATTCCCTTTAACAAAGAACCGCCTCCGGACATAACCACACCTTTGTCTAAAATATCGGCAGCTAATTCAGGCGGGGTCCGTTCCAAAGTCATTTTGACCGCTTCGAGAATACTGGAAACCGGTTCCGCTAAGGCTTCCTGAATCTCCTTACTGGTTACCACGATAGTCTTTGGCAACCCGGTCAACAGATCCCTCCCTCTGATCTCCATTGATTCCTTAAGGCTATCGTCAGGGTAGGCTGAACCGATTTCTTTTTTGATATCTTCGGCGGAACGCTCGCCAATCATCAAATTATAGTGACGCTTGATGTAATGGGCAATTGCTTCATTCATTTCATCACCGGCCACCCGGAGCGAACGGCTGGACACGATCCCACCCAGGGATATTACAGCAACCTCCGTCGTACCCCCGCCGATATCGACAATCAGGTTACCGCTGGGCTCTTCAACTTGTAACCCGGCGCCAATCGCCGCCGCCATCGGTTCTTCTATCAAAAATACTTCTCTGGCTCCGGCTTGAATTCCGGCGTCCATAACAGCCCGTTTTTCAACTTCGGTCACACCGGAGGGTACGCCAATAATTACTCGCGGCGAAAGGATTCCTACGTTTTTTCCGGCTTTATTGATAAAATAGCGTAACATCTTTTCGGTTACGTCAAAATCAGCGATTACTCCATCTTTCATGGGACGAACCGCCACAATATTACCGGGTGTCCGTCCCACCATCAGATTGGCTTCGTTTCCTACCGCGAATATATTATTAGTATCCTTTTCAATCGCCACTACCGTAGGTTCTTGCAACACCACTCCTTTACCCTTAACATAGACCAGGGTGTTCGCTGTTCCTAAATCAATACCCATATCCTTGGCAAATCGTCCCAGTATAGACTTTAACATCCCTAAACCCCTTCCGCAATTTAAATATTTGGTTTATTTTTCTATCATAATTTGCCCTGTTCTTTCAAGCTGATATAACGATTATCACCGAAAATAACATGATCAATAATTTGAATCCCGATAATCTCACCAGCTTCCCGCAACCGGGTAGTTAAAATCAAATCATCCCGGCTTGGATTAGGGTCGCCACTCGGGTGATTATGAGCTAAAACCAGACCGGCGCAGTTAGATTTGATCGCTTCTTTAAAAACCTCACGGGGATGGACCGGCGCTGAACTTAAAAGACCGATTGCAGTAGTCACCACTTTTAAAACCTGGTTTTTAACATTTAAGTGGACCACTTTAAAATGTTCCCGGTCCAGGTTCTGAAAGCCGGTTTTCAGCAGTTCATATACATCATGGGGCTTTTTTATCTCCGGCAACCTTACCGGACTGCGGGTAAAAATTCGGCGCCCCAATTCAAACGCTGCCTTTAGCTGAACGGCTTTGGCTTGCCCCATGCCGGGTAATTCTGCCATCTCTTCCCAGGAGGCTTTAGCTAATCCATCTAAATCCTTAAACGATCCCAACAACGCTTCAGCCAAAGTCAAGGCACTGCGCCTGGCGGAGCCGGTTCTGAGAATAATCGCAATTAATTCGGCAGCTGATAAATTTTCCGGCCCATAATGGATCAACCGTTCCCTGGGCCGTTCTTCAGGAGGCAAACTTTTAATCGTAAGTAGTTTATCCATCTTACTCCTGCCAGATTGAAATTCCAAAACCCTGAAGCATGGCTACCAGTTTGCCTAGGGGCAACCCGACTACATTAAAGTAACAGCCCTCAATCCGTTCCACCAAAACCGCTCCCAAACCCTGAATCCCGTAAGCCCCTGCTTTATCCAACGGTTCTCCGGTGGCCACATAAGCCTGGATCTCAGCGGGGGCCAGGGGGCGTAACACTACTTCGGTCATTGCATAATCGGTGGCCAGCTTGCCGGTGACCGGTTCAAATATAGCTATTCCTGTAAAAACCTGGTGCCTTTTACCGCTTAAAGCCTTCAACATGGTTGCTGCTTCAGCCGGAGAAGCCGGTTTACCTAATACCTGATTGCCCAAAAGCACTACTGTATCCGCGCCGATAATAACACCTTCCCTTACTCGGTCAGCAGCTGCTTTGGCTTTAGCAAGGGCCAAAGCTACGACCAGTTGTTCCGGAGTGGTTGTTTGGGGTGGAAGGTCCTCCGAGACATTGCTAACGACAATCTTAAAATTTAAGCCGATCTGTCTTAACAGCTCAGCCCGACGGGGCGAAGCTGAGGCCAAAATCAACTGTTTCATTTACGAGTTCCTTTTAGATTTTCCGATAGATCATAAACGCGATGATAACACCAATTATAGTAGCTAAATTCAGATGAATTTTAAAACCAAAGGTTAATGAAAAAGTATCAGCCAGATGAAAGGTCTGCGGGGAAATTTCAGCAGAGGCGCCTTTAGCAATAATTGGTATAAATGGCCGTAAAATTTCACCCAAGATCGTTCCTAAAATAAAACCCATCAAGAGTAAGAAAACCAGAATTGCACAGTGGGTAGTGCTGCCAGAACGATTCAAATTCTTCACCATCCATTCAATCTTTGATTCCACATTAATATCATAAATTCCTTTCTGGATTTGTAAAACCATATAAAATTATCTGGAATTACAGCGTGAATATACCAATATTTATTATCCCACTTTTGAAATCGGTAGAAAGCCATCCATTGGTTAAGTAGTCTCAATCTAAGACATAACTAATTCAGCCACTCGGGAGACTCACCTCTCCAAAGTGGCGTTTAATATTAAGGAAACAAATACTCCATTGACAGGGGCATCTTATATGCCTTATCTGCAATAGAAGTAAAAATATTTGCTATTTATGATTCTCTTAATTTAAATTTATAGCGTAAATTTGAAAGCTGGTCGCTACTTCCGGAGGTATGAATAACTCTTAGCTAAACGAAAGTCACTCCGAAATGAAAACTGATGCGTCTTACACCGCTTGGCATGGTAACAATATCTTATCTACCTGTTTTCATAGAAACTGAGGGCTAAAGCACACAGGCTTGTACCGCTTGCAACCCTTTTTCATTTACAAGCGCCAGCAACTCATCATTATAAGTGCCCGGTTGGAACCAGATATTTTTGATTCCCAGTTCCGCAGCTTCTTCAATGATTGCTTTACCGTGCTTAGGCGTAACTACCATATTAATTACTTCCGGTTTTTGGGGAAGGGATTTTAAATCTGGGTAGCAAGGATCACCATCAACCTTTTCATATTTGGGGTTAACTGGATAAACTTCGTATCCTCTGGATTTTAATTTTTTATAAATTATATTGCCATATTTGTTCGGATCATTATTAGCGCCGACTACAGCCCATATTTTCTGCTCCAACATTATATTTTCTAACATGATCTATTGATAATCCTCCCAATTTTTACTTTTCGAATCCCGCTTCCAATTGGAGCCTATTCCCAAGGTTTTCAACCTCCGAGATAAACCTGGTGTTCCCGCTTCAACCGGTGTCTTGAATCCTTGTAAAGCTGTCATATCAATGTTTTATGCTTATTTTAAGCATATGTCAATTATTTATCCGTGAGTTGAAAAACATAGTCTTCCCCATCAACATCAATCAGCCCGGTAATCACCGGGCATTTGGGGCAATCTAGTTCAAGCTTCATATCAAGGTTGTTCTCAATATAATCTATAGCTGCGTTAAATCTGTCAAGCCAATCCACATTCTTCCCCCCTTCCACAACTTATTATAAAGGAGATACATATGCTATACCCTGCAAACCATGTCTAAAAATGCAGGGTTGTTAATAATAAAATATTGCTTATTGATTCCAAATTGCTTCTAACTCCGTCTTAGTATACTTCTCCCAAACGAAAAGTAAATCTGGGCTTTTAAAAGCCTTAGCTTTACCCAATCGTAACTGCAGAATAGGTTAGCTCTGGTGATCATGTCAAAATCAGGAAATTAGCAGGGCCCGGTCAGCGTAACCGGTTAGTTTGAAGGTTTTGAGGATGCGGCTTTGAATTGGGGATACCATTGCCAGCAGGAGGATTAGCAAGCAACATTCCATCCGGGGAATAAGGATCAAACCAGCCTGCAACACTAGGCATAACAGGCAAAAATGGTCCGTCTCAGCCGCCGCGGACTGAGGGGGATGGAAATGACCCACTACCAAAATTAATAAACAGCTGGAGATAATTGCGGTTAATTTGCGGATGGTTTGTCGCTTCATTGCATTCCATTTCAAGTTTTATCCCCAATCGGATCACTTCTGCCAATTGGTTTATGCTTTACCAGATTCAATCAGAATTTTTATTAAATGAATAATACCTCTTAAATGAATAACAACAGGCTGACTGCCATCACGATCATCCCGGCAATCAGACCATAAATGGAACGGTGGGGATCGCCATATTCCCGGGCGGTCGGCAACAGTTCATCCAGGGAGATGAAGACCATGATCCCGGCCACCGCGGCGAAGAGCAAACCAAAGATTACATCATTAAAGAAGAAGAGCAGGATAGAATAACCGATAAGGGCCCCCAAAGGTTCGGATAAACCGGATAAAAACGATAGGACAAAAGCTTTCTTCCGGCTGCCGGTAGCATAATAGACCGGTATCGAAACCGCGATCCCTTCCGGGATATTATGAATGGCAATGGCTACGGCGATGGCGATTCCGAGGGAAGAGTCCTTCAAGCCCGCCGTGAAGGTGGCCAGCCCTTCCGGAAAATTATGAATCGCAATGGCCAGTGCAGTTAAGGTACCCATCCGCAGTAGTTTCCGCTGACTGGTCAGAGCTTGATCGGCGTCAATCTCCTCCACTTTACGGGTTTCATGCGGGTTTTCCGAGGCGGGAACCAGTTTGTCAATGATAGCGATTAAAAACATTCCGGCGAAAAAGGCCCCCACGTTTACCCAGGAACCGGTGACCATTCCCAAGGCTTTGACCAAGGAATCTTTAGCTTTGACAAAGATTTCAATCATTGAAACGTAAATCATCACCCCGGCCGAAAAACCCAGGGCCAGCGAGAGAAACTTAGTATTGGTCCGCTTAGCGAAAAACGCCAAGGCACTCCCGATACCCGTAGCCAATCCGGCAAAGAGCGTTAAACCGAAAGCGATCAGGATACTGTTAACATCAGTCACGAAAATCCCTCCTTTGACAGATACACAGGTTATTGCCGATTTACGCTAAACTACTTGAACATTTTGTCCAATTTCCAATCCATTTTCCATAAAGCGAACATTTAGAGCGCCTCTTTGGGAAGGGGCCGAATTTCTTGATCATAAATCCGTCTCATAAAAATAGCGCTAAAAGTTACCGAGGCAATTTCGGCAATGGGAATAGCCCACCAGACCAGATTGACCGAACCGGCTTGAGCCAATAAATACGCCGCCGGTAACAGCACCCCGATCTGTCTGGCCAGTGAAACAATCAAGCTGTACATCCCATTACCCAAAGCCTGGAAGACGGAGCCTGCGACTACGCAAAACCCGGCAAACAGATAGCTGACACTGATGATCCGCAACGCGGCAACCCCAATAGCCAACATTTCCGGGGTGGCATTGAATAGCAACAGTAATTTATCGGGGATACTCTGAAAGACGACAAATCCTACCAACATAATGGCAATGGCATACTTAATACCGAGCTTAATGGTCTTGGTCAGCCGAGAACGCTTTTTCGCCCCCAAATTATAGGCCAGAATCGGCACCATACCGCTGTTCAATCCAAACACCGGCATAAACACAAAACTTTGCACTCTAAAATAAACACCGAACACAGCCGCAGCGGTTGGGGTAAAGGACAACAAGATCTTATTCATCCCGAAGGTCATCACCGAGCCGATGGAGATCATGATAATCGACGGTAGGCCCACCGCATAGATCTTTTTAATAATCGCCATATCCGGCTTGAACTTTTTAAACGCCAGGCTAATCTCGTGGTTTTTGGTGAGATTAAAATAGATCGCCAACAGCATCGCCATTGTCTGTCCGATCACGGTGGCCACAGCCGCACCGGTCACACCCATTTTGGGACAGCCAAAATAGCCAAAGATCATAATCGGGTCCAAAATAATATTGACAATTGCCCCCAATGTCTGGGTGATCATAGTATAAAACGTCCTCCCCGTAGATTGTAAAAGCCGTTCAAAGGTGATCTGCCCAAAAAGGGCAAACGAAAAAACAGAGCAAACAAATAAATACTCCCATCCATAATTGAGAATTTCCGTGACATCGGTCTGTGCTTGAAAGAAAGGCCGTACCCCTAAAAAGCCAAAAATGACAAATGCCAGGCAGCTTAAGAGCGCTAAAAAAACACCGTTGCAGGCTGCTTTATTAGCATTGGTACTATTTTTTTCTCCCAAACTTCTGGATAATAAGGCATTAATCCCAACACCGGTCCCGGAGCCTACCGCGATCATGAAGTTTTGAACAGGAAAGGCTAAGGAGACGGCGGTCAGGGCATTTTCATTAATTTGCGCTACAAACACGCTATCCACAATATTATATAGGGCTTGGACCAACATGGAGGCCATCATCGGCGCCGACATGGTAATAAGTAAACGTCGGATCGGCATCACGCCCATCTTGTTTTCCGGGAGCGATTCCCTAGTCTGTGCCATCAGCGTTCACCCCCAGAAAAGACCGCGACCAATTCCCGCAGTACCCGCACTACATTGGGAATGCCAATGCTGCTGTCGATGGATAAATGGTAATTCTGTGCCTTGCCCCATTTGTTTTGGGTAAAATAGTTGTAATAACCGGCGCGGTTTTTGTCCTGTTTTAGAAGATAATCATGATAATTGGCTACGTTTTCATGATAGACATCCCGCACACATTTGATCCGCCACTCCAGGGGGGCATGGATAAAAATCCGCAGACAATTGTCGTAATCCCGAAGAACATAATCCGCGCAACGTCCCACTATTACGCAGGACCCTTTCTCGGCGATCTCCCGGATCACTTGCGACTGGGCCAAAAAGACTTGTTCAGCGAGAGGCAGCTCTTGACTTGTCATATAAAGATTATCGAAAAAACTGATTGTCCTTTTCTGCTCCATCTTTTCAATGAAATCTTCGGCAAAACCGCTTTCTTCGGCAGCCAACTTAATAAGCTCCTTATCATAAAAAGGGATCTGCAACTCCTGGGCCAGTTGCTGTCCGATTAATCTCCCGCCGGAACCATATTCCCGGGCAATTGTAATAATAAGATCTTTCATTGAATGCCGAATGCTCCTTCTAGTTAGAAATTAATCATGGTTTATAGCCATAAAACCACCCTAATTTTATAGACATTTTTAGGAAAAGTCAATTAATTGGCTCTTACTTATTTTTCAAGACAAAGTTAAATATTGTTCGCTAAGGCTTCTCAGCTATATATGCTACCGGACCTCCATGTCCTGTCGCTTATTCACCCCATCCTGGTGGGTTTTTAAAGGCTCCGGGGATGGAGCCTTGCGACGCATCTTTTCAGGATGAAAAACTGCGGTCGCCGTCGGAATCCGTGGGCCCAAATAAATAACCCCAGTAAATATTCAATTATAGTAGACCCTAGAAACTGGGTACATATGCAACAAAATAAAACTATCAGACATCGATCGATCAAAAACCGCCCGGAGGCAGGAGGCCGACGGCGCGGCGAAACAGGAGGTTTCACAGCTTATTCAAAGCACTAAAAAATTACAAACAAAAACAGGCACGTTTCGCTCATGCCTGTCTAGTGCATCATTAATTCAGGATTGCTGAGGATTAGTTGAGAAAGTCATTCTTTCGGTTATACTGGGTGAGCACTCGGTATTGGCCATCGCCAGTAGTCGAGACTAACACGCAACCGTCGATACTAGTAATGTAAGTAGCGGCCCCCTCCCGCTTAAACTTCCGGTAGACATTGAGATCAGCGATGGCATCGTGCATCATCACGACGATCTTCGGACTGATGGCGTTCCGATAGGATCTTCCCGAGGAGGTATTGGCTCCATGATGACCCACCTTGAAAACATCAGAGTCTAATCTTGCGCCATAACGCGCCACTACCTCGTCTTCCCCGCTGGTATAGAGATCGCCCCCAAACAGGAAGGTCGATTTTTTATAAGTGAGTTTCAACACCAAGGAGTGATTGTTCACAAACTGCGTGCTCTGGGCGGGATAACCATCATAATACTTGATCCCGCGTGTTGGATAGAAGACCTCCACCAGCACCTGATCGCCAAAATAGAAAGTATCACCCTCCGCCAGAATCAGGTGGGGCGTCTTGGTTTGTTCGATGGCCGCCATATAATTATGGTAATGCTGGTTCGGATATACCAGTTCGCTGGTGTACACCCCACCAATTTGATAACTATTGATTAGTTGGGTAAAGTTGCCGACATGGTCCACATGGGGGTGGGAAGCTATTAAATAATCGATGCGTGTAACGCCAAGCGTTTTCAGAGCGTTATCCACCTCAATAAAGGTGCTGGGATTCCCAGCATCAATGACCATTATCTTACCGTCGGGCGAGGTAAGGATGGTGCAATCGCCGCTTTTATCTTCGTTGCGAGTGGTTAACTTGATGAAGCGGGCCGTTAATTTCCCGGCATCCTGCGCTGTATCAAAGATCTGAGCATAGCGGTCGACTATTTTTTCAGCCGCAACACTGTTGGACAAAACCAGCAAAAGGCAAAGAATTATTAGATAAAACTTTTTTTTCATCGACGGCCTCCTATTTCATTGCCGCCTTACTCATCCCGGTCAAAATATACTTCTGCAAGACCAGGAAGAGGATTACAATGGGAATGATGGCGATTACTGCGCCGGCCATGATCTCATTATAGTTAGCAGTCTCCATTCCTGCGAAGGTTTGACGCAGGCGGGTAACTCCTACGGCCAATAGACGAAATTCATCCTTGGTAGCTACCATCTTGGGCCAGAAATAACTGTTCCAGCCGTTAATAAAGGTGATGATCGAAACAGTAATCATCATCGGAGCGCACATAGGGATGAGGACATGGACAAGTAAACCGATGCGGTTCAAGCCATCCACCCGTCCGGCGTCCAGGTAGCTATCGTCCACCGACATAAAAGCCTGACGTAACATGAAGATAAAATAAGCACTAACCAGGTTGGGCACGATTAGGCCCTGGAAACTGTTGATCCAGCCCAGCCGGGAGACCATTACATAGATGGGCACGAAAGTAACTTGAATCGGAATCATCATTGCGCCCAATACTAGTATAAACAGGGCATTCTTCCCTTTAAATTTTCCTTTTGAAAAACCATAGGCTGCCATTGATCCGAAGATAAGCTCACCGGCCATAATGAAGAAGGTAGTAACCAAAGTGTTAAAGAGGTAGCGGACAAAGGGAGCCCGTTTCATTACATTAGGAAAGTTGACCCACTGGAATTTTTGAGGCCATAAGGTTGGTACCGGGAACAACAATTCGTCGCTGGTCTTCAGTGAAGAAATAACCATCCAATAGATGGGGAATAACATAACCAGGGTAATTAGCCCTGCTACCACATATTGGAGTATAACCCGGAAGCGGGCCAGATTCTCCTTGAACTTGGTCCCCCCGGTGGTTTCATCGCAGACTACAGTCTCCATCCTACAGGAAACGGCGAGCCAGGCAAAGCCCAGTAAGGTAGCGACCATGACAATCAGACCAATGCGTAAAAATTTCAGGCGATTAGTCGCAAAAAAGCCTAGCGCTTGCTTGATTTCATATTGGGTCAGGCCCTCGGCCATCTTACTCATCTGCAAATGATACTGGAGATAACCTACGCTGCCCAAGACTACCATAAACAGGGATAAAGCCAGGAAGAGCAGTAAAAGATCAAACCAGCCCGAGCGGCGCATTTTGAGAAGTAAAGTTTCCTCCATTTTGTTTCCTCCTTCCGCTTAAGAATCATAGTTGACCGTCTTATCAGTGTAGCGTATGGTAGCAAAAGTGCAAATTAGCAAGATCAGAAAGAAGATTACCGATACCGCCGCAGCGCGGGCTGCACGAAATTCGCGGAACGAGAGGTTGTAAATCCATTGCACCATCACGTTGGTGGATGTACCAGGACCGCCACCTGTCATTACGTCCACCGACTGGAATACCTTCATGCTGGAGATGAAAGTGGTCACAAACAAGAAAACCGTAGTGGGTCCCAACATCGGTAGAGTGATATACCGGAACCGGTGGATCGCGTCTGCCCCGTCAATCGCCGCCGCTTCGTAATATTCCTTGGGGATCCCCTGAAGGGCTGAGAGATAAATGATCATCCCATAACCCACCACCCGCCAGCAAGTGAGGAATAAAATCCCGGTCAGCGCGGTATCAGCATTATTAAGCCAGTCCGTACCTTTAATCCCAACTAAGGAGAGTAAATAATTTAAAATACCATAGTTGCCGTGGAGAATCCAGATGAATACAACTGCGCTGGTTGCTACGGCAATATATTTGGGCATAAAAACGATGGTCCGCATGGCATTAAAGGTGCGGGTCATCCGGTTGAATAGTAAGGCTAACAAGATCCCCCCTACC
>DATCLA010000303.1:0-4781 GCA_036564195.1 Bacillota bacterium
CTATAACACTCAAATCCGCGGAATTTCAATTCAGGGTAAAGTGATTGATGTGTCTAAGGATCAAGTCCGGGTGCATCTGGAAATTGATGAAACCCAGAACAAAGAAGAAGCATTCTGGTTTCCCTACTCAACCAACTATACCGCCGAAGGTCACAGCGGTTGGTATTGTATGCCGGAATTGGAGGACCAGGTGCGGGTCTATTTTCCCGGTTGTAAAGAGGAAGAAGGAGTTGTAACGAGTTCGGTACGGCTCAATACGGAGGAAAGCCAAACCAATAAGACCACCAACCCGGATATCAAAGTCTTCCGGACCAAGTCAGGTAAGGAACTGTTGTTCAGTCCGGAAGAAATTGTGCTTACCGGTAAAGATGGCGAAGTCTTTTTACGGATTAACGAACAAACCGGAATCGAAATCTTCAGCGTTAATCCGGTCAAAATCACCTCCCAGGAAGGGATTAACCTGGAGTCGCAAAAGAAGATCACCCTTGCGGCGGCGGAAGAAATCAATATCAGTTGTAAAGAGAGCGGAATTTTGATGGACGGCACGGCATATATCAAAGGTTCCAAAGTAAAAACCAATTAAGGCGGAAGAGGCATGGAATATTTTATTTTGAACCAGGACGAGCAGGTCACAGAGGCAGTTAAACCGTTGGGAATCTCCGGGTTGGTTAAAGACTATGGGTTAACCACCGAAAGTTGGGAGAGCCTAAATGACCTGCCCGAACAATTTTATCTTGACGAAGACGGCGGCGACGAGTATGTCGATTTTATTGCCGCACCGGTGCCGTTGGTTTCCTCCCGGTTGAAAGAGTTATTTCAAAAGTTTGATGCACGGATCTTTTTTAAACCGGTGGTGTTAGCTGATCCAAAAGCGATGCGGCAGGAACTGTACTGGTTAATCAACCCGTCAAGCTGCGACTGTATCGCGGCTCAAAGTGAGTTTAACAAAGACGGAACGGTGAAACATTTGGTAATCGACCAGCACAAAGCCGAAGGGAGATGGATTTTCAAAGTAGCGGGGATTATGGAGCACTGGATTATCGTTAATCTCGGTGTAGCCGAAGCTGTGTTGCGGCGGGAATTTAGCGGGGTTAGGTTTATACGGGTTGACAGTATCTAAACTTTGATAATTTTCAAGTCGGAGGTGTTGGCGTGGGTGAACTTAAAATTTATTACAATGATGAAGCCAAACAAAGTTATGTAGTTCAGGGCGCCAAGTTGAAATGCAGTTTTGGCGATCAGGAAAGTCAACTTCAAATCCCGGTGGAACACGGAATCTATATCAACGATAAACCTCAGGCAAACATCATGGATTATCAGCCGATGACCAATATTCAACCCTTCGGAAAGTGCAGCAGTTTGAATAACCCCACAGTGAAAGCGGCAACTGCCGCCAACCGCGGTCGGCTTAAGAAAATGCCTTGTGTACCTAATATTAATATGCCTTGGATTAATGGTAAAACCGACAAGTTAATTGACCAATATCCCGCCCTGACCAATAAATCAACCAATATGTGCATGTGGTGCGGCCGGATTACCGTTGAGGAAGACGGGCAAGAGTAGGATTAATGGCGCAGAGGTGTAACCGATACCGATGGATGAGCAGATTATCACATTAATCAATTGGAAACAACTTCAAAAAGCAGAAGCATCACGGAAAATCGAAATTTTCGAAAGTATCGAAAAAGGATATCTGAAGACCGGTGATATAACGCTCAACTTTGTGGAGCGAACTATTTTTGATGGAAGGCTTAATGTGAAACTTCCTGATAATTTCAAGATTATCTCCAATGAAACCGCACAGTTGCCATATCCGTTGGACTCAATTCCCGACCTGATCTACAGCGAGCCGAAGGCATCGGTTAGCATTACCTTTACTCATTCATTGGTGCCGCTGCACGATGCCGAGGTTGAAAACTACAAAGCCGAGTTGATGCTGGCGGTCGCCCAAAAGCAACCTGAAGTCAGGTGGGAAGAGACTGGTATTAAGAAGGTTGCAGGGCGGAATATTGGCTTTTGTGACTTTATTATTCCGGATCCCGACGAAGATATTTATAATTTTATGTTTGTAATGGAGTTACATCACCGGGTGCTAACCGGCGGAGTTTTTTGTCCTGCTATCAAGATGAATACCTGGAAGCCACTGGCGCTGGGAATGATGAATGCGGTAAAAGTTAATGACGGTATTATAGAGCCGGAAGTCCAAAGTGAAGCCAGGGATTTTACCAACTATGATTTTAAGTGTGGTTTATATGCCACATATCAAGATAGGGAATACCGGGTATATAAACTTAGGGATGGATGTTATCGTCTGGTATCAAACGACCCTGATGATCTGGCGAATGGTTTTGAAAAGAAAGACGGTATCTATAAGAAGACGGTTACGGCCGGTGAGCTTCAGGCGGTTTACGAATTCAAAACCAGAGTTGTTTTCCAAGGCCACCAATTTGAACTGGGTCAGGTTCGGGAAAATAGGCTACAACTGCTTGTGGATAGTGGAGAACGTGCGTTAATCAACCAATTTCAATTTGAAATCGGATTTGGGAAATACGAAAAATGGGTGGCTAAAGAGTTGATTGAAGATGTAATAGTTGAAACGGTAAGGAGTAATCCATGAATAAAGCAGAAGCCTGGGAGCATTTTGTTAATCTTTATGGCGATGAGTTTAGCAGAGCGAAGATAATGGAATTGGAACAGCGTTTCCGGCAACGGTTGGAACAGTTTATCCGGGAATTTGTCGAGTCGTTTCGGGAGATTTGCACCCAAATCCGGACAATGCAATCCCGTAACGAAAAAGGGAAAATCAGTTATATTACTTATTCGATGTTGCGAACGGCAATTCTTGATCGACGACCGGTTTATCTGGTTGAAGCCTTTGATAAAGACTGGTTTTTAGATCCGGCGGAATGCCAGGTCAGATATCACCCGGCCTGGGCTTGGGAATTGTTGTATCAATTAGGCCTTGAGTTGGAAGAGAAGCGGAAATTGTATCTAAACCAAATCAGCCAGGCTAAACTAAAAAGTTTTATCTTACAGGAAACGGACCTATATCACCGCTATATCATCCGGTTAGCGCGTTATGCCATGGACCAGGCGCGACAGTTGCCCGAGTTCCAGGCAATTGAGAGGGAACCGGAGTTCGAGGTCCGGGTAGGTGAGTATCTGGACCTCAGTGAGTTGGTTTACCGGGAGATTCAGTTTCCGGAAGATCCGGACGCAAGGAAAGCTTGGATAGCTGCCAATTCGGATTTAGCCTGTATTTACGGAACGTTGACTGATTTAAATTTGGCCCAGGGAGATTACTGGGGGATTGACTTACAATATTCGGATCTGCGGGGGAGCAATTTATCCCAAAGCAATCTGAGCTTTTCAACCTTGACCGGGGCAAAATTCAACCGGGCTTCACTGATGGAGAGTAATCTGCAGGAGGCTTGGATTTTTGAAGCTGACTTCGGTGAGTGTGATCTACGGGGCGCTAATTTAAGTGGCACAATTGGTACGGATGGGCGAAACGGCCGTGACGGGGAAAAACCCGGTTTTCAGCCGGTCAACTTCAGGGGGGCTAATTTGCAGGACGCCGTTTTTAAAGACGCAAAGTTGTGTGGAGCAAATTTTTACGGCGCTGATTTAGTCAACACTGACTTTGAAGGAGCAGATCTGCAAGACGTCGTCTTCGCCAAGTCCGACAGCATGATCTTAAACTTGAGCGAGGCGCAGCGGCAGCAAATCAACTGGCAGGAATAAATTTAAACCCAAAAAACTGGTGGTGCGAGAATGGAACTGACGGAAAAAGCGATCGGATTGGAACAGATTCAAGTCAATTCACCTTATGGCTTGATTCAACTAAGTGATTTTCAGATGGTTAGCAGGCCCAATCGTCATACACAAGTCTTTTTCAGCGGGATGGTTGCGGACACTCAAAAAGATACTTGTATCGAACGGGCCACGGATCAGGACCGGATCGAGGTAAACCTGACGGAGAACGGCAAAAAGGTGCGGACATTGTTTAAAGGTGTAGCAACTAATCTCTCCGTCAAACATGTCCGGGGCGTCTATCATCTGGAGGCGGAGGCCTTATCCGCCACCTATCTGATGGATATTAAGTTGAAAAACCGGTCTTTCCAAAACCTCCAAATGAGCTATCAGGCGCTTTTTCAGAAAGTATTGGCTGATTACCCTAAAGCGTCCTTCATCGACCGGGTAACAAAAGGCGCGAAGCTTCAGGAAATATTGATCCAGAGATGTGAGACCGACTGGGCTTTACTGGTGCGGGCCGCTTCGCGTTTGGGGGCAGTTTTGATCCCCGATCCCACCAGTGAGGCTCCGGGGTTCTGGCTTGGCATTCCGGAGGGGAAGGCGCATAAGATGGTTAATTTCCATTACTCTTTGGGTAAAAATCTGGCCCAATATCGAAACAGCTCTCAAAATTATGATGCGAAATTGCCGGAGATTGATTTTGCCGGATACCGGGTGGAAAGCAATGCGCTGTTAAACTTGGGTGACCGGGTCGAATTTAAAGGAATCAACCTGGTAGTTGCGGAAGTATCGTGCGGATTCAAACAAGGAGTTTTGAAATGGGAATATCTCCTCACCACCAGGGATGGGTTGCGACAGAATAGAATTATCAATCAACAATTAGCAGGGACCTCCCTGCGGGGCAAGGTGATCGACCGCCGCCGGGATCAAGTGCGGCTGCATCTGGAGATTGATCAGCACCAGAATAAAGAAGAGGCCTATTGGTTTAAGGTTGTGCATTCCTATGCCGCGGAAGGCCATAGCGG
>DATCLA010000304.1:0-6513 GCA_036564195.1 Bacillota bacterium
TCCCACTTAGAGGAGGTGAACATAATGAAATGTCCAGATTGCAAAACCGATGTCGGGTATAACCGGGTTTACTGTCCCCACTGCAGTGCCGAGTTGTGCCGGTCTCAAAGGAAAAAGAAAAAGACTGCTTGTTATCTGTTGCTTAATATCGCCGGAATGATGCGGGGATAAGCAAATTAGTCTCCGCATCTTTTTTTATAAATAAATCCGGGGTACCCTCGGAATCCGCAGTGTCTTTGCTCTCCAATTCAGTCCTAATCATTATTTACCGTTTTTATCTAACCGCCTGCAAATATTCAAAAAAATCTTTACTTTCATTAACTTTAGTAATCGGTTAAAATATAATTAAACAGTGGCTTCATAATTTAAACGGTTTTATAATGCATTTAGTAAACCGTTTAACTAATCGATAAGATGAACTGAATGTTGAAAACTAACTTCACATTCCCAAAGCTAGGTGTAAACTAACCCGAAGGAATGTAGTTTATCCAAGCATGGAAAGAGGTTTCAATTTTCAATTGTAATATATTATATAATAAATTAAAGTCAAAAGAGGAAAGTCAATTGCAAAATACAGTGCATGAAATCGGTAGCGTAATTGAAGTTTCCGATGACCAGGTGAAGATATTGATAAAACGGCATGCTTCTTGCGAAAGTTGCGGTGCTTGCGGATTAGGAGGAAAACCGGAAATTACGATAACCGTCAGAAATGACTTGGGAGCGGTTCGAGGAGATCAAGTACGGTTGGAACTGCAAACCGGTAAGATGTATCAGGCCGCCTTTCTGGTCTATGCGATTCCTCTGATAATGATGTTGGTAGGCTATTACGCCGGTCAGTCCCTGGCCCGGACCTTTCAATGGGGTAACGGGGAAAGTTCCGGCATCATCAGCGGTTTAATTGCGGTGGTCTTAACTTACTGCGTTATCCATTATTGGGAACGAAAAAAACAGCTTGGTGCCGAGTTCCAGCCCAAGCTGGTGGAGATCATCCGCGCCCCGGAGGAGGATTCTCCTGCTTTAAAGTAAAAGCGATCACTTTGGCTAAGATATCAACAGCCCGATAGGCTTCTGGTAAAGTGGAATGATGATCGCCGATTTCAAAGATTAGCGAACGTTCATGCAGATGTTGATTGTAACGGCCTTTGGAGACGATGACCCCGCTATTGAGCCCCGGATAGTACAGATTCATGATGTCGGCAATGCGTAGCGCAAAGGCGTGGTTCTTTTTCCAGCCGTGATGGGGCAGTATTTGGTCACTGCCGACAACAATCAAGATTGTTGCGGTCGGTTCTTCTTTAATACTACAGACGGCATTAATCCCGGGTGTGGCGTCACGGTGCAGGTCAATTAGCATTTTCAGTTTGGGGTACTGCTTGATATATTTTTTAACCGTCACCAGGGAACGTTCATAGGAGTCTTTGAATGGCGGCTGGTCGTGAATGGTATCACAATGAATGGTCCTAATCCGGTAGGTTTCTTCTAAGGTTGTTTTAAGCCGTTGGCCGACTTTTACAATATCACCCCTTTTATTTAGTAAATGGTCTTTACCGCTGACCGGAATATAGGACTCCGATGTATGAGTATGATAGATTAGGACCTCCGGCTCCGGGGAGAGTAGCGGCGGCCCGGGTTTTTGCAAATCTGGGGGTTGCAGCGGCTGGGAAGGTTCGGCAATAATCATCGGCTTGGGCTGTACTTTAATTAAGGATAACAATGGTAATTGCGTCTTTAAGATCTCATAAGGATTAGTATGACGAATATTGGCTGCCAGGCGCCAATAGATTGCGGCCCAGTCCAGTTCGAACAGGCGAAAGGGGTCGTCCTCTCCGGCGGAGCGTTCCAACGCCGGAAGACTGCTGCGTAAGATGAAACGGCTGCTTTGAGTATCGAGTTTAAAAAAGCCTTTCGGGACCCGGGAGATGTGGCCGGAATTATAAATAATCTGTTTGGCGGTGTTTAAGGTAAAAACGCCAGCCGCGCTGATAATAATTAAAAAGACGCCCAGAGTTCCAAGGGTAAAATAGGAAGGGATAGTTCCTTTGGAAGGATTATTACGCCAAATGTTTGACATCTAGTCCACCTTTCTCCGCCCTTTAGTATATGAAGTCAGCAATAAAAACAGAACTAGCGGTTGTTAACTGCCGAGCGGTTTGATGCTAAAATAATCCCCGTTTTTGGGACAAGGCTCTACTAAACTCCGGTTTTACGGAGTTATTATTCTTATTTAATGGAAGTTAAATTGGCAATAAAAAGGGAGACGCCAATGAATGTCGAAATTACTATGCTAAATCTTTTACTTTATGGACAGCGGTTCGAAAGGAAGTTTTAAATGAATTTTGAAAAGAAAGTACCGGACGTGGTAATCCGCAGATTACCTCTTTATTTAAGGGCTTTGGAAAGATTAGATCCGGATTTGGTTCCGATAACCTCTTCCGAACAGATCGCCGGGATGGTGGGTACTTCCTCGGGGCAGGTCCGTAAGGACCTATCCTGTTTTGGGGTCTTTGGCAAACAGGGAGTTGGTTACAGTACGATATCATTACGTTTCGAGTTGCGGCGGATCTTAAAACTCGACCAAGAAGTGCGGATTGGTTTGATTGGCGCCGGCAATTTAGGGGCAGCCTTGGTCAGATACCATCAAAAGAACCGGTCTCATCAACCTTTGGAAATTGTCGCTTTATTTGATGTTGACGAACGTAAAGTCGGCAAAAAAATTTCCGAAGTCCGGGTCTACGATGTTCAAGAGTTACCGGTAATCATTAGAGAATTGGATATTAAAATGATGATTTTAGCGTTTCCTGCGGTTAATGTTCAGGAAATTGTGGATATTTGTATTGAAAACGGTATTCGGGCTTTTTTGAATTTTATTCCGGTGCAGTTAAAAACCCCTCCGGGAGTCAAAGTCCAGACTTCTGATGTTACTTTAGACCTCCAAAGTCTGGCTTACTACACTTAAGTTTAAGCAAGGCCGCAGCAGCAAGGGTAGGAATTATTTTGTTGCTACAATCATTGATTATTGTGCTAAAAGGTGGAAAAAGGATGACCACCAAAAAAATGGTGTTGTTAAGCGTGTTAGCCGCTTTAAGTATTGTGTTGAACTGGCTGGAGAATGCCTTCTTTCCCTGGACGGTCCTCCCGGTGCCAGGGGTTAAACTGGGACTTGCCAATATCGTATTTTTGCTGGTGTTCCTCTTGGCTGGTTTTAGAATGGCCCTGACGGTATCGCTGTTACGGGTAGTAGTAGTCGCTCTGTTGAGTGGTACCTTTGCTACGCCGGTTTTTCCTTTAAGTCTGGGAGGGGCGGTTTTAAGTTTAAGCCTGATTAAGCTGGCTTGGCTGCTGGGGCGAGGGCGTCTTAGTCTACTGGGGCTGAGTATTATTGGCGCAGTTGGTCACAATTTGGGGCAGCTTTTGGCTTTGATGGTGATTCCCGGACTTTCTTTGCAATTGTCAATAGTCTATCTGGTCTTGCCGGCTTTGATCCTGTTAGCGATACCGACTGGGTTGGTCACCGGCTGGACTGCCCAGCAAATCTTGCCTACACTCCGCCAGGAATGGGAGGGCCTATGACTCAACTAGAAGGTACAGTCGAGCGTATTACTTTTTATAATGAAGAAAATTCGTATACAGTGGTCAAGCTGAAACTCAACTCTGGTCAACAGGTGACGGCAGTGGGTAAACTGCCGCCGCTCTACCTAGGTGAACACTTGCGTCTTACCGGTCAATGGATTACCCATAAAGAATACGGCAACCAGTTTCAAGTAGAAGAATGGGAAAGCGAGATCCCTAAGACTTTAGCGGGAATCGAACGTTTTTTAGGCAGCGGTTTAATTAAAGGCCTGGGTCCGGCAACTGCCCGGAAATTAGTGCGTAAGTATGGTTTAGAGACCTTGGAGATTATCACCAAAAACCCGGAAGAATTAACCACCATTCCGGGGATTAGCACTAAAAAGGCGGAGCGGATTACCCGGAGTTTACAGGAACACCAAGAAATCCAACAAATCATGGTCTTTTTACAGGGAGTGGGTGTAAGCCCCGGCTTTGCGTTGAAAATCTACCGTACTTACCGTCAAGCAGCGGTTAAAACAGTGACTGAAAACCCGTATCGCCTGGCTGACGAAGTCTTTGGGATCGGTTTTAAAATTGCCGACCAAATCGCCCAAAAAATTGGAATCAGCCCGGAATCGCCTTACCGGATCCGAGCCGGGATTCGCTACCTGATTAATGAATATTGTAACAATGGCCATGTTTTCCAGCTGGAATCGGAATTGGTTAAAACCGCTGTCCAAGAACTGAATGTAGATGAATTGAAACTGGCCGCGGAGATCGAAACCCTGATTCGACAAAAAGAGTTGTTCCGGGAAACAGTCGCCGGTCGGCCCCTCCTTTACCTGGCACCCTTTTACTATAGTGAAACCGGTGCGGCCTTAAAAGTGAGCGCCTTATTAAACAATAAGGTCAAGCCGGTTAATGTTGATCCGCAGCTTTTTTTGGAACAATACGCTAAGGTCAACCGGATCCGGTTGGCTGCCTGTCAGCAGGAAGCCGTATTGAGAGCGGTTGACAGTGGGATGCTGGTAATTACCGGGGGTCCCGGAACCGGAAAAACAACCATCATTAAAGCAGTCGTGAATCTGTTTAAAGCAGCCCGGTTTACGATTATGCTGGCTGCTCCGACCGGACGTGCTGCCAAACGCTTGGCTGAGGCTACCGGGGAACCGGCTAGAACCGTCCACCGGCTTTTAGGGTACGGCAATAATGACGAAACCGGTGATAACTTCCAGTTTAATGAGGATGAACCTTTGAAAACCGATGTCTTGATCGTTGATGAGTTTTCAATGGTTGACTTAATGCTCTTTTATAACCTGCTGAAAGCCCTGACTCCCGGGACACGCCTGATTGTGGTGGGTGATGTCGACCAATTGCCCTCGGTCGGACCGGGTTCAGTATTAAGGGACTTGATCAGGTCAGAGGTTGTACCGACGGTGCGCTTAAATGAAATTTTTCGGCAGTCCAAAGAGAGTTGGATTGTAGCCAATGCCCATCGGATTAACCAGGGTGAATTTCCTCGGCTGGTAAAGACGGATGATTTTTTCTTTATTCCTGAAGAAAAGCCGGAACGGATTGCTGCCATGCTGCCGGAATTGGTCAAAACCCGGATCGCCGGTTACCTAGGTTGCGATCCGGTAGAGGATATTCAGGTTCTGTCGCCGATGCGCCGGACGGTGACGGGCGTGGATTATCTTAACCGCTGCCTCCAGGAGGCATTGAACCCGGCTGCCGAAGCTAAGCCCGAGCTTAGCTTAGGACAAACAGTGTTCCGCCTCGGTGATAAGGTGATGCAGATTCGTAATGATTACCAACGTAATGTTTTCAATGGCGATATCGGCAGGATCCGCGAGCTTGATCCGGAAGAACGGAGCTTAACGGTTGCTTTTCAAGACAGTGACGGGGAACGGTTGGTGGAGTATCAAACTGAGGATCTGGACCAACTGACGCTTTCCTACGTAATCTCTGTCCATAAAAGTCAAGGTAATGAATATCCGGTAGTGATCATCCCGGTGACCACCCAACATTTTTTGCTGTTGCAACGTAATCTAATCTATACCGGGGTGACCCGGGCTAAAAAGATGGTGGTTTTGATCGGAACGAAACGCGCTTTAGCCATCGCGGTGAAGAACAACCGAATTGAGGAGCGTAATTCTTTATTAAGCCAGCGGTTGCGGCAAGCTGTGAGTGCAAAGACGGATGGTTAGAGTTTTTTGTTCTTTTTTTATGTTATATTGTAAATATTTTTAAAAATTACTATTATTTTATAAATTTATAGCTCGGTGCTTTAAAAGTAAAAAAGTACCGGACGGAAGTGGTGGATGTGAGCGATGCTGGCTTCGAAATACTTTTTGTACCTAGCAAACGGCCCCGGATTGGAAGTTAAAATCGGACTAAGCAGTAACCTCCGGATTGATGCCGCCTGGCTGGAGCAATTCGGCTACAGTGAATTACAAATCTATCAGCCACCTCAGTCCTTGAGAATCGCCGAGACAGTACTAGAACAATTGCAGGCGCAACCGGGTTTGTCATCCCGCAAATTTTTTAAAAAAGTGAAACAAATTATCGTCGGATTGGGAGGCTGGCACAACGGTCGGCTTCAGTCCGTGCAACTAAGGGAGTTAGCCTCGCCCCTACCGGATTTGGCTGATCTGGAACAACCTTTTTGGGGACGGTGTCTACTGGGAACGGAGTTGCCGGAGGCCATTCGGGCTTTTGGTTACAATTTACCCTGGAACCCGGAAGATTGGATGCAACAATTGTATCTGCAAGGTAAAATCTACCGGATAGCAGCGGTCGGGACTGACCGGTTCGGTATGGCACAATGTCGCCGTTGCGGGTCTACCGAGGGAATCTTCACCACTCACTGCCTCTCTTGCGGAGACCCGCACTGTTTAGTGTGTTCCAATTGTCAGACCATGGGTTTGGCCAAAAGCTGTATACCGTTATATTATTGTCCCTACC
>DATCLA010000305.1:0-8421 GCA_036564195.1 Bacillota bacterium
GCCCAGAAAATGGCCGATCTGGATTTCAGTCAAAAATATAGCGGCACTGAACAGGATGAACTGGGAGAACTGGGCCGGAGCATCAACTCCCTCTCTGCACAGCTGGAAAAGTCAATCTCCGACCTGACCAAGGCCAATCAGCAATTACAAGCGGATATTGAGCGGGAACGGCTGATCGATGAGATGCGCAAGAGTTTTATCTCCAATGTGTCCCATGAATTAAAAACCCCGATTGCTTTGATCCAGGGTTATGCCGAAGGTTTGAAGGTTAATGTGAACGAAGATGCGGAGAGTAAAAACTTTTATTGCGATGTAATCATAGATGAAGCAGGTAAAATGAACCGGTTGGTCAAACAATTGCTGGAACTGGCTAAACTGGAATCAGGAAGTCTGCCGTTGGAACGGGATAACTTTGCGATTGAAAAATTATTGCAACAGGTTTTGAAACGTAATCAACTGTTGTTCGAGGAGAAAGGGGTGCGGCTGGAGACAGGGAACCCTACCGGACTTTGGGTTAATGCCGATATTGAACTGATCGAACAAGTAATCAATAATTTTCTCAGCAATGCTCTCAACCATGTGGACGAGACCAGGCTGATCCGGGTGACTGTCCGGCAGGTTGGGGAGAAGGTTCGGGTAGTAGTCTTCAATTCCGGACTGCCAATCCCGGAAGAAAGTATTGACAAAATCTGGACCAGTTTTTATAAAGTTGATAAAGCGCGGACCCGTGAATATGGCGGCAGCGGGTTGGGGCTGTCAATCGTCCGAGCGGTTCAGGAAGCTCACGGTAATGCTTACGGAGTTATTAATCGGGCCGATGGAGTCGAATTCTGGTTTGAATTGGATCGGGCTGTTTGATTAGTAAGATGTGATTTACAGAACATGAAATATTCCCTAAGCGGTCACAAAACCGCCATATTTCTTTTCTACAATAAACTTGTGGTTAATGCTTAACCCAAGTTTATTTATTTTATGAAAGGAGCTTTTGAAGATGAAAAAGTCCCTCGGAGTAATTTTAATCACCGGCTTATTGCTCAGTGCCGTGGGGTTTAGTGTTCTGGCAAAAGAGGCTGAAGACGCGGATTACAGATTCGCCGGCCAGGTCCGTTTGAATCGGAATGAATCATGGCTGCAAAATCTGAAACTTATGGCTGAGCAGCAACAGCAGCTTTTATCGATCCGGCAGGAGTTTCAAAAAGACACTCAGCCCTTACGCTTTAAAAAGCAACAGCTCCAACTGGAACTGAGGCAATTATGGACAGCCAAACCATTGGATCAAAAGACGATTGAAACTAAAGCCGGACAGCTGGCAGGTTTAAAAGTTCAGCTTATTGAGAAATCCCGGGCTATGAAGGAAAAGATTAATCAAGTCTTGACTGAAGAACAGATAAAACAATTGCATGAGCTTAAGCAAAACCGGGGCTGCCCTCGCCCGGACCGGATCGATAAAGGTAAAGGCCACCGCGGAAATTTTGCAAGCGACCTTGGTCTCACTGCCCAACAGCAACAGCAGTTACTACAGATTCGGCAAGGTTTTCAAAAGGATATTCTGGCATTACGTCATTCCCTGCAACAAAAGCAACTGGAATTACGCCAACTGTGGCAGGCTGAAAAGTTAGACCAAAAACGGATCGAAGTCAAAACCAAGGAAGTGACCGCATTACGGGTCCAACTGGCGGTGAAATCCGGTCAAATGCAAGAAAAGCTAAAAAGTGTCCTGACAGAAGAGCAACTTACTAAATTAAAGGAAAGACCATTGCGTCCGCAAAGGCCGACGCGGCGGGAACGCTTATAAACGGTGAAACAAAAGGAGTCAAGAGACAGTTCTCTGACTCCTTTTGTTTTTCAAACTCTGTCAACATATCAATGATATATAATTTACAAGACTTGATTTGGATAAAACCGTGGGAAAAACACTAAATCTTCAAGGAGCGTTCACTAAACAAACACAAACCTTTTCTATGATGAAATAGCAATTTGTGAGAAATCAGGTGAGGTCTCATAATATGAACAAAAGGAGGGGGAATCCAATTGCCATCATTTATTAAACCCCGATATTTGACGGTAGCAATAATAATTATGACTCTGTTTTTGGCAACTCCAGTAATTTATGCCCAGACAGGAAATTTATTAAAGCTGGAACAGGCCATTGAGTTGGCGCTACATAACGATACCGGTGTAGCAGTGGCCGGGAATGATTTAGCAAAAGCCAAACTGGCCGTTGATTTGGAGAAGATCAACCGGCTGCCGTCGGCCAGTACCACCGGGCAGTATAATGATTACCTTAAAGATAGCAATAACCGCCAGAATTATCAGGTAAAAATTGAACAGACTATTCCGACCGGATTTCATCTATATGGCGCGGATGTAGCGTCTGATGTCGAAACCAAACGCTGGGAGCAGCAGAAAAGCCTGGAAACCTACAGGATCAAACGGG
Source organism: Bacillota bacterium (assembly GCA_036564195.1). GTDB lineage: Bacteria > Bacillota > UBA4882 > UBA8346 > UBA8346 > DATCLA01. The sequence goes on from DATCLA010000305.1 coordinate 2,438, forward strand.
CGGAGGCTGTCAACAATACCATTAACCTGTATTTCAGCGCTTTAAAAGCCCAAAAAGCCTGGGAGTACCAACAGATGGCAGTGGAGTATGCTAAGGCCAACGTCACCTTTCAAAAACAACAACTGAAATTGGGTAAGGTTACTAAAACTACCCAACTGACCGCCGAGAATGACCTGGCCAAAGCCAATTATGAACTGACCAAAAGTCATCAGGCCTATCTGTTGTCCTTGAAAAAACTAGCTGGTCAGCTCGGAATAACATCTTATCAATCACTGGTATTGGATGATACTCTGCTGCAGCAGACGCTCGATATAATCGATTATGAGAAACAGAAACAGCAGGCCATTAATGAACGTCCGGAAATCAAGCAATTCCAACTTGAATTAAAAACCGCCCAACAAGAACTGGCGACCGCCAAAAACAGCGGTTTGCCTTCGCTAAACCTAAACTACCAGGACCGGAGTGAGCTAAAAAGCTATGACGCGCAATATGATTTGTTAAGCGGTAACCTCAAGTGGTCCGCTGCCTGGCAGAAGACGAACACCGGTGACAGTAAACTGGAGAATTTTAATGAAGAAGACCTTTTTGGCAGTGACCGCCGGAAAATCGGGGTGATTCTAAAATGGACGCTGGATTGCGGCAGTGCTGCAAATCGAATCAAACAGGCGCAATATTCGGTGGAATCGGCCCGACGAAATCTGGAACAGTCCTATCAGGATATAGCTTTGCAAATTGATGAAGCAGTTTCCAATTACGAATCGGCCTTAGCTGCTTTAAACTGCAGCCGGGAAGGTATATCATTATATGAAAAGACCTTGGAATTAAAACAATTACAGGCCAAACTGGGTGCTGCGACTGCGCTGGATGTTAAGAAGGCCCAGTTGGACCTTATTAATGCCCAGAAGGAAGTGGCGTCGGCCAACTGTGACCTGTACATTGCCGCGGCCCAACTGAAACTGGAATTGGGTTTATTATATGATATTTAATCGGAGCCAAACTGCAATTCTAATAATAATCGTTTAAAGGAGGATTAATTCGATGTCAAAACGATTGGTGACGGGATTGTTAATAGTAATCATCATCGGATGCGCTGCAGGTTTTTTCATTCAGCAAGGGTTACAAAAGAGACGGCAGGCTAATCTGGAAAGCCTTTATGAAACAGTTACCGTGGCTCGGGAAGATTTAAATGATACTGTGGATGCCACGGGAACCCTTTCTTTCTCCCAGAACGGTGAGTTATATCCGGCTTATAATGCTACGGTACTCCAGATTAACAAAAAAGTGGGTGATTGGGTCAAAAAAGGTGAAGTCTTAATGGTTTTGGACTCCTCTAAGCTGAAGGAGGAGTGGATGGAAGCACAAAATACCTACCAAAAGGCTTTAGCCAATTACAAATTAGCCCAAAAAACTTTAGAACGCAACCGGATTTTATATCAGGCCCAGGGTATTACCATTGATGAAGTGGAACAGGCTCAAAATAATGTGGATACATACAGTGAAGACCTGAAATTAGCCAAGTTTAACCTGGAAAGGCTGCAGAAAAATCCGGACGGTGTAAACTACCTTTCGTCGGACCGCACCAAATTACTGATTAAGGCGCCTTTTGACGGTGTCATTGCCTGGATCGATGTTAAACCTGGGGAAACAGTGGAAGTTGCCAGTTCCACCAGTAGCGCCAGTACTCTCTTACTGACGCTGGCCGCGGACAATTCGGTGATTGTCACCGCGGAAGTGGACGAAAGTGAGATTGACAAAGTAAAACCGGGGCAAAAAGCCATTGTGACCCTCAATGATAAGCAGTCCACCGAACTGGAGGGAAAGGTCACCGCCGTAGGCAAAATCGGTACCGAAGACGCCGGTGTAGTGATTTTCCCGGTTGAGATTAAAGTGGAACTGCCGCCCGTCAAAGTAAATTCCGGAATGACTGCTGATGTGACCATTCAAGTTACCTCCCGGAAAAACCGGTTGGCCATTCCCGCTAAAGCGGTGATCCGGCGGCGGGGCCGGACGTTGGTCAGAGTAGCCCGGGGAAAGGAAGTAGCCTATGTCCCGGTAAAGCTGGGGGAAGAATTTGATACTAATATTGAAGTCCTGGCCGGACTGGAAGAAGGGGACGCAATCCTCATCCCCCGAAACTTTTCCGGCAGTGGCGATGCAGCAAGGCGGAATTTCGACCGGCAGCGCAATCGGGGGCCGATGGGTGGTCCAATGGGTGGCCCCCCAATGCGGATGGGGAGGTAAGCCCATGTTAACTATTTGCAACCTGAAAAAAATCTATCAAATCGGTGACAGTGAAGTCCGGGCGTTAGACGGAGTTTCTCTAACCGTTCGGGACGGAGAAATGGTGGCGATTATGGGTCCATCCGGTTCGGGCAAATCAACCATGATGAATATCCTCGGTTGTCTGGACCGTCCCACTTCCGGAACTTATTTTCTGGATGACCGGGAAGTGGGCAGTATGAATGAGCGTGAGAAAGCTAAATTACGGAATGCGGAGATTGGGTTCGTCTTTCAGTCCTTCAATCTGTTGCCCAAGCTGACTGCCTGGCAGAATGTAGAACTGCCGCTGGTCTACGCCGGGGTGACACTTAAGGAACGTAAAGAGCGGGCCCGGGAGGCCTTAATAAAGATGGGACTGGAAAAACGGATTAACCATACGCCCCGCGAACTCTCCGGCGGTCAGCAACAGCGGGTGGCGATTGCCCGGGCATTGGTCAACAACCCCAAGTTTATTTTGGCGGATGAACCTACCGGCAATCTGGACTCCAAGGCCAGCATAGAAATTATGGCGATCTTTCAAAAGCTGCACCGGAAGGGTATTACTATCATTATTGTCACTCATGAAGAGGATATCGCCTCCTATACCCAGCGTATCATCAGGTTCTTCGACGGAAAGATCGTCGCTGACCAACCCATTGAACAGGTAATGATTGGAGGCGAACCTGCATGAGATTTTCGGAAAATTTCTTAATGGCCTTTCGAAATCTGAAAAGTAATAAAATCCGGTCGCTCCTGACCATGCTGGGAATCATCATCGGAGTTGGGGCGGTGATCGTCATGATGGCATTGGGCGAGGGTAGTAAAAAGAAAATAACAGATTCCATTACAGCCATGGGTTCCAACCTGTTGATGGTTAGTCCGGGCCGGGGGAGCCGCCGGGGCGGTTCTTTTGGCGGAGGCCAGGAGTTTGATAATAAAATTTTAAAAGTAATCCAAAATAGTTCTCCGTATATTGAAGCTATAGCACCGCAGGCCCAAAGTACTAAGACTGTCCAATACGGCGGTAATAGCCTGGATACTAATGTGATTGGTTGTACGGTAAACTATCCGGCAATCCGTAATTACAAGATCGCCCGGGGACGTTTTTTCAGTCGTCATGAAGAGGAAAGCAAAAAACGTGTGGCGGTGATCGGGTCCTATGTGGCGGAAGAGTTGTTTGAAGGGAGCGATCCGCTTAATACCGAGATCAAGATCGGCAAGGTAAGGCTGAAGGTGATTGGAGTATTAGCCGAAAAAGGTCAAGGCGGATTCGGAAATAATGATGATCTAATTCTGGTCCCTTTAACTATGGCACAACGCCGGATTTTTGGCAGTAACCGGTTGAATATGGTGAGTGTCAAAATTAAATCGGAAAAAGAAATTGACTTGGCCTATGAACAGTTATATACGGCGTTACTTGAAAAATTTAAAAATAAAGAAGATAAATTTTCCCTGCGTAACCAAGCGGAGATTTTATCCACAGTGGAAGAGACTTCCCAGACTTTTACGCTATTGTTGGTAGGGATTGCCGCTGTGTCGTTAGTCGTCGGCGGGATCGGGATTATGAACATCATGTTGGTCTCGGTAACGGAACGGATCCGGGAGATTGGTATCAGGAAAGCCATTGGTGCGCAAAAAGAAGAGATTTTGCTCTTGTTTCTGATTGAAGCGGTCTTGTTAAGCCTGACCGGAGGAGTGATCGGGGTTTTGGCGGGCTGTGCTGTTGCCCAAATCCTGGCCAGATTAGGCTGGAGTATTGTGATAACTTTTAAGCCGGTTTTGCTGTCATTTGCTTTTTCCATTGCTATTGGCCTCTTCTTCGGAGTTTTCCCGGCCTATAAAGCGGCCGGTATGGATCCGGTTGAAGCTTTACGTTATGAATAAACCGTGTGCCTGGCGCGGAATATCGGAAGGAAAGTTAAACAAAATTCTGTGAACTAAGCATTCGGAAATACCAAGATAGAGCCTGCCAGTTTGTAAAGAGCAAAAGCGACTGCTTAAACAAAGCGATGTTAAAGTTTATTTTTTCCAGTCAAGTTAAAAACCGGGTAGGAGGGCAGCTGAATTCAGTATCTGCCTCCTACCAGGTTTTATAACCGCTAATTTTAGCCTAGGATTGCTTTGAGGTCCGCTTCTGGGGTAGTGACCGGTTTGATTCCGTACTCCTTAACCAGCAGGTTAAGGACGTTGGGGGAGAGAAACGCCGGCAAAGTCGGTCCCAGATAGATGTTTTTGATTCCTAACGCCAGCAGGGTCAAGAGAATACAGACCGCTTTCTGTTCATACCAGGAGAGTACCAAAGTAAGCGGTAACTCATTGACCAAACACTTAAAGGCTTCGGCCAAGGCGAGCGCTACCTGAATAGCGGAGTAGGCATCGTTGCATTGACCCATATCCATAATCCGGGGCAGACCGTCAATCTCACCGATGTTTAAATCGTTAAAGCGGTATTTGCCGCAAGCCAGGGTTAAAATTACCGTATCCTGAGGGGCTTTTTTGACAAATTCGGTATAGTAGTTACGGCCCGGTTTTGCTCCGTCGCAACCACCAACCAGGAAGAAATGTTTAATGGCTCCGGATTTAACCGCCGCAATGACCTTGTCGGCTACACTTAACACGGTGTTGCGGGCAAAACCCGTCGTTAGTTCGGTGCCACCATTGATGCCGGTAAGGTGTTGGCCTTCAGCCCAGCCGCCCAGTTCTAAGGCTTTGTTAATCACCGGAGTAAAATCTTTCCGGCCGTTTTGTTCCGGAATATGAGCCAGTCCGGGAAAACCAACCTGTCCCGTGGTAAATACCCGGTCGGCATAAGTAGGTTTCGGCGGCATCAGGCAGTTAGTCGTGAAGAGCACTGCTCCGGGTATCTGGTCAAATTCTTTTTGCTGATTTTGCCATGCGGTCCCGAAGTTACCTTTTAAATGTGAATATTTTTTCAGTTCCGGATAGCCGTGGGCCGGTAACATCTCACCGTGGGTATAGATATTAATACCTTTCCCGGCGGTCTGTTCCAACAATTGTTGGAGATCGTGAAGGTCATGTCCTGATATCACGATAAAAGGGCCTTTTTCAATAACGGTTGATACCTTTACCGGGACCGGGTGGCCGTATGCGGAAGTATTGGCTTCATCCAATAATCTCATGCATTTCAAATTAATCTGGCCGAATTCCATCAAAAGTTCGAGCCATTCCGCGGTAGTGTGTTCAGCGCCAACCACCCGCATTCCCCGGTAAAACCAGGCCGTTACTTCGGGATCGGTTTTACCTAAGACATAGGCGTGCCAAGCATAAGCTGCCATGCCCCTTAGTCCTAACAGAAGGGTGGAACGCAGCGAAACCACATCAAGGTCGCCGGACCAGAGTGCCGCAGCGGCAAAATCCGCCCCGCCACCAAGCCGGTCCTTTTCGGCCCGGATTGCCTGGATTAGTTCACGGATGGCAGTCCCGTCAAAATTGACATTGGTCACAGTGGTGAACAGACCGGACAGTATCAGTTCATCCGCTTTGGCACCGGGAGTTTTTCCTGCTGCAGCACGTGCTAACCCGATTAAAGCAGCAGTCAGTTCATCTTGGCCATTGGCAACCGCAGCGGATTTGCCACAGACCCCCATCTTGGTGCAACCTTTGCCACCGGCAGTTTGTTCACATTGAAAGCAAAACATGGACATCTTTCATTTCCCTTTCGTTAATGATTTATTTGTTAATAGTGGACACTGATTTTAATCAGC
>DATCLA010000306.1:0-7330 GCA_036564195.1 Bacillota bacterium
TTTCTGTCATGAGGTCGCTCTTTTTTTATTTTAAGTAAATGTTATTAATCATAAATTGACATAATATATAAAAAATGGTAAAATCGGAAAGAAAATATTCCGATAACATTTTTGACAAATTTGGTTATTTTCCGTAAAAAAGGAGCAAAATAATGAATCAAAATTATGTTGTGGAAGGCGCTAAATTGGAATGCAGCTTCGGTGATACACCCAGTAACCTAAGAATTCCATTCCAACGGTATTCGTTAATTGACTGTAAAAAGATTGCTGTTATTAATGATTATCACCCCAATTTAAACATTATGCCCTTCGGGATGTGTCACAGCCGGTCCAATCCGGAAGTGGCCCGGGCGACAGCTGCCAATCACGGTCGGTTAACCCCACAGCCTTGTAAGCCAATGACCACCAGTCCCTGGATGCGCGGGAAAAATGATGTGACTGTTGATGATGTCCCCTGTTTACTAAAGGTTTCAACCCTCCGCTGCCAGTGGTGCGGCGTAATCCAGGTAAGTGCTGACGGACAGCCGGAGTAAAAACGGTTAAAGGAGTTTGGCGCCAATGACTGATGCTCAGCTGAGTGAAGTTGTAAAAACCTTAGATGAAATGGAGCCGCTCCAAACCGGAACCCGCGGGACTTACTACGTCCTGGCGGAGTGTAGAGCGGGCCGGGAAAACCGGATTATCTTAAAAGATCTCAAACAGCAATTGCCCTTAGAACAACTGCGTCAAAAACAACCGGATTATCATGATGATACCTCAGTGTATGTCGAGGCGGAAGGGAGTTTCTATCCGGATTATTTGGAGGAAAACGGAGTGTACCTGGTCTCCGTCCCTTTTTATGAATACCTCAATAATACTTTGCGGTTGCGGCGGATTAAATACAATCATGTTGGGATCTGTACGGAAAAAGGGGAGCGGATCGAGGAATATTGTTTAATTATTCCTCAGGAAATAGACTGCATCCTTGAAGGCAGCGCCCGTTATGATCAAACCCACTCGCTGACTTATTTTGAAATCGATGAAACCAAAGTCGGCAAAGTGGAGATTTTTCGGGTTAAGGGATTTCCGCACCTGATCGTCACCAGAAAACTGAACCGGATTGACTTTGCCGGATATCAATGTACCAGAATTGAGAAATTCTTTAATTACGCCGGGGAGCAGAAACGGGTCTATCGGGAACGTTGCAGCGGGCAACGGTTGGAAGCTACTGTTAAGGAATATGAAAAACGGGTGGATGGCTTGGGTAGCCCCAGTTATAAATATGGTTTGCAAAGGGTGTTGGACCAAAAGAAGCTCCGGCAGGAACTGGTGGCTGGATTACGGGAAATTTTCGGAAGCTATCAAGGAACGGGATTGACGGCGCCACAAGGGATGGAACGCTATTTAACTTTGTTCTGGCCAAGGGAACAGTCGGTGATGAGATTGATGGCGCATACGGACTTTGGCTGGGATAGCTTGAATGTGCCGGCTCTGGAAAAGCTCTTCGCTTACCTGAAGTTATTGCCCGAAGTACTGCAGGAACTTGCCGGCAAGGTTTTGCTGGAGACGGTTATCTATTGCTTGAGCCAGGAAGGCTGTTTATTGGACCACTACCAAACCATCCACAACGGCCAACGGTTGGCGCTGGTAATGGAGACTGATTATTTTCAGGCCACCATTCCTTTGTTACTTTATGAGTATCAACCAACGTGGCAATGGGAAGTGGAAGCGGCGGTTAACTTTAGCAAGATGGATTTGAATGGCCGGGACTTGCAGGGGGTTGACTTTAGCGGCAAGAACCTGAGCGGGTTGCAGTTCTCCCGATGCAACCTGCAGCGGGCCAATTTTAACGGTGCAGTATTGGAGCGGGCGGAATTTAATAGGTGCAACCTGACTGGGGCGGAGTTTACCGGGTGCAATCTGCTGGACGCGCGGTTTATCAAATGTGAGCTGAACCGGACGGTGTTTGATGGAGCGGAGATGGAAAAGGTCATTATTACCGGTTCGGATTTAAGTCATTGCTCATTTGTGAAGACCGACATGACAGGGGGATTGGTCAAAAACCTGAAGTTGGCTAGGGCATATTTCTATAGAGCCAAGCTGGCCGGAGCTGAGTTTAAAGTCCGCATGACCACCTATGACTGTATTTTTCGGCAGTGTGATCTTAAAGGTGCCAAATTCACCGGAGACGTAAAGCGGACAGCCAACCTTATGTCCGGTTGTGATTTTAGAAATTCCGATTTGACGGAATGTCAGTTCAGTATTAACCGGATCGCCAAGAGCATTTTCACCAAGACCAAATTAATCGGGGCGGATTTTACAAAATGCGGCACGATTCAAGCATGCAATTTTCAGTGGAGCAATTGCGCCGGGTTGAACCTGGAAGGAATCGAAGTTGTCAAAAGTAACTTTGCCAAAGTGAATTTAACTATGTTAAAAGTGAAAAACGGGATCGAATGGATCAATAATAACTTCACTTATGCTAATTTAAGTGGCTATGACTTTACGATAGCCGGATATACCGCCGCTAACAATCTGACTTGTACCAATCTGTCCCACTGCAATCTGGAAGCGGCTGACCTGACGGCCAGTACTTTGCTGAACACCAACTTTACCGGTGCTAAAATGAACCGGGCAATTTTAGATAAAAGCCAACTTGAATGGGTGCGTTTATCGGCACAACAACGCAATCAGATTAGGCTGGCTGAGGAGGATGAAGCGGAAGACGACGTGTATGATGAAACAGATGACGAGAGCGAAGATTACGTTGAGGATTTTGGGACATCTGAAGTAGCAGCTACTGAAGAAGAATTCGAAACGGAGGATGAACAATAGGATGGCAGTTAAAGATGGGGGCAGCAGTGCATACAGTCAAATCAAACAAGGTTATGTAACCAAACAGGCAGAACGGGCAGCAGCCGATGATTTTCGAAAGAAGAATCCCGAAGAACAGAAGCAGGCTGCCAGGCAGGCGGATAAGACGAGGACGAAGTCAGAATGGGGTTCATCGCTTTGCTGTGCAGATTAGTGTAATATTTAGGTTTCATAATTGTCATTATGCTTTTTAGTTATTTAGAAGATTCTTAGAAAATTGGGAGATAGATATCAGTCCGTTTATGGAGTTTTCTTGGCCGGAGGGCAATTAATGGTTTTACTCTTAAAAAAAGAAAAGCGTTAAAATTGGTAAATTTCTATGAAAACAAAGGGGGTGAAACTATATGATTAAACAGATGGTAGCGCAAAATAACGAGGTGAAGCCAGAAGCGAACAAGAGATTAAAGTTTACGTAAAATCATCGGTATTAATTTGTGTACGGCATACTATTATGGTAAAATTTAACATATACATTTTAAGTTTGACCCGAGTTTGGGGCCTCCGATCGCACAACCCGAAGTGCCTGATATTATAAGTAAAACAATATATATAACTAGCATTTCAATTATTAACGATAAGGGGCATTGAATATGGACCATTTAACCAGCGGGCAAATTCGGATTTTGTTGAAACCGGCAGATCAACAAAGCAAAGTTGGTTCGCTTACCATCACCAACCCCAAAGAGTTTAAAATCGAAACTAAACTCAATACTCATACCAGACTGGTATTTAAGAAGCCTATCGGGTTTGATAAGGATAATGACGGCGATGACCGGTTGCGTTATCTCGAGTTATTGCAAACCCAGACCTTGGTGACGGTAGAATTGACGGGGTTAGCCGGAAGTAGTCAGACGTCGGGAAAGAATCGGTTAATTTTTGCCGGAATCGTTACCGACTTTAATATCAATTTTGAGGAGACTCACCAGAAAACCAAAGATAAAACCGAAAAAATTAAAACAACAACCAAACAGGAATATTGTCTGGAGATCCAAGCAGTATCCCACACCTACCAGATGGACCAGAAAGAAAGAAAACGCACCTGGCAAAATAAGAATATGCTGGTTAAAACTTTTCTGGAACAGATCTGCAAACGGTATTCAAGTAAAAGCCCTATTTTTAAGATTGAGCCTGACAAGGTCGGAAACGAAAAATTGGGCCGTTTTTACCTGCAATTTGAGGAAACCGATTGGAAATGGATCATCCGGATTGCCTCAAATTATAATCTTAACATTTTACCCGATCCCACAGTCGAAAAACCCCGGTTCTATTTTGGTATCCCCATTAAAGATAATAAAGAATTAAACCAGCTAATCGGAAGAATCAACAACCACATCACCAGTAACTTGGCAAACTATCGTTACTCCGGCACTGCAGTGTCTTATAAAATCCTCAAAACCAGCCGGGATTTTGATATTGGAGATCAGGTTGAAATTGACGGCAAGCAGTGGATTATCTGCCAGAAAGCATTGGAACTTGAAAGAAATCTGCTAACCTATAAATACATTTTTACCACTGCGGCCGGACTCAAACGACCGAAATTGACTAACGGCAAGATTGCCGGTATCGCCTTACGCGGAAGAGTCCTAAAAGTTGAGCGGGACCGGATTAAAGTCCATTTTGATATCGATGGGGACCGCTCCGAAGAGAAGGATTGCTTTTTTCCATATGCAACAGCTTATGCGGCGGATGGCCAAACCGGGCTGTATTGTATGCCGGAGGAAAACGATTGTGTTCAGGTTTATTTTCCGAGCGGTAACGAGAGTGAAGGGGTGGTCATGGCTTCGATTCGTAAAAAACCTACCGGTCAATGCAACGACTCTCGGGTCAAGTATTTCCGTACCAAGAACGCCAAAGAACTCAAGTTTGACGCGACCGGAATTTTAATCACCGAACAAAACAACCAATCCGGTAAGGTATTAATCTGGCTTAACGAAGAGAAAGGAATTGTATTTTATGGCCAAAAAACTATCCGGCTCAAGTCAAAACTAATGACGAAACTGGCTGCACCGAACATCGATGTCGTTGCCGGTAAAGAACTGACCGTAAGTTGCCCGGGAAGTAAAATGACTTTAAACGGTAATTTGCGGTTTCAGGATCAGGTAATCCTAAAAAATTAGGTTGTAAAGATCAAACTGAAAGGTCAGGTAATTTACATGGCATTTGGACTGGAGCAGGTTGAAGTATTAATCGACAACATTAAGACCGACGTTGCTGATTTGCGGATTACCAGGACCATTAACCAACATTCGGAAATCTTCATTTCCGCTCTTTTTAAGGTAAGCGAAGCCAAATATCTGGAGATGATGGGGACCAAAACTCCCATCGCGGTTAACGTCTTAAAAAGAGACAATTCAGCTAAAATAATCAAAAGGGAATCGCTCTTTCGGGGAATTGTCAACCAAATTAAAGTCCGGGTTACCAATGGGATTGCTCATTTAGACGTGTATGGCCTCTCCTATAGCTGCGAATTAGACCGATATCAGCAAACCCGGACATTTCAAGATCCGGCAATGACTTATGTGGATTTAATCAAAGCGGTGGTTGGCGATCAAGCTACTTTTAAGTTTTCGAACGAAAATAATCCCCATACAAAGATTGCCCGCTTAACCGTGCAGTACCGGGAGACCGCTTTCACCTTCATCAAACGGATGGCCTCACGATTTCGGGATCCGATCGTGGTAGATGATACGGAAGCCAAACCCTGGTTTTGGTTTGGGCTCAACAAAGGCCAGAATCCTCAGGGTACTTTAGAAGACAAGCTGTATACGGTGACTAAGGCTACCGCCGGATATTATGAGTATTGCAACGCCGCCCGTCGTTATAACTTCCAATATGATGAGCAGAAAGAGCAAGTAAAAGAAGGAGATTACGTCCGTTACCATCTAAAAAATGAAACCGAAAGTTATGCCATTGGCGACCTGTTTACCTGCAACGATCGGAAAGTATACGTCTACCGGCGGGTCTTAAAAACGGTGGGTGGTTTGATCCGTTACGATTATGATTTGGCCTCGGAATTTGGTTTAAAACAGAAGAGACTGGTAAACCCGCAATTGGCCGGGGCCTCTTTGACAGGCAAAGTAATTGGAGTCGAAAAAGACCACGTTAAAGTCCAATTTGCTTTCGATCCGGCTATTGCGGAAGCGAAAGCGTGGCCCTTTCCTTTTGCCACTTTTTATAGCGCGGAAAATAATACCGGGTGGTACTGTATGCCGGAAACCGGAGAGAAAGTCCGGGTGTTTTTCCCGTTAGCCAATGAAGAGAAGGCTTTCGTCACCAATGTGATTCATCAAGGGAGCAAGCAAAACTATCAGCGCCGTTTTTTCGCAACCAGCTACGGACAGCAAATGGTGTTTGAGCCGGCGGGAATGGAGTTTAGAACCCAACATGGCAAAGAAGAAAAAAACGGAGCTGTTTTAGGAGTCCGGCTGGATCAAAACATCGGCGTAAGTGTCTTTAGTGAAAAAGATATCCAACTGGCCAGCTCCGGTAATTTGGATTTGCACTCGGAAAATAGGTTGGTTTTGAACGCGACCAAAGAGATTCAGTTAAAGTGCAAAGCCAGTTCTTTAAAGATTGATGCTCAGGTCTGGCGCTATGGGACTAATATCTATGATGATACCACGGAGCCGGGTGCGGAAAAGAGTGAGGGTGGTAAAGGGGGAGGCACTTCCAGGTTAAGCCCAAAATCGGGTCAGATTCCAGCACCGGCAATAGGTATCAGTAAATCAGATAATAATGAAGATAACAGTAATAATAAAACCGATGAACAGAAGAAGTATTACTTAGGTGCTGATGGTAAAAAACATTACCTTGAACCGGCGTTATTATATCAATGTCAATTGAATGCTTATAACAATAGTGCTTTTAATAAATCCGGGACTACTACTTATTGCAACCGGTTTGCCGAATCAGTCTTGCAACAGTATACCGGATCCAAAGAGTGGATAGGCAAATCTGGAAACGCAATTTTATGCATTGATATATATACTCAGATATCCAAATCAGCAAAATGGAAAAATTGCAATCCGGTTGAGGCTGAAACCAAAGCACGAGAGGGATATTTTGTATTTGGAATTACTACAAGTGCTATGAATTCAAAATTACCGGAACACATTGCGGTAATTTGCCCTAAAGGAAATGGGGTAAGAAGAGGTGGTGTATATTGTCCTTCTATTGCACAACAAGGTAGTTCAAAAATTCTTTATGGAAAAAGTGATGGATATACTGCCAATTATGGTTGGGACAAAACTTTACTTGGATATATCAAGTATTACTATAAAATACCTGATAGTAAACTCAAATAAAGAAGAAACTTGTTAAAATTACCGGTATGGAGGGGAAATTATGAAACGAAGTGTTTTTTTGGGAGTGTTATTATTATACTTATTTTGTACGGTTTCTATTGTTTATGGAAATACAAAAAGTAATGTTGAAAAAATTGTATCATCTGATGGTAGGATTTGTATAACAGCTTGTT
>DATCLA010000307.1:0-10812 GCA_036564195.1 Bacillota bacterium
AATATATTCTGCCCCTAAAATATTTTATAATAATATCATATATTACGCGTTTATTCCTAATCAATCCAATTAAGCCGAAAGGAACTTTACCAATTATGGGCAAGGCCATTGTTGAATTTCGTAATGTCACTAAAACCTACCGTACTAAGGATCAGACCGTTACCGCCCTGAGCGATATCAACCTGGAAATCAAACGTGGTGAGATTTTTGGCATGATCGGACTAAGCGGCGCCGGCAAAAGTACTTTTTTACGGAGTATCAACCGTTTGGAAATTCCCCAGTCCGGAAGTATCCGGGTGGGTGATACGGAAATGACTACTCTGAAAGGTAAAGCCCTTCGGGCGGCCCGGCGCAAAATCGGAATGATCTTTCAACATTTTAACCTGCTTACTTCCAGGACCGTCTTTGGTAACATCGCTTTTCCCCTGGAGGTTGCCGGAGTTGCACCGGATGATATTAAACAGCGGGTACTGGAATTGGCCGACCTGGTCGGCCTTTCCGATAAGTTATCCAATTACCCGGCACAACTCAGCGGCGGCCAAAAGCAACGGGTCGGGATCGCCCGGGCGTTGGCCAATCATCCGGAAATTTTGCTTAGCGACGAAGCAACTTCGGCGCTTGATCCTCAGACTACGCAGTCGATTTTAAAATTGTTACGTGACTTAAACCGGCGTCTCGGTTTAACGATTATCCTAATTACTCATGAAATGCAAGTTATTAAAGCGATTTGCGATTCCGTTGCCATCCTTGAAAATGGCCGGATCATTGAAAGCGGCCCGGTGGTCCAAATATTCGCAGACCCCCAGACCGAAATTGCCCGCGATTTTATCCGGACCGCTACCAACGATCAAATTCCGGAAAATCTGCAAGCTTTGATTCAGTCACAGAACGGCGCCGAAACCGGAAAACTGCTCCGGATCTTCTTCCGGGGCAATTCCGCCAAAGAACCGGTAATTACCGCGCTGATCCGCCAGTTCAACCTGGTTGTCAATATTTTATATGCTAATCTTGACTTTGTTCAGGATACTCCCTTTGGTTCGCTGATTGTCAATCTAGACGGTACCAAAGAGAATATTCAGGCAGCGATCGCCTTCCTGAAAGCCCAAGGCTGCCGAATCGAGGTGTTGACCGATGTGGACTCCACAGCTGTTCAATCTGTTGATTAATGCCCTCTGGGAGACCCTTTACATGGTGGGTGTCTCCTTATTAATTGCTACTTTATGCGGTTTACCCCTTGGTGTCCTATTGGTAATTACCGGTCCCAATCATATCCGTCCCAATCAGACCATCCATGCAGTGTTGTCCGTTATTGTAAATACCGGACGGTCTTTACCTTTCATTATTTTACTGGTAGCAATCGTCCCCTTTACCCGGTTGGTAGTCGGAACTTCCATCGGAACGCTCGGGGCGATTGTCCCCTTAACCGTCAGTGCAATACCCTTTTTTGCCCGGTTGGTAGAAACAACCCTGTTGGAAGTGGACAGCGGCGTAATTGAAGCCTCTCAGGCAATCGGTGCTACCACGTGGCAAATTATTAGCAAAGTCCTGATCCCTGAAGCCAAGTCCGGGATCGTACTGGGCATCACCAACAGTGCCGTCAGCCTGGTAAGTTATTCCGCCATGGCTGGGGCAGTCGGCGGCGGCGGCTTGGGGGATTTAGCTATCCGTTACGGCTATCAACGTTTTCAACCCGAAGTAATGTTAGCTACAGTCATCATCTTAGTCGTCCTGGTCCAAGGCGTCCAGTCACTTGGTGAGTGGGCTGCCAGAAAGTTAAATCACCGTTAAAACAGAGTACTGGCTAAGTATAAAAATCCTTTTCACTTAATATTACTAAAATATTTATTTAGGAGGAAAAGACTATGAAAAAACACCTATCGCTACTTTTAGGAGCCCTCTTAATCGCTGCCATCCTGACTAGCGGTTTCAGTGTCAGTAATGCCGCTACCGTCTTGAAAGTGGGCGCCTCGCCAACTCCTCATGTTGGGATCTTAGAGTCGATTAAACCGCAATTAGCCAAAGCAGGGATTACCCTGAAAATTATTGAATTTCAGGATTATGTCCAACCCAATTTGGCACTGGCTGAAGGCGAATTGGATGCCAACTTCTTCCAACATATCCCCTATTTAGAGCAATTTTGCAAAGACCGTAAACTCGACCTTACTTACATTGCCAAAGTCCATATTGAACCGATTGGTATCTATTCTAAAAAAATTAAGTCCTTAAAAAATTTGAAAAATGAAGCCATCGTAGCAATTCCCAACGATCCTACCAACGGCGGCCGGGCCCTGTTGTTGTTACAACAAGCTAAACTGATTGAATTACGCAAAGGCGCCGGTCTTACTGCCACTGATCTGGATATTGTCAAAAACCCTAAAAAATTACAGATTAAAGCCCTTGAAGCCGCCCAATTACCCCGGGTGCTGGCTGATGTCGATATCGCGGTAATTAATACCAACTACGCTTTGACAATCAATTTAATCCCGGCCCGGGATGCGTTATTCATCGAAGGTCGTGAATCACCCTATGCCAATGTTTTAGCCGTTCGGACCAAAGACAAAAATAAGCCCGCTCTGCAAAAACTGGCCAAAGCACTCAACAGCAAGACCGTTAAAGATTACCTCTTAAAAACCTACCAGGGCAGTATTGTACCGGCGTTTTAACAGTCCGAGCAATTATTGATCAGTAAAAATCAGGCTGTCGGTAAATTAAACCGGCAGCTTTGCTTTTATATTCAGCATAGATTTTTACTTTTAAATTGAAGGCCGTAATACGGTCGTCAGTTGCGAAAACATCAATAACATCCACTTTTGGTATTGTGTTACCCTTCAATGAATTATAAAACCGCCTGATTAATCGGGAAACTGAACATTACCCGGGACAATATAAGCCTCAGAAACTGTTGCTGACTCAAGCACCGGAATTGTATCCATAACTATATCGCCGCGGTGGTTGGTAATCCTGACTTGGAAGGGCCCGGCACCTGCACCGGTTGTGACAAAATGGTTATAATGCATCTTCTCCATATTAATCCATTGGCCGTCTCGATAGTACTCCATTTTATAAACCGGGTATTTATGATTGCGTACTTGAACCGCCAGCCACCACGGACTGCTGCCTTCCTTAATCCGATAACTGAAATTCCCGGTAACCGGCCCCTTGACCAAGCGCCACTTAATATCAATTTTTCCTGCGGCCATCTCGCCAATCTTTCCGAAAGAAGTGGGACAGAGATCCAAGGCCCCTTGATCTCCTTCGGGGTATAAATCGGTAACATAGACAATGGTTTTCCCTTTGGCTCCCTCAACCTCCAGATAAGCTCCAGCCAGTGCGGCTTTAATACCGTAACGGTTGTAGTCATAAGGATTTAAAGCCGTAATTTCCATGGTGGCCGGGATCGGGTCCAACAGCGCCGCACCTCCGGAATACGCGGAACCGGTATAAGTTGCATAACCCCAACGGCTGCCATCCCAGTAGGCAGTTGTTTGCGTGGCAATCAAAATGGCTCCTAAAAGCAGTATAGCCATGATTAACCCGGTTCTTTTATTTGTTACTTTATAAGTCATCAAAGCTCACCCCGATATGGATATTTCTGGTTATCAATTATGTTATCATAATTTACTGCCTAATAAAAGGCTAATTTGAGCCAACCTCCAGCATATCTGACTACCCTGACCACCGGGATATAGTAATCAACCATTTTGAGGTATAATAATAAAAATCAACCCGTCAAGGTTGATATCAACGGCATAGAGCTATTTACCTGAATATCCCCGAGCAAACCGGCCTGGTCCGGCCCACCCGGTTCGGATCATCCCGGTGTAACCAAGGTGGATCCGTTTTGAAATGAATGGTTCCGACCGGTAAACCGGCTTAACAGAATCGCTTTTTCTGTACCCCTCCAGCGCTTTCATCGGTCTTTACCAGAAGGTCTTTTTTTAAATAAATACTTTTTTATTAAATAACTGGAAAATAAACCACCCAATCCTGCCGCCGAAGCGTGGACAAAGTTACCACTGACATTTTGAATTAGTTGATCATTTTTGCTAATGATTCCAAAGATATTGAACAGCAAAGATTCCGAAGTCATGGCGAGCATCATTCCTTTAAGCGGCAGATAATCAGCACCCCATAATTTAGTACTATAATAAATAGACAGACTTATCCAAAAATTAAATCCAACCGCCCCCAAGAGCCCCAATACCCAGTTAGGTTCCTTCAGCCACATAAGACTAATCGACTCAAAAGCCGACAGGCTTGTCAGGCCATAGTGCTTCATCAATTGAGTATACAGCTCCCCCATGGGCCAACCTAGTAATGATAAGCCAACTGCAACTAAAGGCTTGTTATGTTCCATCGTGCTCACCCTTCGAAGTTTTTTTATCTGGAGCAAGCCTATCATTCATTCTACTAAAATAAACTCTTAAATCGCTGCCCTATTCGTTTTCAGTATAACCAAAATATCTTCAACCTTCTCATCTTACCCCCAAAAATTCCGGGACACATCGAAAAAGGACTGCTCCAAGCAGTCCTTCAATCGATAATTACCTAAAAATTCGCTTCACACACCAGGCCGGGGGTTACTGTTACTTCCAACTGTTGCGGTTCCTTAAAATCAGGGTGTTCCCATAATACCCGATATTCTCTGGGGGGAAGTTCCGCCATACCATACCAACCACTTCCATCGGTAACCGCCATCCGCCGCAGCGGTGGCTCTGCCGTTCCGACTGACTCCACAATTACCTGAAGGCCGTCATAAGCCTTACCATCAGGGCCGGTAATCGTCCCCATCAAATAGCCCTTGGTTGGATTTGATTTCCAGGGTAAGTCGGGAATTGGAGCCGGTACCGGAAAAACCGGTTCT
The DNA here is from genome assembly GCA_036564195.1 of Bacillota bacterium. Taxonomy (GTDB): domain Bacteria; phylum Bacillota; class UBA4882; order UBA8346; family UBA8346; genus DATCLA01. Next base: position 4,865 of record DATCLA010000307.1, read on the forward strand.
GTCCTAATCTCCCGCTTCAGCGCCGGATCCCAGTAACTACCTGCTTGTGACAGTAATTTAAAAAGCCAGTTGTTGGAGTCGGGCAAAAACACATGAGGCTGCCGGGGCAAGGCTTTAGCATTGGCCGGATTCCGGTAATCATCGTTACTGTAAAGATTATTCCATCCATAAGCATATAAGGCAACACCTGCAGCCCGGTTACCTTTGGCAGAGGGAGCCTGGGCCCGCCGGATCTGCTCCAGAGACTGTTCGATATATTGTGAAAACAACCCCGGGCCGATGACGATCTGCCTGCCGTATTGGTGGTCCTTTTCCCATTCAATCCACTGGTCATATCGGCGCTTCTTGATGCTGTTCCACTCCGGAAAATAATTCATCGGCACCACCAGGTCAATAATTCCTTCCTGAAGCCAGCCGCGCCAGTCTTGTCCGACATCAACATAAGCCCTGGTCTGCTTCCAGCCAGCTTCGGACACCGGGCCGTCACCCCAAGTGATCACTGCCGAAGAAACCTTCACTTTCGGTTTAAGCGCAATCGTCTTTAAGTAGACCTTCCGCACCAGATTGGCAGTTTGTTCCCGCCGCCATTGCAGCCACCTGGGGTCATCCGGTCGGGGCAGGCCGGTAGTACCATACCGGGCATTATAACGTGCTACATTCGTCTGGTTATATCCCCAACCCAAAGCCTCATAACGGGTATAGTCCAGATGAATGCCATCTACATCATAATTCTTCACTACATTTAAGTAAACCGCAACTGTGTAGTCTAAGGCAGCCGGATTCCCCGGATCTAAAAAATAGGAAGGCAGCAAACGCTCAGACCACCTTCGTTTTTTCGGGTCATATTTCCGGTAATATGAAACCCAGTTAGCTTCCCCTTGGGCCTGAGGCCCATGAAGATTCCAGACATGGTTCGGATCTTGGGGCGGTGTGGTTTTGTTCCAGGCTACCAAAGTGTTCAACCAGGCATGCACTTCCAGCTGATTGGCATGGGCTTGATCGATTAAATATTGTAAAGCGTCAAACTCCGACGCCAGTTTCGGGTCTTCCGTCCGGGGTTCAAAACTTTGATTATAATAGGCGTCACCCCGCCGTCGCACTTGAACGATTAAGGTATTAATGTTAGCCGCCAAACAGTCCTTAATGAGTTGATCGACCTGCTGAGGGGTTTTGATTCCATCGTGAAAGGCGTCCACCCAAACGGCCCTGACTTCTGGCCTAACTGCTGCCTCTTCGGCCTTAATTGGTACAGTTCCTGAGTTGAACATGATCATCAATCCCAATAAAAAACAGATCCTTCCATTTAACTTTTTCATCAGTAAACTGTCTCCCTTCTCTTTTAAACGAGTTTGGTAATGACCGTAATTACCAATTTAAACGTGATCAATCCGGGTTAGACACTTCTGTTCTGTTAAAAGCTTACTGAATGTATTATGAAACCGCCGGATAACCATTGCATAACAAAAAAACTCTAAGTATAGCATAGCATTGGCTTCCAAAAATTGCAGTCGGAACTCTTTCCCCCAAATTTAACATAAATCACCTAATTTCTATTATATGTCAATTCAGGGTAGATTTAAATAGAAATCCTAAATTTGGTTGGAAATCCGAATTTAGGTTTATCTAATAACTGCAACCCTTTTCTGATTAATCTATTCAAGCTACCTAGAGGCAAAAAAAAGCTGTGTTTAGGGACACAGCTTCGGCACAGACGTCTTTAATTAGAAGCTCTGGTACATTTCCTTTTTAGCCCCGCAGATCGGGCATTGCTCCGGTACCTCGTCTAAAACCGTATGTCCGCAGACCGGGCAGATATTAACCGACTGCAAAGGCAGATCTTTTTTCTCTTTGGCCGAATTTTGCGCTTCCTTAAATAACCTAGCGTGAATCTTCTCCGCTTCCAAAGCGAAGTGAAACGAACGTTCCGCTCCTTTTTCCGTTTGGAACTGGGCCGCCTTTAAATAAACCGGATACATCTGTTCAACCTCATGCAATTCGCCGTTGATGGCTCCCTGTAGATTTTCTATTATGCTTCCGACCCCAAAGACGGCACCGGCTGCTACTGTATAGTCACCCTGCTGTTGTCCTAACTCCTTAAAATGGTTGCCGGCATGAACCTGCTCCGCAAAGGCAATTCCTTTAAACAAACGTCCGATATTGGGAAATCCTTCTTTCTCGGCTTGCTTTCCCCAGAACAGATAACGCATCTGAGCCATGCTCTCGCCACCGTAGGCTGAACGTAAAAAATCCGCAGTCATTGCATTTTGTACCGTCATTTTATCCCTCCGTTTTTTATACGATATGGGTAGTAAAATTTATTTCCTGGTTGCCGGGACAATCTCCAGCCAATAGCCGTCCGGGTCTTCGATGAAGTATATCCCCATGGCCTGGTTTTCATAACAGATGCAACCCATCTTTTTGTGAAATTGATAAGCCGCGTCAAAGTCATCAACTGTGAACGCCAAATGAATCTCATTATCCCCTAAGTCATAGGGTTCAGTCCGTCCTTTTAACCAGGTTAGTTCCAGTTGATGGGGGGTTTGACCGTCACCCAGGTAAACTAAAGTAAAATCGGGCTGCTCGATCCGGCGGGTTTCCACCAGTTGCAAAGCGTCTCTGTAAAAATCCAGGCTCCGCTGTAAATTGAGAACGTTCAAATTATTATGGGCAAATTTGAATTTCATCACCATCGACTCCTTTTTGATCAATCTTCCACTCCATCATTAAGACTTCAACTTGGCCTTATTCCCGGTACAAACAGATTTACGCCCAGGATTACTATTCCCGCAATCAAACATTAAAATTACTCTTCCATTATAGTTTAATACTGACCGGCAGCTAATAATCCTGCAATAAATATACTTCTACTTTCCTGCGGCCAAACTTGCGTGCCTCCCGGTTGACGGTCAGCATGCCGTTGCGGTCCTCACCAAAGAAAATATCAATCCGGTAGCCTTTAATTTTTTTGCCGGTATCTTCGGCAATATAAATACCGTTCATGTGGCGGTACTGTTCCGGAAAAACAATATAAACTTTCCGTCCCAACGGGATTATCTTTGGGTCTACTGCAATGGTCCGGCCCCGTTTGGCCCGGGTCCCGGTACGGGTAATTCCATATTCAGGATGACTACGGTCCTTACCGCAACTGGCAACTGAAAGATCATAAGCGGTGGCCTTAACCCGCAACTTGCGTTCAAAATAGCGTCTGACCGGAACATCCACCAATCCCTCCGGAGTTTTCATCTTTACATACCCTACCACAATGGTGTTCGGGGCTGCCGGTATTGGAGTCGGTCGGTGGTAATCGGGTTTTACTGAAACGTCCGACCCAGTGACAAACAGTTTTGCATCAGCCTGAGTCAGTTGAGCGCCATTGGTCACCTCCGGTAGCTGGGAGCGAGGTCGTTGATTATTACTGATACTGGGTTTAGTTTGGAGTGCCATTGCTGGCAGCTCTTTGCCACGGGCCTTATGGTTTACCAGCCATAAACAGGTTGCCAGCAAGAGTAGGGCTAACCCTGCGCTGACCGCTGTCTTTTTGTCCTTGGCTAACTTGCTCAGGTAACGCTGTAAAAATTTTTCTCCCATCTCAAACCAGGCAACCAGTTGTTGATAATAATCGCCCGAAGCCCCTTGATCAATCACTTCCTGTTCCTCCGTTGGGCAAACGTAGGGATTAAAATCAACCGTCGGTAACTCAACCGGTTTACCTTGAGCCGGAACGGCGATATTTAAAGCCGGAGTCCGGGTAGGTTCCAGGGATGCAGCCCCGTCCGGTCGGGAAGTTAATGGTGTTTCAGCCGGAACCGGGGCGGCTTTTTGTTGTAAAAGATATGCAACTACTGCTTCGCGGCTACTCTGAGAAAATTCAAACTGCCCCGTCCAGGTAGCAATCTCCTTGATAAACGCCGGGGTTTGGTCTGCCAGTTTTAAACCGGCCTTGAAAATATCTGAAGCATATATAGTAAACCTCTCAAGTGCCGGTCCGTTTTCAAATAGAATATCCTTCAGCGGCTGGCGGAACTCCGGGCTGAACTGGCTCAGATAATTGTCAATAATCTCATGGACCAATTGGGATAAAACCCGCTCACGGTCTTGGAAAGTCAATTGGGGATAATTCGTTGCCAGGTACTGCCGATACTCCGCCATCTGCAGCGCAGAGACAATCGGGATTGTGTTTAAGGTCTTGATGATTAAACCAATCATTAAGTCACCCCGGTAGTTAAGGAATTTCTATATTTATTTTACAATATTTCCCTCTATTTTAAAATATTGTATTTCCGGTCCCGAAACCGCAGCTTATTAAATTGTTTATGGCAGTGGTTTCTAATTTTAAGATTAATATATTGTTAATAATTGGTAAAATTGTCCTTGGTAAAAAGCGTTTTCTGGATACCGCCCGTAACTGAGGGATGGTTAGTAGTTTAATTATTATTGAAACCGCACTTTTTCACTCTCTCCTACGCTGCTTTAAATATAAACCGAGGCCCCTGATTATTCAGGAGGCCCCGGATCAACCGACAGCAGCTCTGATGTTGCTTATTTCAAAATATAGACCTCAACATCACTGCTGTCGAACTTCTCCAGCTTCGTTCGGAGCTTTTCGTCAAGTTCTTCCCCAAAATGAATATCAACCCCTTGGCTCTGGTTTTCTGTACGGCTGACCGCGGCAGTATAGACACCGTTTAAATCCTGATACTCCTCAGGAAACTTGATATAAAGCTTACTACCTGCCGGGATCACTCGGGGATCAACCGTTACTGTCCTGGCAGAGCTGGGAATAACTCCGACCACGGCCCCTGCCTGGTTGGGGCTTTCATTGCTTAAGGCGGTGGCGTTGGACTCAATTTGGGAAAGTCTTTCGGAACTTTCAAGCGTTTCCGCGACGGTGTACGCTTCGCCGGCCGGTGGTCCCGGTTTAGGAACCAGTTTGGCAAAGGCCTTCATCCTTAATTTGTTAACAAATGCCTGCCTTACCGGCACTTTCTGGACCTGATTGGCTTTAACTACTTCTTTATAGCCTACAATCACTGTTCCCAGTTCCGGGAGCCCAGCCTCATTAACCTTTCTGGTGTTAATCCCTCGGGCAACGGCAACTTTATGTACCCCGCCGGAACGGTTGACATACTTACTCCGAACGAACCCGGTGTTACTGGCATAAGCAGTCAGGTCTGGCTTTCTTCCCTTCTCAACCTGGAGCTTCACAGCTACGGAACCGTCCGATCGGGTAGTTTTGGACATTGCCGCCGAATTAGTAACATTAATTGCGTCAGTCCCATACGTCCCGGTAATTCTTCCGGCTAAACCGGTTGATCTTAACCAAGCCCCGCCTATTAACAAAAACATGCTCAAACATGCCACAGTCAGGTATTTCCGGACTCGCTTCCGTTGCGAAGGTTTACTATCAGTCATCTTCATTGCTTCCTCTGGTGTTTGATAATTATTAAAATAATAATTGGTCCTAATTATAGTATCCCAGTACTCCGGGTCGTTTTTACTCAAGGGCTTTCTTGGTTTTAAAGTTAATGCCGGAGTTGACGGTTCCGGACTGGCAATAAATTCGGACTGAAATTGTTCCAGCGGTTGACCGGGGTGTGACTCAACCCATTGTCTTAACTTATTTACAAACTCAGCCAGAATATCCTCGGAAACGGCTGCTTGAAGACACTGATATAGACACTGATTTAACTGACTGTAAAAGTTGTCAGCCTCAAAATTCAATTGTAAACCGGCTTTTAAAATGTCAGCTGCGGTTAATACATACGGCCGCCGGTTACTCATCATCCTGACCAAGCGTAATTGGATATATGACAGATACAGTGGATCAAAAGCGGTTAAATGAGCTTTAATGTGTTGATGTAAATATTGGAGTAAAATTTTACTTTTATCCTCTTTAGTAAAGCTGGGATACTCTTTTTCAATATATTCCTCCATTTCTTGTGTATATG
>DATCLA010000308.1:0-13378 GCA_036564195.1 Bacillota bacterium
GTTCGGGAGATTGTTTGAAACACCGCTTTTACGGCGGCTCAGAACCAGCCCGATTAAGTTGGCTTTGTGAAGGTTGGCGGATCTTCTTTGAACACGCTTTGACGGGTTTTAAAAAACTGGCTCGGGAGATTGTCACTGAACAGGGCCATCCGGCGGGGAAGATCCCAAACATTTCATGCGGGAGAAATGATCCCTGCTTTTGTGGGAGCGGCCGGAAATTTAAGAGATGCCATGGTTTAGGTTATAAATTATGACAATGAAGCAAAGCTGGCATTGAAGCTACAAGATAATTACTATCCAAGCTGTCCGAAAGGCGGCTTGGTTTGTTTTTGTAATTATCAGAATATAAAAGGAGGAAAGAATGATTAAAGCGGCCGCAGAGCCGCTTTTAATTTTGAGTTAAAGAAAATAAGCTAAAGAGCTTTCCCGATCAGAGGTACCGCAATAACGGTGCTTATGCCCGTCATCGTGGGAGGTTTTTCCGGAGTAGTTGTGGACATGTCCTCCGGCAACCGGTTTGGCCTCTTCGGTACAGCCGTGATAATGGTGGGTATGACCGTCATTGAAGGTGGTTTCACCCTGGTAATCATGGCGGTGGTCCGGTTTGTTTGGAGCACGTTCGGTAATACCTCTGATGATATGGCGGTGGCCGTCTTCAACGGAGGTATAGTCACAGAAGTAGTGGTAATGATAACCTCGCTCTTCAGGTTGTTCGCAATGACCTTTACTATGCTTTCTACTCATTTTTCACTCCCCCCAGCTAATTTAGTATAATCTATGTGACACGCATATCATTTGACCAGAAGCCAAAGGCAGAAAAAGTCGGGTTGTAGATTATATATTTCTGTGTTACAATTATAGATATCGTAACACAAAGTCTTGAGGTGGTCATGATGCATATGGCGGATGCTTTGACCTCTCCGGAGGTGGGCGGGGCCCTATGGGCCGCCACTGCAGTGGTAACGGCCTATTCGGTTAAAAAAGTCCGGCAGGAAGGGGCTGACGACCGGGTGCCACTCATGGGAGTGCTGGGTGCGTTTGTCTTTGCCGCCCAGATGATTAATTTTACCATTCCGGGGACCGGCTCCAGTGGCCATTTGGGCGGCGGATTGTTATTGGCTGCCTTATTAGGGCCGGCAGCCGGTTTTTTAACCATGGCCGCAATCTTAACGATCCAGGCATTGTTCTTTGCCGACGGTGGCCTCCTGGCGCTGGGCTGCAATATCTTTAACCTGGGTTTTTACACTTGTTTTGTTACATATCCCTTAATCTATCAACCTTTGGTACGCCGAAAACTCACTAAAGGGCGGATTATGGTCGGCTCACTTTTGGCGGCGGTATGCGGTTTACAGCTGGGCTCGTTGAGCGTGGTCTTGGAAACCTTATTTTCCGGCCTCTCCGACCTGCCTTTCCGGACCTTTTTCTTATTGATGCAGCCGATTCACTTGGCAATCGGCTTGGTGGAGGGGTTGGTTACCGCGGCGGTACTTAACTTTATTTTCCAAGCCCGACCGGAGCTCCTGGAGACCGGGAAGCCCTTGGCTCAACACCGGATCTTACGCCCGGTCTTAACCGGATTCATAGTGGTGGCGTTATTGGTTGGCGGGGTGTTAGCCTGGTTTGCCTCGGCGCAACCGGACGGTTTGGAATGGTCTTTGTTACAGGCAACCGGAGAAGAAGCGGTTTTTAATAATTCCGCAGTACATCGTTGGTTCGCTGCTTTACAGGAGCGTCTGGCCTTCCTGCCTGATTATAACTTCAAAAGAAAGAACACAGTACCGGAGCAGGTTTCCAGTAACTTGGTAGACCTCGGGACCAGTGCTGCCGGAATAGCCGGAGTCGGTTTAACCTTAGGTATGTTGCTGCTAACGGGGTTCGGATTAAGAAGGGCGGCCCACCGGCCCCGTAATTAAAAGCAGTCTGCCGGATTAAACCGGTGCGGTGTAGGGGAAAAGGAGTATTTTTAGGCAGTAATGAAAGGAATTGAAGGGGCAAGTTATAATTTACGGTATCTGGATGAGTTGGCGTTGCAGCCAACACCATTGCGAGGGCTGGATCCTACGGTGAAGCTGGTGACCACGGTGGTTTTTATTATAGTGGTGGCCTCATTTCCCCGTTATGCACTGCTACCGCTGTTACCCCTGACTTTTTATCCCACGGTGTTAATGGCCTGGGGAGAGCTGCCTGTAGGGTATCTGGTAAAACGAATGCTGTGGGCAGCGCCGTTCGCCCTGTTTGTCGCCGCCTTTAATCCACTTCTGGACCGGACACCGTTGCTTCGTTGGGGCAGTGTAGTGATTAGCGGCGGCTGGGTTTCGTTTGGTGTAGTTATGTTAAAGTTCGCTTTAACTGTGTTGGCCGCTTTAATTCTCATCGCTACCACTGGGATGAACCAAATCGGGGTTGCTCTACGCCGGATTGGCCTGCCCCGGGAGTTGGTCGGGCAATTGCTCTTTCTTTACCGTTATTTATTTGTATTATTGGAGGAGGCGACCCGGATGTACCGGGCTTATTATTTGCGTGCCTCCGGTCGGCAGGGGGTTCGTTTTCCGGCATGGGGTTCATTGGCCGGGCAGTTGTTATTGCGTACCTTTGACCGGGCGCAACGGATCTACCAGGCAATGCTCTGCCGGGGTTATCACGGAGAAATCTGTCAAATGGCTGGTCCGACCGGCCCCGAACGCCGCTTCAGTAACGGAATATTTTTAGGAGGCTGGACCGGTTTCTTCCTGCTTGCTCGGGCGGTAAATCTGCCGCAACTATTGGACGCCTGGTGGTGGAGGATGTTTAAATGAGTCGTTATCTGGTCACAGCGGAACAACTGCAATATCATTACCCCGACGGTACTCCGGCGGTACGGGAGGTCTCCTTCCGAATCCTCCCCGGTGAGTCCGTCGGAATCGTGGGTGCGAACGGAGCCGGTAAATCCACGTTGTTATTAATGTTAAGCGGAGTAATCCTGCCGGACGGAGGGAAACTGCAGGTCGGCGACTGCCTTTTGACTAAACAGACAGTCGGCCGGATCCGCAACAGTGTCGGGTTAGTCTTTCAAAATCCGGACGATCAGCTGTTTATGCCGACTGTCTATGAAGATGTGGCCTTTGGTCCGTTGCAGCGGGGTGATCCTCCCGAAGTGGTGGAGCGAGTCGTCAGCCGGGCCTTGGAGCAGGCCGGTGCTACTCAGCTGCAGCAACGGCCACCGTACCGGCTGTCAAGCGGTGAAAAACGGGCAGCAGCTATAGCCGCGGTCTTGGCGTTGGAGCCGGAGATTTTGGTTTTAGATGAACCAAGCGCTGCCTTAGACCCTTTAGCCCGGCGCCGCTTGATTGAGTTTCTGGCTGCTTTTAACCGTACGAGAATCATTGCCAGCCATGACCTTGACCTGGTGCTGGATTTATGTGAACGGACCTTAGTAATGGCTCAAGGCAGAGTGATAGCTGACGGTCCCACCGAATTGCTGCTTAAAGACGAAGCTTTGTTGGCCCAGGGACATTTGGAAAAGCCTTTGCGGCTACAAGGGTGTCCGGTTTGCGGCCGAGCAGGTTAAAGATTTTCCCCCCGGGTAGTCATTACCAGTTTACAATGTTTGACCCCTTTGGTACTGACCAGACGGTCGGCAATCATTTGGATCGCTGGTTTTTCTCCTTTAACCACCAGTACTTCCAGACAATTGTGGGCGTCTAAATGAACGTGCAAGACTGAGATGATCTGTTCATGAAAATGATGTTGTAAATCGGTCAGTTTATCCGTCAGCTCCCGTTGCTGGTGATTGTAGACCAAAGTAATGGTACCAACGGCGGTTCCGCTTCCGGAACGCCATTCCTCTCCGATTAAAAAATCCCGCATTAAGTCCCGGATGGCCTCGGAACGGTTGGTATAGCCCTTGGCCTCGATTACCCGGTCAAACTGTTTCAATAAGGTTGTCTCCACAGAAACTCCAAAGCGTTGTAAATTCGATTCCATTGCCAACCTCCGGTAGCTAAAATAGTAAGCAGTGCTACTTTTGGTTTATTCGGCTTTTCAGATTGGTTCTCCTGCTCTAAGTAGGCAGAACTGCAAAGTCCGGACCGGTCTAAAAAGATCGCAATTCACTAAAGGGTTTATAGTTAAAAAATCGAAAAATAACTATTAGTTTCCTATTAGGTTAATAAGAAAATACTATTAACTGGAGTCTGAAGCGATGAATCAGCAACACCTGGATATTTTAAAATCAGGAGTTAAAGTTTGGAATAGTTGGCGGGAAGCCCATCCCGAGATCGTCCCTGACTTAAGTGGCGCCACTCTGACTGGGTTGACGGCGCAAGGGATCAACTTTAACAGTACCAATTTGAGCCGGGCTCTCCTTTACGAGGCGCGGCTGGAGAAGTCCATGTTTATCGGCGCCAATCTTAACAAAGCCATTTGTGCTGGTTCCAACTTTAACGAGTCTTTCTTCAGCCGGACCCGGTTGACCGGGACCAGTTTTAACAGTGCTTCACTGCGGTCAACTAATTTTATGCGTTCAGTCTTCCAACGGGTTGACCTCAGTCATGCCAAGCTTACGACGGCTGATTTCCGTTTAGCAAAACTGGACCAGGTAAATTTGGAATTTGCCAAATTAGACCGGGTAAACTTCTCCGGTACGCGGATGGTTAATTGCCTGGTCAACGGAGTGATGGCTACGGACCTGGAAACCCAGGGGATACAGTTACAAAAGCTAATCATCTCCAATCATGATGACCCAACCGTGACTGTGGAAAGCCTGGAGGTTGTTCAGACGGTTTTTGCACGTCTTTATAGCCTGACGGTTGACTGTAACAGTGGGGCCTCGCCAAACTTGGTGCTGGTTTTTGGCGACTTCCAGAAGGAACGGAGGAAAATTTTGCGCTCCATCTACTGGGAGTTGAAGCGGAGAGGCTTGAGCCCGGTCTTAGTGTATTTGGACAAACCGGCGGGGCGGAGTTTTTTTGCACTCCTTCACCAACTGGCTTTAATGGCCAGGTTTATCATTGGTGATGTGAGCCAGCCGGATCTGCTCCCGGTTGATTTTATCAACTTTATAGCGCAATTTAGGCTGCCGGTTCAGCTAATGGTGCAAGCAGCCAATGACGAAGAGGGCTGGCTGACACCGAATTTACAAAACTGTCACTGGTTTTTAAGCCCGTTTTGTTATCAAACTGTGGAAGAAGGAACGATCGGCATTGGCGAGAAGATTATTAATCCCTTGGAAGTAAAGTTTCAGGAGCTTCAGAGGGAGAATTCCCATTAAACGGTTTTAAACATCAGAAGCTGGCCGTGCTGACAATTGCAAGGCCAGCTTCACAAATATTCCGTAATTTTCGTTTATTCCAGCCGTTTGGCTTTAATAATTAAAATATCTTCGACTGGTACATCCTCATGAAAACCCACCGTTTTGGTTGGGGAGGCGACGATTTTATCGACTACCTCCATTCCTTGCAGTACTTTACCGAAGACACAATAGCCAAATCCACTGGGAGAATTGTCGCGGTGGTCCAGAAAAGTGTTGTCTTTAACATTGATAAAGAATTGTGCCGTAGCGCTGTCTATTACCTGCGTGCGGGCCATGGCAATGGTGCCCCGCTGGTTGGAGAGGCCGTTGCCAGCTTCGTTTTTAACCGGAGCCTGAGTAGTTTTTTCCTTCAGACCCGGGGTCATTCCACCTCCTTGAATCATAAAACCGGGAATTACCCGATGAAAGATGGTACCGTCGTAGAAGCCGGAATCAACGTAAGACAGGAAATTTTTCACTGTAATCGGAGCTTTGGCGGGGTAGAGTTCCAAGGTAATCTTGCCGAGAGAAGTTTCTAAAACTACCTGCGGGTTTTTCTTTGAGGCAGAATTGTCGGACTCGTTCAAATTGGGATCCTCCTTAGCCTGGTTTTGCTGCAGTGTGAAAATTAGGACGATACTAACCAGTAAAATCAGACCGGTAATCCAAAGCCGGGTTTTTCTGGACTGGCCTTGCTTCATTTGTAAAATCCCCCTTAATTTTCCTGCAAGAATCTCTTCTTAGTACGTTAGCATAATTAATAGCGGGTGTCAAGAAACCCGAAACTCAGTTTATGATCCGGTTAAGCGGGCCTTTGGAAACCGAAAGGTCCGGGACCATTCGCTAATTATATCCAAAATATCAGTAAAGGTTGTGAAGAGTGGTGTTTCAGGCAAAAGCCCCCAACCAAAGCGCAGTAGAAACACGTTTTTTAGTAATGCCCGACCAAGCCAACGCCCAGGGGACAGTATTTGGCGGAGTGATGATGGCTTGGATTGACATGGTGGCAGCCATGGCCGCCCAACGGCATTGTAACGGGGTGGCAGTGACCGCCAGTATTGACAGGATCTCGTTTGAGGCACCCATTTTTGTCGGGGAACACGCCGTGTTAAAGGCAATGGTTAACTATGTGGGTAACACTTCATTGGAGGTTGGAGTCCAGGTTAACAAAGAAAACCCCTATACCGGAGAGTGTCGGCGGGCCACTACCGCTTACTTGACCTTCGTAGCTTTAGATGACCACCAGAAACCCCGGCCGGTTCCGCCGTTGCGGTTAGAGACGGAAGAAGAAAAACGGCGCTACCATAATGCCAAGATCCGGGTCGCAGCCCGCCGGGAACTCCTAACTAAGCTCAGGCAGACTCAAGTTGAGCCGAACTGTAATTAAACTAATCTTAAAAAGGTTTTTGCTTGGTAACGCCGAAATGTATTGAGGTAAAGGCGGGGAAGGTCATAATCCCCTCATCCGTAACGGATCACTTGCCGTGGTAGTAGGATGATCGTTCCAAGGTGGGTTAATGATGTTGCAGGAAGCCGAAAAATTACTGCAAAAGTATTACGGGTATCCCTCTTTCCGAGGTGGGCAGGCCCGGATTATCCAGTCCATCTTGGAGGGTAACGATACTTTTGCCATCATGCCTACCGGAGCCGGGAAGTCAATCTGTTATCAAATTCCTGCCTTAATGCTGGAAGGGATGACCCTGGTGATTTCACCACTGATTTCGTTAATGAAAGATCAGGTGGACGCGTTAAAGAGTTTGGCAATACCGTCCTCCTTCATCAACAGTACCTTAGGGATTCGGGAGACCCGGACGCGGCTCGCCAAGGCAGTGACCGGCGAATACCGTTTGCTTTATGTAGCTCCGGAACGGCTGGAAGTGGAACAATTTGTTGAGCAGATTGCAACCCTGCCCCTGGCGATGGTGGCGGTTGATGAAGCCCATTGTGTCTCGCAGTGGGGGCACGACTTTCGCCCCAGTTACCGCCGGATCGGTCCGTTTATTAACCGGTTGCCCTGTCGGCCGGTGGTGACCGCATTTACGGCTACTGCTACTGATGAGGTTAAGGAAGATATCATTAAACTTTTAGCGTTGAAAGATCCGCACTTGTTTATCACCGGATTTAACCGGGCTAACCTCTCTTATACAGTCGTCAGGGGTGAAAATAAGCAAAACTTTCTCTTGAACTATTTGGCGGCTCACACCGACCAGTCGGGAATTATCTATGCCGCCACCCGTAAAGAAGTGGACCATCTCTATGAACTACTGCTCAGTAAAGGTTATTCGGTAGGTAAATACCATGCCGGGATGAAGGACAGGGAACGCGGTCAGGTCCAGGAGGACTTCATCTATGATAATCTCCGGCTGATGGTAGCGACCAATGCCTTCGGAATGGGTATTGACAAGTCGAATGTCCGGTTTATAATCCATTACAACCTGCCTAAGAGTATGGAGGCTTATTACCAGGAAGCCGGCAGGGCCGGGCGAGACGGTGACCCGGGTGAGTGTATCCTGCTATTTGCACCGCAGGATATCATTTTACAGAAATACCTGATCGAACAGTCAGTCTATTCGCCGGTACGGCAGGTTCATGAATATCGAAAACTTCAGGTAATGGTGGACTATGCCCATACCACCCGCTGCCTGCGCCATTTTATCCTGGAATACTTCGGTGAGACCGGGACCCCTGAGAACTGCGGTAACTGCAGTAACTGCAATCAAGCAGGTGAGTATCTTGATATTACCATTACAGCCCAAAAGATCTTTTCCTGTATCAAACGGATGCGGGAACAATATGGTACGAAGATGATTGCCGAAGTTTTAAAAGGCTCCCGTAACCAGCGGTTGCGCCAGTTGCGCCTGGACTTACTGCCGACTTACGGCCTGATGTCGGAATTAAGCCTGGAGGAGATTAAGGATTTGATCAATCTGTTAATCGCTGACGATTACCTGCGAACTACCGGGGGTAAATACCCGGTGGTGAAGTTGGGGCCTAAAGCTATTCCGGTGTTAAAAGGTGAGGCTCGGGTACAGCGGAAGGTATTACCGCAGCAAAAGCAAGCAAGCCGAACCGAGAATCCCACCCTCTTTGAAACCTTACGGCAATTACGCAAGGAAATTGCCGCGCGGGAACAAGTACCGCCCTATATTATCTTTGCCGACAGCACACTCCATGAAATCTGTCGTAACCTGCCGCTGAACCGGGGAGCCTTGCTTGGGATCAAGGGAGTCGGCGAAGCTAAATTAATCAAATACGGCGATCAATTTATTGCCGCAGTCCGGCAGTATCTGGGGAAAAATTGCTAGTCGGGTTCAACCGGAAGTTTTGTTTAGAATGAACCGAATATCGTTCGCAATCAAATTTTATAACAGCCGCCTAAAAATTAGCGGACCGGTGATGCCGGTCTGTTTTTATACAACAATCGCTGTAACTTAACAACAAATTTTCTTAGAATCAGTCTGGGAAAATAGGTATAAGCAGCAAACAGGTTTTAAGGAAATAGTTATAACTTCTGTAAAACAGGAAAGAACATTGTCCCAAGGTTTACAGATGTGATATACTTAACTTTAATAAAAATGGAACATTGTACTGATTTAAAACCTTTTATGGATAGATTTGAGTGAGGGGGACTTAAATTGATTATTGCCAAAGAAATCCTGGCGCCCCGGATCGTCCGCTTCAAAGTCAAAGCACCGGCAATTGCCGCCAAAGCGCAACCCGGGCATTTTGTAGTCGTCCGCCGGGACGAACAGGCGGAACGAATTCCTTTGACCATTGCCGACTTTGACCGGGAAGCGGGGACCATTACTTTAGTTGTCCAAGAAGTTGGTAAAAGCAGCGCCTTGATCAACCGGATGGAAGTCGGCCAGGCATTTGCGGATATTTTAGGACCGTTGGGTACGGCTTATCCCATTAAAAAAGTTGGGACCGTCGTCGGAGTCGCCGGCGGCGTGGGAGCCGCTCCGTTATACCCAAAGGTTAAAGCGTTGGCTGAAGTCGGTAATAAAATAATTATCATTTTAGGAGCCCAACGTAAGGAATTATTAATCTTGGAAGCAGAACTCAGGGCAATCAGTCAGGAATTAATAATCACGACCGATGATGGGAGTTGCGGCCAAAAAGGACTGGTAACCGACGCTTTAAAACAGGTGTTGGACCGGGAGAAAGTCGACGAAGTGATTGCGATCGGTCCGGTACCGATGATGGAGGCCTGTTGTAATGTAACCCGGGAACGGAATATCAAAACGGTGGTCAGCTTAAATGCGATCATGGTAGACGGGACCGGGATGTGCGGCGGCTGCCGGGTTACAGTCGGCGGGGAGAGTAAATTTTGCTGTGTGGACGGTCCGGCTTTTGACGGCCTGGCGGTTGACTTTAAAGAGTTGCGCCGTAGGCAGCGTTACTATTCCGAACAGGAAAAACAGGTCTACCATGAATATCAGTGCGGAACGGGGGAGTGTCGATGTCACGTCAAATAATGCCGAAACAAGATCCTCAAATCCGGAAGGGCAATTTTGAGGAGGTGGCTTTCGGTTTTACTACAGTGCAAGCTCAAGCTGAGGCAGCGCGCTGCCTGAACTGCCCGAAGCGTTTTTGTGTCGAAGGTTGCCCGGTAGAAGTGGCGATCCCCGATTTTATCAAGTTAATTAAAGAAGGCGACTTTAACGCGGCAGCTGCTAAGATTAAAGAGAAGAACAGCCTGCCGGCGATCTGCGGCCGGGTCTGCCCGCAGGAGAGCCAATGTGAAAGTAAGTGCATTTTAGGGAAGAAAGGCGAACCGGTGGCGATCGGTGCTTTAGAACGCTTTGTTGCCGACCATCAGGCTGCAGAAGCCCCGGGAGCCGTTCCTCAGTTATCAAAGCTGCCCTATAAAGCAGCAATCATCGGCGCCGGCCCGGCGGGGTTGACCGCTGCCGCCGACTTGGCTTTAATGGGGCTAGAAGTAACGGTCTTTGAATCGCTCCATGCCGCCGGCGGAGTGTTGCAGTATGGAATTCCTCAGTTCCGTTTACCTAAAGACATTGTTGCCCGGGAAGTCGAGTATATCAAGAGACTGGGCGTGAAGATTGAAACCAGTGTGTTGGTAGGTAAGACCGTAACCATTGCCGATTTAAAAGCGAAAGGCTATGATACCATCTTTATCTGTACCGGTGCGGGACTGCCCTATTTCTTAAACATTCCGGGAGAGAACTTAAACGGAGTCTACTCGGCCAACGAGTTTTTAACCCGGGTAAACCTGATGAAAGCATACCGCTTCCCGGAGTATGATACCCCGATCCGGGTGGGGCAATGCGTTGCAGTAGTGGGAGCAGGCAATGTGGCGATGGATGCTGCCCGGACTGCGCTGCGCCTGGGGGCAAAGGAGGTTTATATTGTCTACCGCCGTTCGGCGGCAGAGATGCCCGCCCGGCACGAGGAGATTGAAAACGCTAAAGAAGAAGGGATTATCTTTAAGTTATTGACCAATCCGGTCCGGATCATCGGCAACGAACAAGGTGAAGTCGCCGCCCTCGAGTGCGTCCGGATGGAGTTGGGCGAGCCCGACGCCGGCGGTCGGCGGCGACCGCTGGCGGTGAAAGGTTCGGAATTTCAGTTCCCGGTGGATAATGTGATCGTAGCCATCGGGCAGGGACCCAATCCCATTCTGCTGAAGAACACCCCCGGCCTGGCCTTGAACAAACGGGGATATATTGAGGTTAATCCGGAGACTTTGGAAACCAGTATTTCCGGGGTATTCGCCGGCGGTGATATTACTACCGGAGCGGCCACGGTGATTGCGGCTATGGGCGCCGGTAAGAAAGCCGCCCGGCAGATGGTGAAGTATTGCCAGAGCAGGCAGGAGCAGGGTTAAACTGATTTTAAAATCCTAGCTTAATAATGAGGATGGATGGAATGATTCAACAAGCCTATTATGATGTCCCGCAACTCACCAAACCGCTAAACTGCTGGGTTGAAATCCCCGGTTCTAAAAGCATTACCAACCGGGCGTTGCTAATTGCGGCTTTGGCAACGGAACCGGTGGTATTGGATAATGTTTTATTCAGCGATGACAGCCGTAACTTTATTGCCTGCCTACAGACCCTAGGCTTTCGGCTGGAAGTGAAGGAAGAAGCTAAACAGGTCAAAGTTTACGGTTTAGGGGGGGTAGTTCCCAACCGGCAGGCCCAGATTTATGTCGGCAGTGCCGGGACTGCGGCCCGCTTTATCACTGCCATGTTGGCTTTTAGTGGCGGTGACTACCTGGTGGAAGCCTCGCCGCAGATGATGTCCCGGCCGATGCAGCCACTACTGGCGAGTTTAACTGCTTTAGGGGCGGGGTTTGAATTTTTGGACCGACCGGGTTACCTGCCGTATCGGATCCGGGGTACCGGTGCGCCGGTCGGACAGGTTTCCCTGGATGCTAAGATTAGTAGTCAGTTCTTAAGCGCTTTGTTGTTGGCAGGGGTTGGCGGCGCGGCCGATCTGGAGATTACCATCGCCGGGGAAGTGGCAGCCAAACCTTATGTGGCAATGACTCTGGCCATGATGGAACAGTTCGGTGTGGCGGTAATAAACCAGGAATGGACGCGCTTGGTGGTTCCAGCCGGACAGCATTACCACGGCAGTTCCCATTACCGGATTGAGCCGGATCTCTCCAATGCCAATTACTTCTTTGCTTTGGCAACTCTGACCGGCGGTACAGTGCTGGTGAAAGACGTTAAGTTGGAGGCGCTCCAAGGCGATATCGGTTTTTTGAAAGTATTACAACAAATGGGGAGCCGGGTGGAACAACAACCCGACGGTGTCCGGGTGACCGGGCCGCCGGAGGGGGTATACCCGGGCGTAACCGTAGATTTAGGCGCTACACCGGATCAGACCATGACCCTGGCGGCTTTAGCGCCGTTTGCGACCGGACCGACGGTAATTAAGAATGTTGGTTTGATTAAATATCATGAATCCAACCGGTTGCAGGCGATCCGGAATGAACTGACTAAAATGGGGATTAGTTGTGAGGAGGCCGCCGACGGGTTGATTATTCAGCCGGGCCGTCCCCGGGCGGTTACAGTAGAGACCTATGACGACCACCGGATGGCCATGGCCTTTGCGTTAATCGGAGTAAAGGCGACAGGAATCCGGATTAACAACCCGGGTTGTACCGCAAAAACCTTTGATGGTTATTTTGACTTGTTGTCCCGGGTTGTAAAGGGAGATCACTCCCTCTAAAACTAAATGCACTTTAATAAATAAGCGGAGAATAAAAAAACGGGCATTCCCAACTTATTTGAAATTTTCGGCTTCAATCTCTTGTAATCGGGCAAACCCTTTCCTATTATTTTCTTTGCGTTCTGCCGTAAAGTCCTTGCACCAGATACCGGAGAGAAACTTTTCCGCCATTTCGGCGCCCATGTCCAAACTGACCACCTTTTCGCCCATTGCCAGTACATTAGCATTATTAATCAGGGAGATTTTTTCGGCAGTATATACACTTTCACAGGCCACGCAATAAATCCCTTTAAACTTATTTACTATCAGACTTACACCAGCTCCGGTCCCGCAGATGACGATGCCGCGAGTATATTTGCCGGACTGCATGGCACGGGCCAGATTGGAGGCAGCCTCATAATAGGGCACCTGTTCTGCTTCTGTTTGTTGGCCGACATCATCAACCTCATAGCCGATTTTAATCAAATGATTTTTGACGGCTTGTTTCAACCGGAAACCGGAAAAATCTGACGCAATGATTACTTTCATTATTTGTTATGCCTCCAATTTGATTAATCTTGCCAGGCCGCCGCGAATCCGGCCCCCAAAGACACTGGTTAAGTTTTGAGCAGACATTCAGTGATCGGCCTTTACTCATTTAATCTTAAAAATAAACGTTTATTTTTAAGATTGTACCAAAAAATCACAATAAAACTACAATGCATTACTAAATAACCCTGAAATAGCTTGGGATTTACAATTAATTTTTTCTAAATTATAGCATAGGGGAATTGTCATTACAATATAATTTGTAAAAAGAATAATCGTTTACCTAAAACGTAGTGTTTAAACGATATTGCCCAGGAAATTTAGGCCCGAAACTAATCCTGCAATCAGGTATTTGCTTGACACACGCTCTATAATAAT
>DATCLA010000309.1:0-18964 GCA_036564195.1 Bacillota bacterium
TTCCACCGCAGCCATAGGAGGTATCGAAGGCATCAGACAGCTTGATAAAGAGGGGCCCATTACCGTTATCTCCAAAGAAAAATATCACACTTATTCCCGGCCGCTAATCTCCTACTTGTTATCGGGAAAAACAGATGAAGAACGGATGAAGTACCGTCCGGACCAATTTTATCAGGAGATGAACTGTAGGCTGCTAACCGGTAAGGCCGCGGAAAAGATACTGCCAGATAGGAAAGAAGTTCTGATCAGCGACGGCAGCCGTATTGCATACGATAAACTTCTGGTGGCAACCGGCTCGGATGCCTTCAGGCCGCCGATTGACGGGTTGGAACAGGTCAAAAAACAGTTTACCTTTATGTCTTTAGATGATGCCAAGGCAATTCAAAAGGCGGTTACCCCGGATAGCAAAGTCTTGGTGATGGGCGCCGGATTGATCGGACTTAAGTGCGCCGAAGGGATAGCGGGGAAAGCCGGGCGGATTACAGTGATTGAAATGGCGGATCGTATTTTGCCGAGCATTCTTGATGAAAAATCCTCGGAAATTGTCCGAACCCATCTGGAAAATCACGGTCTGCAATTTATTTTAAACGACGGCGTCCGGTCCTTTGACTCCGGTTCGGCCCGGTTAACCGGCGGCCGAAAGATCGAATTCGATATTTTAATTATAGCAGTAGGGGTCAGACCCAATGTGCAACTGGTAAGGGAATCCGGCGGAAAAGTTAACCGAGGAATAGTCATCGATGAATATTGCCGGACCACGCTTCCGGATATCTATGCGGCGGGGGATTGTACCGAAAGTTATGATATTACCGTCGAGGAATACCGGGTGTTGGCGCTCTTACCCAATGCTTACCAGCAGGGAGAATGCGCCGGGATTAATATGGCCGGCGGGGTAAAACAATTCACCAAGGCGATTCCTATGAATGCCGTCGGCTTTTTTGGATTGCCTATTATTACCGCAGGCAGCTATCTTGGTAACGAATATGTCAGTAACGGCCCAGTTGCCATTCCGGAGGCCGCCCGGACCAGCGCTGGCCAGAATAAGCAAAGTACGCCAAACACCTACAAGAAGCTGGTAACTAAAGATGGGTTGTTAAAAGGTTATATCCTGGTGGGCGATGTAGCCAGGGCCGGCATTTACACGGCGTTAATCAAGGAGAAAACCCCTTTGGATACGATTGATTTTGAACTCATCAAAGCTAAGCCTCAATTAATGGCTTTTTCCAGAGCGGAAAGGGAAAAAATGTTGGGAGGCTTGGTAAAGTGAAGATTGATGCCCAAAATAAGGATTTTAAGGAATTGAACGCTCAAATCCGCTCGGCAACGGATCAGCGGATCACCATCGTAAATTGCAATGGACAACGCTATATCGGTAATGGCCTGGGAAAGAAAGTGATCGAGATCAACGGTGTTCCCGGAAATGCCCTCGGTTCCTACTTGGATGGTTGCGACATTATCGTCAGCGGCAATGCCCAGGATGCCACCGGTGATACCATGAATGACGGGACCATTGTGATTTACGGTTCTGCAGGCGATGCCACCGGTTATGCCATGCGGGGCGGTAAGATTTATGTCCGGGGAAGCACTGGATATCGCGCCGGAATCCATATGAAAGCTTATCAAGATAAGGTCCCGGTCTTAATCGTCGGCGAAACCGCAGGCAGCTTTCTGGGGGAGTACCAAGCGGGCGGAATTATCATTGTTTTAGGTTTGCATACCGAAGAAAAGGTGCCGGTTGGGAATTTTTGCGGTACCGGCATGCATGGCGGCAAGATTTATTTGCGCTGCGAGGAACTGCCCCAAGATCTGCCCCCGCAGGTTGTAGCCGCAAAGGCGACCTCTAAAGATATGACCGCAATCAGACCTTTTTTGGAGGAATTTTGTAAGCTTTTTAACGAAAATATAGAATATGTATATTTAAAAAGTTTTTATGTATTGACCCCGAACACCAAAAATCCTTATCAACAACTTTATACCCGAAATTAGTCTCCCTGTAAGCAAAGATGGAAGAGGTGAAGCCTGATGAATTATACCATGACCGAAGTGTTGGAATTCATAAAGGAAAACGATGTGAAATTTATCCGTTTGGCTTTTTGCGATATTTTTGGGAATCAGAAAAATGTATCGATTATGCCCGAGGAATTACCGCGAGCTTTCGAATCCGGGATTTCTTTCGATGCTTCGGCAGTCAGCGGCTTTATGAATGTTGAAGAATCGGATCTGTTTCTGGTTCCCGACCCGGTAACCCTTTCGGTTCTGCCTTGGCGACCCAGTCAGGGGCGGGTGGTACGTTTCTTCTGTGACATTAAGCATCCGGATGGCGCTCCCTTTGAAGGCGACGGCCGCTACATTCTTAAAAAGGCAGTCCGCGAAGTTGAATCATCCGGCTATAACTGCCGGATCGGCGCGGAATGCGAGTTTTACCTCTTTCAACTGGATGAAAAAGGCCTGCCTACAGTTATCCCCCATGATCTGGCCGGTTATTGCGATATCGCGCCGCTGGATAAGGCGGAAAACGTCCGCCGGGAAATTTGTTTGACTCTGGAAGAGATGGGGATCAAGCCGGAAAGTTCTCATCATGAACAGGGTCCGGGCCAAAATGAAGTCGACTTCAAATATAGCGACGCCTTGACTGCCGCCGATAATATGGTCACTTTCAAATCGGTGGTTAAAACGATTGCCGCCCGTAATGGCCTGCATGCTTCCTTTATGCCCAAACCGCTTCCTGACAAAAGCGGGAGCGGCCTGCATATCAATATTTCACTTTTTAAGAATGGCCTTAATATTTTTGATAACCGCGGTAAGCAGCATGATGCAGTACCGGAACAGTTTATCGCCGGGGTGATGGCCAAAATTCCCGAGATCACCGTATTTTTGAATCCCCTGACCAATTCGTACGCCCGCTTCGGAAAATTTGAAGCGCCGCAATACATTACCTGGTCCCATCAGAACCGCTCGCAGTTAATTCGAATTCCCGCGGCCGTGGGCAAATACTGCCGGATGGAGCTGCGTTCCCCCGACCCCTCTGCCAATCCTTACCTGGCCTTTGCCCTGGTGATCCGGGCCGGCCTGGAGGGCATTGTCGAGCAACTGCGGCTGGCACCGGCCTTTGATGCGAACCTTTATGAAGCTACGGCAGAGCAAATTAAGGGCATTACTAAGATCCCTGAAAACCTTGGCGTTGCCATCGCGCTGGCTGCGCAGAGCGATTTTATCAAGGGTGTTTTACCCCAAAAGACGATCGATAAGTATTTAAGCAGTAAGGCAGCGGAATGGCAGAGCTATCTGCAAGCGGAGCATAAGGAGGCCTTCGAAAGAGAGCTGTATTTCCTAAAGGTTTAGCGGCTAGTCTCCCACCCCGGTCCGCCGGGGCCCCTGCCGTGAAAGAATGAGTTTTTTTAAGCTGTGTCGCTAACGTCTCTGTGGCCAATGCTGATTTAACCACAGCGGCACTAAAGATCGGAAGCGATCAATTGCGAAGGTCGCAATCAAAGAAAGGTGGTGGTTTTTTGGACAGGGCACTGATTGTTTCAAGCACTGATAAAGGGAGAAGTTACTTGGTGGAATTTTTAAAAGCCCATGGTTGTTCGGAAATCACTACCGTTAAAAGCGGCAACGAGGCCCGGAGTCTGCTGAATCAAAAAGATTTTGATTTGATTGTGATTAATGCGCCCTTAACGGATGAATCCGGTGAAGATTTGGCGTTAATGGCGGCGGATATTTCTCTGGCGGGAGTACTGCTGTTAACCAAAGCGGAAATAGCGGACGAAGTCTCCGCTAAGGTGGAGAATTACGGAGTGTTTGTACTGCCTAAACCTTTGAACCGCATGTTCTTTTTCCAGACCTTGAAACTGTTGGCCGCTGCCAGGAGCAGGTTGTTAGGTCTCAGAAATGAGAATGTCCAATTGCAGAAGAAAATCGAAACTATTCGCCTGGTAGACCGGGCAAAGTGTGTCCTAATCCAACATTTAAAATTCACTGAGCCCCAAGCCCACCGTTATATCGAAAAACAGGCGATGGACCGCCGGATTAGCAAAAGGGAAGTGGCGGAAGGTATTCTTAAAACCTATGATTGTTATAAATAAAAATGAAGGAATGAATATGGAGCAAAACGTCTATCTTATCCTGGAAAACGGACTGGTCTTTAAAGGAAAATCTTTTGGAGCAAGCGGAGAGGCCCTGGGAGAGCTGGTTTTTACCACCGGGATCACCGGATATCTGGAAACTCTGACTGACCCCAGTTTTTACGGGCAGATCGTGGTCCAGACCTTTCCCTTGATTGGCAACTACGGGATCATCCCCTCCGATTTTGAAAGTTCCGCTCCCCAGGTTCAAGCTTATATCGTCCGCGAATGGTGTCAAGTTCCATCTAACTTTCGAAGTGAAGGTGAGCTTGATTCTTTTTTAAAATCCCATAATATCATTGGCCTATTCGGAATCGATACCCGGGAATTGACCAAGATTATTCGGGAGTTTGGGGTGATGAATGCCAAAATTACCCCCAATCCGGATGTTTCGGAACCGGTATTGGCGGAAATTAAAAACTACCGAATTATTGATCCGGTTCGAACCGTGGGGAGTAAGGAGATTACCATCTCCCGGTCGACGCCGGGAGGTTACAAGGTAGTCTTATGGGATTTCGGGGCTAAAGAGAACATCCGTCGTGAACTATTGAAACGCGGTTGTGAAGTGATTACCGTTCCTCCTCATACCTTAGCGGCGGAAATTTTAAAATTTAAGCCGGATGGGGTTCTGCTTTCCAACGGACCTGGCGATCCTGCCGCTAATCAGGAGATCATCGGGGAGCTGGCAAAGTTGGCGGAGTCCAAAATACCGATCTTCGGAATCTGCTTGGGTCACCAATTATTGGCCTTGGCCCAGGGTGGGAAAACCGCCAAACTCAAATACGGCCATCGCGGTTCCAACCAGCCGGTTAAGGATCTGGAGACCGGCAGAGTCTACATTACCAGCCAGAACCATGGCTATGCGGTGGTGACCGAGAGTCTGCCGGCGGGTGCCCGCTTAAGGATGAGCAATGTCAATGACGGCACCTGCGAAGGGATCGAATATCTAAATATGCCGGCATTTTCAGTCCAGTTTCATCCGGAGGCTGCGGCAGGACCTCTGGATACCAACTTTTTATTTGACCAATTTATGGACCTGATGGGGAAGGAGAACTGCCAATGCCGTTAAACCGAGAGCTTAAGAAGGTGCTGGTCATCGGCTCGGGGCCGATCGTGATCGGCCAGGCCGCGGAGTTTGACTATGCGGGAACTCAAGCCTGCCGGGCCCTGAAAGAAGAGGGGTTGGAGGTTGTTTTAGTAAACTCCAATCCGGCGACGATTATGACAGACAAGGCTATGGCCGATCACATTTACATCGAGCCATTAACTTTAGAAACGATTAGAAGAATTATCATTAAGGAAGAACCGGACAGCATCTTAAGTACATTGGGCGGGCAAACCGGACTTAATCTGGCGATGCAATTGGCCGAAGCAGGGTTTCTGGACAAAACCGGCGTCAGATTACTGGGAGCCAATCCGGAGACCATCGCTAAAGCCGAAGACAGACAGAAGTTCAAGGATACGATGCAGTCCATCGGCGAGCCGGTTATTCCATCTTTAGTGGTGACCGATCTCCCCGCCGCGCTGGCTTTTGCCGCGGCGATTGGTTATCCGGTGATCGTCCGTCCGGCCTTTACCTTGGGCGGCGCCGGCGGTGGTATTGCCGCCAACCCCAAAGAACTGCGGGAGATCGCCGCAGGTGGGTTGCGCCTTTCTCCCATTGGCCAAGTCTTAATCGAAAAATGTATCGCGGGATGGAAAGAGATCGAATTTGAAGTCCTCCGAGATCAGGCGGGTAATGTAATCACCGTCTGTAGCATGGAAAACTTTGATCCGGTTGGCGTGCATACGGGGGACAGTATTGTCATTGCTCCGGCGGTTACTCTTTCCGACAAAGAGTATCAAATGTTGCGTTCGGCTGCTTTAAATATTATTACAGCCTTGGGAGTGGCAGGAGGTTGTAACTGTCAGTTCGCCTTAAATCCCGATAGTTTTGAGTATGCCGTGATTGAAGTCAATCCGAGGGTCTCCCGCTCGTCGGCTTTGGCTTCCAAGGCTACCGGGTACCCAATCGCCAAAGTTGCAACCAAAATCGCTATTGGATACCGGCTGGATGAGATCAAGAACGCCGTAACCGGAAAGACCTATGCCTGTTTCGAACCGGCCTTGGATTACGTGGTAATTAAACTGCCCAAGTGGCCTTTTGATAAATTGGTATACGCCAAGCGCACCCTGGGGACCCAGATGAAAGCCACCGGCGAAGTGATGGCAATTGGGACCAGCTTTGAACAGGCTATTATGAAAGCGGTAAGGGGAGCGGAGATCGGTTTGGACAGTCTTAACCTGCCCAAACTTAAAAAACTAAGCGACGCTCAGCTTGAAAAGCTGCTTCATGTCTGTGACGATGAACGGCTCTTCGTGATCTTTGAAGCTTTAAAAAGGGGTATTTCTTGTCGCCAAGTTCATGAAGCCACCAGGATTGACCTTTGGTTCCTCAATAAACTGGCCCATCTTGCCGTACTGGAAAAGGAACTTGCCGCCGGGCCTTTGACCTTTGAACTGTATCAAACCGCTAAGGTCTTAGGCTACCCGGATAAAGTCATCGCCAGGCTTTCCGGTGGTAAGATTGAGCAGCCGCTCCGGGCTTCATATAAAATGGTGGACACCTGCGCCGCCGAATTTCAGGCTGAGACTCCCTATTTTTACTCCACGTATGATCAGGTCAATGAGGCTGAAGCCTTTATCAAAGCCAGAAATGACGGGAAGAAAACGATTATCGTCTTTGGTTCCGGACCGATCCGGATCGGCCAGGGAATCGAGTTTGACTATGCTTCGGTCCATTGCGTATGGGCCCTGAAAAAAGCCGGTTATCAAGTAGTGATCGTCAATAATAACCCGGAGACGGTATCGACGGACTTTGATACCGCCGACCGCTTGTACTTTGAACCCTTAACCGCTGAAGACGTCCTTAATGTAATCCATACGGAACAGCCCTATGGCGTAGTAGTTGCTTTTGGCGGGCAGACAGCCATCAAACTCACCAAGTTCCTGGAGGCCCAGGGGGTCCGGATCCTGGGCACTCCGGCGGACAGCATTGATGCAGCCGAGAACCGGGAACGTTTCGACGCCTTGTTGGAAAGGTTGGCGATTAAACGGCCCCAAGGACATACCGTGTTCACCAAGGAAGCAGCGCTGCAGGCTGCGAATAAACTTGGCTATCCGGTCTTGATCCGCCCTTCTTATGTATTAGGCGGTCAAAATATGATCATTGCCTTCAATGATGACGATATCCGCGAATATCTGGACATCATTCTGGCTCATAATATCGAAAACCCGGTGCTGATCGATAAATATCTGATGGGTGTGGAAATAGAGGTTGACGCCATCTGTGACGGCGCAGACATTCTGATTCCCGGCATTATGGAGCATATCGAGCGTGCCGGCATTCATTCCGGGGATTCGATCGCGGTTTATCCCGCCCGGAACTTAACCGGCGAATTGACCGAAAAGGTAATCGCTTACTCCAAACAACTGGCCCTGGCCTTAAATACCCGAGGATTGATCAACATTCAGTATGTGATTCATGCCGGCGAAATCTATGTGATTGAAGTCAATCCCCGCTCTTCCCGAACCATCCCCTATATCAGTAAAATTACCGGTGTGCCCATGGTCGATCTGGCGACCCGGGCGATGCTGGGCGAGAAACTAAAAGCGATGGGTTACGGTACGGGCCTGTATCGCAGGCCGCCCTATTTCGGCGTCAAGGTGCCGGTCTTTTCCTTTGAAAAATTGATCGATGTGGATGTGCAGTTGGGTCCGGAGATGAAGTCCACCGGTGAAGTCCTGGGTATCGGGAAATCCTTTGCCGAAGCCCTATACAAGGGGTTGGTCGCGGCCGGATACAAGATGGTCAAGCAAGGCGGTCTGCTCGTCACCGTCCGGGATGCCGATAAAGCGGAGATTGTCGATGTCGTGAGGAAATTTGCGGAGTTGGGCTTTATGCTTTATGCCACCGGCGGAACCGCCCAGGTTTTGAAGGAAGCCGGTTTGGAAGTTATTACTGTCAAAAAGATTCATGAAGCAGATGCTGATAATATCCAAACCCTCCTGGAAAGTGGCAAAGTTAATTATATCATCTCCACCTCTTCCAAAGGCAGGCTGCCCAGCCGGGACAGTGTTAAAATCCGCCGGAAGGCGGTGGAGTTGGCCATTCCCTGCCTGACCTCAGTGGATACTGCCAATGCCCTAGCCGACAGTTTGAAAAGCCGTTATTCCCAAAGCAATACCGAACTGGTGGATATTAACGATCTCCGTAGCGAACGGCTTAAGCTTAACTTTACCAAACTGCAGTCCTGTGGGAACGATTATCTCTATTTCAACTGCTTCGGGCAGAAAGTGATCAGTCCCGAATCCCTAAGCGTAGTTTTATCCGACCGGCATTACGGTATCGGCGGCGACGGGATTGTCCTGATTTATCCCTCGGATCAAGCCGACGTTAAAATGCGTATGTTTAATGTGGACGGCAGTGAAGGCAAGATGAGCGGCAATGCCCTTACTTGTATCGGGAAATACCTCTATGACAACAAACTGATCGATCAGGACCGGATTACCGTGGAAACTCAAAGCGGCGTTAAAAAGCTCGAACTTTATCTGCAAAACGGAAAGGTGGATTCGGTCCGGGTGGATATGGGACCGGCGGAACTGCGGCCGGATCTGATTCCGGTAAAATTGCCGGGAAGCGCGATTGTGAATTATCCGGTGACACTTGGCGGCCGGGATTACCGGATTACCTGCCTGTCCATGGGGAATCCCCATTGTGTAATCTTTGAAAAGAACCTGGAAACCGTGGCCATGGATTTGGTAGGTCCGGCTTTCGAGTACTCGCCGTTATTTCCGGAACGGGTGAATGTGGAGTTCGTAACGGTTATTGATCAGAATACAATCAAAATGCGGGTTTGGGAACGGGGCAACGGCGAGACCCTGGCGGCCGGGACCAGCGCCTGCGCAGCCGCAGTAGCGGCGGTGCTGAACGGTTATTGTAACAAGAATGAACCGATCACGGTCAAACTCAAAGGCGGCAACTTGGTGGTGAAATATACGGATGAAACCGTCTTGATGACCGGAAAGCCGGAAGAGGTCTTTACAGGGGTGGTGAGGGTCTAACTCCTGACCCCTGCTTCCGGTATGTTAAAAATTAATCCTAACCTGATATGCTCTTAACCAATAATCTATTTGAATAAAATAAGCCAAGAGCTGCGGGGCATTCATCAGTTGTCCGAACCAGGGAAAGTCGCTGGCAGTGGTTACCGTGGCGGCGAAATTTCGGAGGGCTGGTTGGTTAATCAAAGGGAGTAAGGGAGAGCCTTTGTC
Organism: Bacillota bacterium; assembly: GCA_036564195.1. Classification (GTDB taxonomy): domain Bacteria; phylum Bacillota; class UBA4882; order UBA8346; family UBA8346; genus DATCLA01. The sequence goes on from DATCLA010000309.1 coordinate 9,435, forward strand.
ATCCAGAATGCGGGAAATGCCGTTACGGACCGCTTCCAGGTAAGCGGGATGATGGGTTTTTGGATAGGGACTCTTTTTGCGCCGGAGGACGGCTTCGGGCAGCACCCCTTCCAAAGCTCGGCGAAAGAGGCCTTTCTCTCTGCTTTGGTAGTATTTATACTCCCAGGGGATATTCCAGAGATATTCAACCAAGCGATGGTCGGTAAAGGGAACCCGCAATTCCAAGCCGGCGGCCATGCTCATGCGGTCTTTCCGCTCTAAAAGCGTCGGCATCCAGCGGGTAAGGTTCAGATAGAACATCTCACGCATTTGGGCATCAACCGGAGTATCCCCGGCCAAGCGGGGAACTTCGGCTAAGGCTTCCCGGAAACGTTCCCTCAGATATTCCCGGGGGCGAATCATAGCCAACAATTCGGGAGAATAAAGCCGGAAACGTTCCGCAGTCCCGCGCATCCACGGAAAGGTCTCCAGCGTGGCGGATTGCCGCCGGTAAAACCAGGGATAGCCTCCAAACACTTCATCCGCGCCTTCTCCGGACAAAGCAACCGTCACCTGTTTTTTTATTGCCCGGCTGAAAAGATATAAGGAGGAATCGACATCGGTCATTCCCGGTAAATCCCGGCTTAAGACGGCGGGAAATAAGGCGGCGGCCAGTGGCGGGATATCGATGCAATACGAATAATGTTGGGTCTGAAAGGCGGCGGAGACGATTTCTACCCAAGGGGCGTCGGGATCCGGTTGGAATTCATTGACTTGAAAATATCTTTCATTGTCGACATAATCTATTGAAAAAGTTCTTAAGGGCGCTCTTTTTTCCTTTTGATAATGATCCGCAGCTATGGCTGTAATGGCGCTGGAGTCCAATCCGCCCGATAACAGAACACCGAGCGGGACATCGGAGACCAGTTGACGGGTGACGGCATCCAGTACTAAGTCGCGGACCGTGGCTACAGTCGCCGCGAAAGACTCCCGATGTTCCCTGCTTACCAAAGACCAATATTGCTTAATCCGGACCCCGTTGCGGTCAACCACCATGCAATACCCGGGCTTTAACTCCGAAATCCCGGAAAAAACCCCATGACCGGGAGTACGGGCGGGACCCATGACGAAAATCTCCGCCAGCCCCTCCCGGTTGACGGTTGGTGAAACCAAGGAATGAGCGAGCAGGGCCTTGATCTCTGAGGCAAAGAGGAAAGAAGCTCCCGGTTGACTATAGAATAGCGGTTTGACACCGATCCGATCCCGGGCCAAAAATAATTCTTCTCCTGTCTCGTCCCAGACGGCAAAGGCAAAAATGCCGTTGAACTTTTGGAGACAACTTTCACCCCATTCGAGATAAGCCTGGAGCAATACTTCCGTATCGGACCACCCTTCAAAGGTATGGCCACAAGCGACTAACTCTTGCCGGATATCTTCAGTATTATATAATTCTCCGTTATAGACCAGGGCATAAGTGCGGTTCCTCTTTTGGCGCACCATCGGTTGCCGCCCGCCTTGGGGATCCACCACCATCAGCCGGCGATGGCCGAGGACGGCATGTTCGGAAAACCAGTATCCTTCCGCATCCGGACCCCGGGGGGCCAGCCGCTCGGTCATCGCCTTGATAACCTCCCGTTCCTGAGTAAGGTCGCGCGCAAAATCAATCCAGCCGGCAATGCCACACATCAATTTCTACCTCCACTTCCAAATCAAAAGACGTCCCGGAGCTTCAGCGGCTATTAATAATAGCTGCTTGACCCTTTGGGACGCCTTTGTCCGCAGATTTGTCGTTAAGTTATTCTATGCGGATCTAAAGGAAAATGAGACTGGGGATGGTTTTGATTGGGCTGATAAATTTGGTAACAGATTATATGGTAAAACAAAAACAGGGTATTTGGAAGATATTAACGAATAGTTAATCAAATAGCTCGATAAAGGTGTTAGATTCAGCCATCCTTGGGTGCGCCCCGAAACACGCAAGAATGTCAGCCGGTGAAAGTCCGGTTCAATCTGGAGAGATTAAATGAGAAAATTGATTGAAAAAATTAAATTCAGAAACAGATTTTCAGCAGAGGTTCTGGAAATTGCAGCTGTTACAGGAGCATCAGAAGTTGGTGCAGGAAAAGCAGGTAAAGACAGAATGTGGACTGCCTCAATTAAATTGATTGCCTGGAGAACTTGGAAAAGAATGAACCTGCTATCAAAGAAGAAGTACGACTAGAGTGGCTGGTTACTGATGAAGAATTGAAAAATCAAAAAACATATTAGCAAAAAATGCAATTGTAAAATTATTAGTACGTAGAGCGGAAAAATCGATGATGCTTGTAAAAGTTTTAGATACCGCATTTAGGGATGATGAGTTAGAAAAAATTTTACAGGATGCAATGCAACCGGTTTTCTATAACGATGCAAAACTGGGTGACTTTGAACTCGATAAGGCAGTGAAAGTTTTCCAAAAGAGGATTTCTTGGGCAGGAGAAGCGGGTATTTTGTATTTTGATTGGAATGAAGACAAGGTTATTATGGAGCAAGCATTGGAAACCGCATATGCACTATTTAATGATCAATTTGAATGGAACAAGAAAATCCGCTCCTACGCTTCTGAAGAATTAGTAGCGTTAGCAAATGATTGGCTCCAGGATAATGAGGAAGCAGAGCTGGATGAGATAACTAAAGAAATGTTCATTAATTTTATGAAGTTAGATAGCATATTTGTTTATCCAAAAGGAGATTTTGAAATATTCTTTTTTGACGGCGATATGTTCTGGGGACATTCCATTACTGTAAGCGGAAATATAAATGGGAATTTCACTTCTGCAAATATTGCCGGGTAAACATTGTAGGTCTCATCATCCAGTACCGCCCCCAGTTCAGTCAGCCACTCCGGCCGGCAACGGTTAGGATTGGGGATTTTCAAAGTAAGCATCGAGGGCCTGACGGTAGTTCCGGGTTACCACAGCAACATAGTAAACGGATTTCATCCGCCCCTTAACTTTTAGACTGGTAATCCCTGTGCGCAGAACTTCCGGCAAATATTCAATCATCCACAGGTCTAACTCTCCCTCCATCAAAGAAAAAGCAAAGGAGTTTAGAAGAACATGAATGAGTTTAATAAGAACAATCAAGAGCTCTTAAGTTTAATTGATAAATGGGAACCAAAACTTATGGCTCTTTCTGAGGAATTAGTAACATACAGACTAAATAACGATAGATGGACAATTAAGGAAACTGTTGGACATATGGTTGACTCGGCTTCTAATAATATCCATCGCATAATTCATCTCCAATATCAACCTAATCCTTTGATTTATCCGGATTACGCAAATCTCGGCAATAATGATAAATGGGTTGCCATTCAAAATTATCAAACTGAAAAATGGAATGACTTAGTTCAATTGTGGAAATATTTAAATCTGCATATTATTCATGTGATTAATAATGTTAATAGAGATAAATTAGATTATGAATGGATTAATGCTCTTAACCAACGTGTGTCGTTAAAAGAGATGATTATTGACTATTTACGACATTTTAAATTACATCTTAGTGAGATTGAAGAGTTAATAAACCTACAATCAAAGCCTTAAAAAATAGCATCGAAAAAGACACCGGGATGGGAACTTATTGCGGATTGGCTCTATTGGCGCGCTCGGACCAGGGAGGGGAGTTTATCCCTCAATCCGAGCATCCTATCGCCATTACCGAAAACGGTCCAATAATCTTAACCGAGTAGGATTAATCCCAGTTATTCGCTTTAGTCGATTTTAAAGACTCCGACGGCTTGTTTGAGGCTACTGGCAATGTGCCTGAGGTTGTCGGCCAAAGCTTTCACTTGTTCTACCGCAGCGTTCTGTTCCTCGGAAACAGCAGAAACCTCCTGGGTGCTAGCCATGTTTTGCTCACTAATTGTTGCAATTGCGCTGACCGCTTCAGTTACCTTATCATTATTGGCAGCCATTTGCTTAGTGGATTTGACGATGGAGTTGATCTGGTCAATGGTATTGGTTAAGGTTTGATTAATTTCTTGAAAGGTTACGGTGGCTTTTTCCGCCAAATTCTTACCTGCTTCCGCCCGGGAGATGCCTTGCTGCATCGCCTCAACCGCCTGATCGCTACGGATTTTCATTTGCGTAATTAATTCCGCGATCATCTGGGTTGATTGTTTTGATTGCTCGGCCAGTTTGGCGGTTTTTTTGGCGACTACGGCGAAACCTCTGCCGTACTCCCCGGCTCTGGCGGCCTCAATGGAAGCGTTTAAGGCCAATAAAGTTGTTTGTTCGGTAATGCCTTTGATGATCGCAGTTATACCACTGATCTCCTCTGAAGTGCTGCTTAAGGTATTAATAACTGCAGCCGCTTGCTTGATAGTCTCAAATAAGCTATTGATCTCTGCTGCGACGTCGTGGGTTACTTTTTGCCCGAGTGCCGCTGATTGGGCGACTTGGCCGGAGGTAGCGCCGATTCTTTGCGACTCCTGGGTGACTTGAATCACCATCTCCGAGAGTTTCCTGATACACTCCACTGCCTCCGAAACTTGTCTGGCCTGTTCCGCGGAGGAGGTGGCGAGTTCATCGGCGGATTTAGCCACCTCCATAGCTGACTTGCCGGTATCGGCGGAGACTGCGCTCAGTTCGGAGCTGGCCCGATCTAAGGCGGTTGCCTTTTCAATAATATCAGTCACTAAATCGCGTAGCCCCGTAATGGCCTTATCGAGTCCTTTAACCGCTTGGGTAACTTCACGTGAACCAAAGGCGCCAGTGTTGTCACTGGTGCTGTCATTGGATAAGTTGCCGGTTTCCAAGGATTTTACCCGGTTAACCATTTTTCGTAAGGGCCGCGAGATTAAGCCAGCGATCAGCAGACCTAATAAGATTATGAGCACTGCGCCGCTGATCATGATGGTTAAATTGGTTTTAATCAGTTTGGTGGCTTGTTTATTACTGTCTAAAAATAAATTGTAATTATTACTATAGGCGGTAATACGTAGGAATTTGACGGTTTTATGTAATTCATCAACAGCTTGGTTGAGAGGTGCCAGATTGCTAGTCTGGGCTGGTGCAGCGGTGATCGCCCTGAGCTGGTTAAAAAGGCTGTCTAATTTTTGTTTTGTGGAATCGGTAATATTTCCGATAGTGATGATTTTGTTAAATAAGACATTCAGATTAACTTCTAACGCTGCGGCTACCGATGATTCATTAGCCAGTTTGGCCAGATAACAACTGCGGATTTTCTCAAGATCGGTTTCAACATTGGAAGTATCTTCTTGGCCCATCGCAGAAGTGCTGGTATAGATCTTTTCGGTATTTTGATGAATCGTAGTTAAGGCTTGATGGCCATTGAAACTTTGAATCACCATAACAGTGATCATTATAAGGATAATGGCTAAAATCTGGTAAAACACACTAATTTTAGAGAGAATTATTTTCACTAATTGGAGTAACTTAGTAAACATCAAAGGCGCCTCCCGTCATTTTCCAAAGAAACTACTATTTACTATTAATTTAGTAATACTTTATTTCAATTATAATTCCTTTTACTTTTGCGAAAAATGTCAAAAATTTCTGTGAATTGTCCTAAATGTTCGCAGAATTTTAGCAGATTCGTCTTAATTCTCAGATTTACTTTTAATCGACTTATGATTAAATTTGATGCTGTTATTTATAAAAAATAGTAGGAAGCGAAAACAAAGCAACTTTTGGTTGTTAATCTTAAAGAAGATTGAATTTCAAGAAGAAAAAGCTGCAAATTCCGGTATGAGTGAGGATGAAGCCCGAAAGCTGATGCGGGAGTTCTTCCCCAAGTTAAAACGTTGGAAAAAAGCATTATTATGAGGGCGGCATAGATGTATTTCTAGGCCTTCTTTTTTTGCAAAGGAATACTTGAAAAAAATTGATACCATCATTCCTTTCCCGCTGTCCCCGAAAGAATGATTCCTTTTATCTTTGCTTATTTGCGCCTGTCCACGGTTCCGGCAGCGGGTGACTTTTGACCCCCCCAAAGTCACCAAGCGGAGAGCGTATTTGGACAATACTTGATGAGATATTATGGGTTAATTAACATGGCAAAAGCACTTTCGTTGTAACTTGTGAATGCTTTGGGATGAAGTTTGTTGGAAAGCCGTATGCGGGGAAACTGCACGTACGGTTTGACGAGGGGAAAGGCATCTTTGCCTTTCTCTACTCTACCCGTGGAGCCTTTTGTAAGTAAAAAATGACGCCAATTGGCCTCCGACCTCGTGTCTCCGGCCTCTGGGGTTGTCCTTTCACCCCGCCGGCTGTGAAACCCGAGCCTATTATTGTTTTTGATTTGGTAAGGTAATGTTATGCATAGCATTTGGAGATAATTCCCATACTAAGCAATAAGCTATATTTGGATAAAGAGGGAAATGGTGTATCGAAAATCTAAAAAGCGGCTCCTTAGGCAGATGAATCGAGAGATCGCCAAGGTAAAAAAGGAATTTGTCAAAGAAGGGTCAGTTAATGAAGCTAAAGATCTGACCCCAACTCTGACAGTAAATTTGAATTCGATCCAAAAGGAGTTCAACAACAGTCCCGATCTGATCATCAGGCGTTTTAGCTTTGGGGCTCAACCCCAGGGCCAAGGGGCGGTAGTCTTCATTGATGGGTTGGCGGATAAGAAACAAGTTGAGTGGAGTATCCTCCGCCCCTTAATGTTAATGGAGGGAGCAGGCCCCGAAAAAGCCAATGTTGTTGACCGGCTGGAATATATGGAGTTAAACTTGATTACCGTCGGTGAAATTAAGCGACTTTACCGGTTGGACCAGGTTGTTGCGGCTGTTCTTTCCGGGGAGACGGTATTGATGATTGATGGTACTGCAGCAGGGTTAGCCATTGCCACTCCGGGCTGGGAAAAACGAAGCGTGAATCAGCCGGACTCGGAAGTGATCATCAAAGGCCCTCGGGATGGTTTTATTGAAACCCTCCGGACCAATACCGCCTTGCTCCGGCGGAAGCTGGGGGATCCGAGGCTGACTTTGGAAACCTTATCGGTAGGTACCAGGACTAAAACCGACGTTTGCATCGCTTATCTGCAAGATATTGCTGATCCAAAGTTAATCAAAGAGATCAAACAGAGGCTAAACCGGATCAACACCGATGGGGTCTTATCCGCCGGGAGTTTGGAAGAATTCATTGAAGACGCTCCACTGTCCTTTTTCGCGACTATGGGTTATACCGAAAGGCCGGATGTGGTCAGCGCCAAATTGTTGGAAGGCCGGGCTGCCGTTTTCGTGGACGGCACTCCGGTGGTGTTAACGGCGCCCTTTTTATTCATTGAAAATTTTCAGAGTCCGGATGACTATACTTTTAAGCCCTTTTTCGGCACTTTGATTCGGTGGGCCCGTTATCTGGCTTTCTTAATTAGTATCCTGCTCCCCGCTGCTTATGTGGCGCTAGTCTCGTTTCACCAGGAACTGATACCTACCCAATTGCTGATCACTACAGCCGCAGCGATTGAAGGTACCCCTTTTCCGGTAGTGATCGAAGCGTTGGTGATGGGATTGGTCTTTGAAATCCTCCGTGAGGCCGGAATCCGGCTTCCCAGGCCCATCGGCCAGACGGTCAGCATCGTGGGGGCTTTGGTCATCGGGGAGGCGACGGTCTCCGCCGGATTAGTGGGCGCGCCCTTAATTATTGTAGTGGCTTTCACCGCTATTACTTCCTTTGTCACTCCTACATTGGTACAGGAGACTACAATTATCCGGTTTGCTTTAACGATCTTATCCGGTTTTCTCGGCGCCTTTGGGATCACCATCGGCCTTCTGGCTATTTTGGTTCATATGGCCTCCTTACGCTCGTTCGGGGTTCCCTTTTTATCCCCGATCACACCGCTGAATCTCCGGGATCTAGGTCAGGATGTGTTGATCCGGGCACCTTGGTGGGCGATGTATACTAGGCCCAAGGTCATTGGCAGTCAGAACCGGGTACGTCAGGATTTTTACTCCAAGCCGGGGCCCACCCGAGGCGGTCAGGGGGAGGCAACAGATGAAACTTTGGAATAAAAGGATCTTTGCGGTCTTGTTCCTATCGCTGATTCTCTGCGCCGGCGGCTGTTGGAACTATCGCGAGTTGGATCAGTTAGGGATTGTCGCCGGAGTGGGCTATGATCTGGCCCCGGAACCGGGTAAAATATTAATGACGGTTCAAGTAATTAAACCTGGCGAAGCCAAAGGGGGCGGCGGCGAAAGTGGAACTTCGGGTGGCGGGGAAGGCGGAAGCCAAACCCAGCCGGTGGTGATCATTGAAAGCACCGGGGCAACCGTATTTGATGCGGTACGTGGGGCAGTCACCAAGTTCAGCCGGAAGCTATTTTGGCCCCATAATCAAGTTTTGATCATTGGAAAGGAGGCCGCGGAACAGGGGGTGCGCCAATTTATCGATTATGAGATTCGGGACGCTGAGCCCCGGCCTACTGCTTGGATCATGGTCACTCCCGGAAAAGCCGGGGATTTACTTAAAACCACCGGCAAAATGCAGAAGATCCCGGCCCTGGAAATCGCCGAAATGATCCGGGCCCAATCCGCCACCTCCAAGGCGGGCAGTTTTATGGTGCATGACTTTGTGTTACGGCTGGTGAGCAAGACTGCCGCTCCGGTAGCGACCCAAATCCGGTTGGACGAGGAAAATGAGGTCCAACTGGATGGGACTGCGGTTTTTAAAGGAGAAAAATTAGCCGGCTTTATCGGCCCAAGGGAGACCCGAGGCCTCCTTTGGGTCCTGGGCAAGGTGAGAAGCGGTAGTATTGTGGTTAATAAAGGCCAGGTCAGCCTGGAAATAATCCGTGCCAGCAGTAAAATTAAGCCGGAAGTAACCGAAGCTTCGGTCCGGATCAAGGTAATTGTAAATGTCCAGTCGAATGTGAGTAATCAAAACAATGCACTTGATCTAAGTAAACCGGAGACCCTTAAAACCTTAGCCAAGAGGGAAGAAGCGGTAATCAGAGATGAGATTAAAGCTGCGCTTGATAAAGCCCGGGAGTTAAAGGCCGATATCTTTGGTTTCGGTGAGGCGATCCACCGGGTTGACCCCAAGGTCTGGAAACGGCTGGAACCCCATTGGGATCAGATCTTCACCGAACTCCAAGTCGAGCTGGCGGTCAAAGCTGATATTAACCAGGTAGGATTGATCCTCAAACCATTAAGCCTGACTAATGAAAGGGAGTGAAAAGGCATGACCCAACTGGAACGGGGGCAAATCTCCGGTACGGAATTGGTTTATTTATTGGTTAGTTTTACCATCGGTTCAGCGATCATCCTCGCTCCAGGCCGGGGGGCGCGCCAGGATGCCTGGATCGCCATCATCATCGGAGCGTTGGAGGGCGTGGCATTGGCGTTAATCTTTACCACTCTGGCCCGGCGGTTTCCGGGCCAGACCATCGTGGAAATTTTGGAGGCGGTTTTCGGCCCCTACCTAGGGAAACTGCTCGCTGCCTGCTTCGTTTGGTATTCGTTTCACCTGGGTTCACTGGTGATCCGTGATTTCACTGATTTTTTCACCACCGTAGTCATGCCGGAGACGCCAAGTATCGTCTTT
>DATCLA010000310.1:0-4368 GCA_036564195.1 Bacillota bacterium
ACTATGATTGATGCTCGTCATAATGTTAAACAACGATTGATTATTTTTACAGAAAAAGATTTATACGAAAGGTTCGAAAAAGAAAACAAGGATGGACGAATTCCTAAAGAAATTCAATTATTGCTTTTTAAAGATATTCCAGTTGATCTACGGAAACAATTAGTGGATTTCCAGAGAAAAGCTTCAAAAGAGGTATCTCCTTTATGGTAATAATTTTTGTGTAATCCCTGACGATACTGGGTTTTGGTAAATATATGCCGGGAATGTGTTAAATAAGATACATGGATACCATAGGCCGAGCCCGGCGGCAAAACCGGGTTCAAAGCTATCGACCACGGCCCTTCATTACAATAAACGGTTATCAGTTATGTATCAATAATAGCCCCGTAGCATGGTGGTCGTCCCTTTCAGGGACAGAGGGTCGTTCTTGGACAGTGAACAATGAACAGTTATCAGTTATCAATATGGTGAGTCTGTCTTCTGAATTCCAACCCAGCATTCCCAAACTCCGCGTGAACAGTTCCGAACTTCAAATAAGCTGTTCCCACCTCCAAACGAGCAGTTCCGGACTGCGCGTAAGGAGTTTCGAACTCCGACTCCGCAGTTTCCAACACCATGCAAGCAGTTCAAAACTAGCAAAGAGCAGTTCCCCAACTCCGAACGAGCAGTTCCGAACTCCACGCGAGCAGCTTGGAACTCCGCGCGAGCAGTTCTGAACTCCAAACCAGCAGTTTCGAACTGCTCATTTGCAGTTCTAAACCGGCCCATGTGCGGTTCCGAACTCTAAACAAGGAGTTCCCAACTGCAAGCAAGCAGTCCCGAACTCCACACGAGGAGCTTGGAACTCCGTGCGAGCGGTTCCGAACTCCATGCAAGCAGTTTCAGACTCCAAATAAGCACTTCCGGACTCAAAATAAGCAGTTTTTAACCCCAAGTGACCAGTCTCCAACTCCAAGCCTGCAACTTTTCAACTCCAAATCGCTAGTTCCGAACTTTATGTTTTTAAACTTACCTAAACGGCTTCCATCGACTCCAAGGATGGAGGCCACTGCTTCTTTTACAGGGAGGTAAAAACAGCAGTTGACAGCGGAAGACTTTTCTTAGTTGCCAGACAGAAGGCCATGGATGGCGGCGACTCACTAAAAACCGGGATGAATAAAGGAGGGTCCGGGAACCTTGGTTCCGCGGCGACTTTTTGGTGACTTTTTGGTCGCTCAAAAAGTCACTCGCCGCCGAAAACGTGGGCCAGTGCGATTGTCAACGAAAAAGTGATCCACGTGATATCGAAAAAGTGATCCACTAGTGATAATGAATTTGTGATCCACGCGATATTGAAAATGTGATCCATTAGCGATAAGATTGTGAGCCACTTAAGAGCCGGCTTCACCCCCTTCCTTACGGCGCTGTCTCAACCGGTAAGATTCCGCATTCATATTCAGGATATGAGCCCGGTAAGTTAACCGGTCAACCAAAGCCGCGGTGAGCATCGAATCCCCGAAGAAATCGGTCCACTTTGAAAACTCAAGGTTTGTGGTGATGAGGACACTGCCTCTTTCCGTTCTCTCGGAAAGAACTTGAAACAGTAATTGGGCATGGGCCTGGTTGAATGATACGTACGATAACTCATCCAGGATCAATAAATCGGCTTTAGTCAGTTGCTGTTGTAAACGCCCAAGTCTAGTTAATTCCTGAGCTTCATGCAGGGTGATAGCCAACCCGGCAGCGGTGAAGAACTTAACCCGGAAACCTAAAGCGCATAATCTCATCCCAAGACCGATCGCCAGATGGGTTTTACCGGTTCCGGGATTGCCAACTAGAATCACGTTTTCCCGGTTGGTCACAAATTGCCCTGTTGCCAGTTGCCAAACGACGGCAGGGTCGACATTGGGAAGGTTGCTGAAGTCGAAATTATCAAGGGATTTGGGATAGGGGAAGCCCGCCGCCCGAATCCGGCGTTTCTCCTGGTTTTCCTTGCGTTGCTCCAGTTCAAGTTCTAAAAGCTTGACCAGAAACTCCTCATATCCGAAACCCTGTTCCTGAGCGAGCCGCAGGGTTGCCTCATAGCGCAAGAAAGTTGGTAATTTAAGCTGCTTGGCATAGATTTTGATCAATTGGCCCGGAGTGGAGGTCATAGGCTCTCACCTCCGAGCAGATAGTCGTAACCGGCCAGGTCAACCGGTTTTACCTCAATATCTCTGGGGTTGGCCAGATATTCCCGTCTGCCGGCTTGCAGGTAAAAAAGGACGCTTTCAATGTTGTACTGGCGATTGTCAATGGCCTGCCTGACCGCTTGCCTGACCGGTTCCATGCCACAATTGACGATTAAGCGCAGGATTTTTACTAAGTCGTGATTGCCTCCGGGCAGCCGGTCCGCCAATTGAAAGATTTCTGCCGGCAGGTTAGCCTGTTTGACCGGACGGGCATTTCTCACCGCCCGCGGCCTTTGCTCCAAAAGCCGGATGTAATGGTCAAGCTGGAATTTGGTCTCGTCCTTGGCGTAACTTCGCTCATGGACTGCCACCACTTGACCGCGGTATTCAATCCTTACGGTTAAGCCGGTTCCCTTGACTGTTACCTGCTTGCCGGCCAGCTCCACCGGAACCGAGTAGCGGTTACGGCCAAATTTCACCGTGGCGTAATAATCGACCGTGGCCAAGATTTGTTTTGCATAGTCAAACCGGTAAGCCGGGAGCGGTAAAAGACTCTTTTTTTCAACCGCCAGGGCTTCGCCAACGGTTTGAGACCGCCCCGGGATCCGGTGTTCCAAGTACTTCAGACAATGGTCCAACAAAAGCCGGTTCAATTCCTCCCAGGACTCAACATGCGGCACCGGAACAAAGACGTTACGGCGGAGATAACCAACCAGGTTTTCGACCAGGCCTTTCTCATGGGCCTCACCCGGGTTACAGAAATCGGCCTGGAAGGCGTAATGGGCTCTTAAGGCCCGGAACATCTCCTGCTCAGCTACAACATAACGGCCCCAGCCTTCCTTAACTGCGGTCTTCAAGTTGTCGTAGATGTTTCGCCTGGTAACACCGCCAAAGTATTCTGCAGCCAGAACGTGGCCTTCCAAAAATGATTCCTGGTTCTGGGCGGGAAAGGCAACAGCAAAGGGGGCCAAGCTATAGCACAGCCGGATGCAAAACAGCATGGCTTTGGTCTTTTCGCCTTTTAAGTAAAACGTGGCTTCGCCCCAGTCGATCTGGGCGGCTTCGCCAGGTTCGAAACTCAACGGGATAAATACCTGCTTTGGGAGTTCGTTTTTTATCTGCCGCACTGCCCGGCGGACTGTCGATTCGGCGCCTGTGAAAGCCTTTTCTGCTACTAACCGGTCATAAATGCGTTTGGCGGTATGATGTTGTTTCTTAGGCGCTTCCTGGTCTTCTTTTAGGCAGGTTTCAATGAATTCTTCCACTTCTGGAGTGATGACTGTGGGTTTCCGGTGGTATGTCTTTCTTTTCCAAGGGACTTGCCTGCCTTCGCAATATTTGGCCACAGTATTACGGGAGATCCCCAGTCTTCTTGCGATTTCTCGTTTTGACAGGCCTTGCACAATGTACAGGTATCTGATATTTTGATACTGATCCACTTCAATCTTCATCTCCTTTGAACCTCCTGTTGTGAATTCCACTCTATTTAACGGTTTAGCAGGAGGTCTGATTGAGGTGGATCACTTTTTCGTTATCATTTGATGCTTTTTTGGATCACTTTTATATTATCAAACACATTCATCCCTTCGGAGCAGACCCTGACAAAACAAATCCCAGGTTCAAACGGCGCGAACCTGGGATTTGTTTTGACGGTTTATTCCTGAACGGATTTACTATTTAAACCGTTCGCAGCCTTAGATCCTTTCCACCTTCAACCCGGCGGGATAGCCGTTGATATCCCACTGGGTAAAAGTGCCGTCCTGGCCGGCCGCCTTTTCGATGGCCACCGCCAGAGTCTCTGCGGAGATATAGTCCTGAAAAGCGTTGATCGCCGCCGTCACTTCCGGGCCGGCCCAGTAGGTGATCCTAATCCGGTCGGTCAATTCAAACTGGGCGTTTTTCCGCATATTCTGCACTTTGGAGATGACCTCGCGGGCCAGACCTTCATCAATTAAAGCCTGGGTCAAGGCGGTATCCAGAACCACGTAGTTCTCCCCGTCCATCTCCATGGTGTAACCGGGCCGGTCTTCCGTACGGATCTCCACATCTTCAGCGGTGAGTTCCACCTGGTGACCGTCCAGGTCAAAGCTGAGTTTCCCTTCTTCGCGCAGGGTCCGGACCAAAGCGGCCGCCTCACTGCCGGCCAAAGCTTTGCTGATCTGCTTCATCAACGATCCATACTTTGGCCCCAAGACCGCAAAGTTGGGCTTCACCGTAT
>DATCLA010000311.1:0-1981 GCA_036564195.1 Bacillota bacterium
TGCAAAGGGAAAGTTGTTAAAAAAAGTAGCAATTAAACTAAATGAATTAAATATGATCGAGAAAGTATTTTGGTCATGGGACTCACAATCCATATTTGTTAGCGTTCAAGATGAAGGCGAAAATATTTATCGAATTAATCCGCATACCGGTAAGAAAGAAATAATTTTTAAAGGTGATTATTATTCAATGCCAGTTGCGGTAAATAATAACAATATACTGTATCTGTTGGAATCTAAAGAAAAAGGTGCGGAACCATCGGATTGTAATATTGTGAAATATGACATTAAAACTAAGAAATTTCAAACAGTTGATCTATCGTTTGTAAAGGACTTATATATTTATGATGATTTTACTATATCACCTAACGAAAAGATTATTTTTGTTCAGAGTAAAGGGATGACTTTTGTAATTGATATTTGCAAGAAAAAAATAATTTCAAAATTTATTTTACCGGGATTTTCCTTTCCGGATTTACCGGAAATAGGTGAATATAGTTGGAAAGCTGACAGTTCTTATTTAGTATTCTCTTGCCTGGTATCTCAAAAATACGGGGTCTATAAGTACACAGTGCCTCAAAAATATTTAAAATAGGAACCCTGATATAAACCGGAGGCTTTAAATGAGTATCGAACAGTCAAACATTGTTATTAAGTTAGGCGAGACAGTTGAGATAAAAAGTCCGGACCGGCTACGCATCCAGCAACAGGTCAACGAACATGCCACCATATACTTCAGGGAGCAGATCAATGGTAATATCGCCAAGTACCGCAGGTTGGTTGAAGGGCAGACCGGAATCTGCGTCTACCCGGTTAATAGTCCTTCGCATAGGCTCAGTTCGGACGCGCCCCGGATTTTGTTTCAGGGAATCGCTACCAAAATAGAGGTCCGTTATGACCCCGACGGCGCCGATTACATAGAAGTGTTCGGCATGTCATATACATACTTAATGGATATCACCAGGAAACGGCGCTCCTTTCAAAATAAGAAACAGTCCCTGCGGGAAATGGTTAATGAGATTCTGACCGGCTATCCTAATGCCTTATGTATCATTGACCATACGATCGGCAAAAATTTACTAAAGCGATTTTTATTGCAGTGGAATGAGACCGATTGGGACTACCTGAAACGGGTGGCCTCAGTCTTATTAAATACCGTACTGGTTGCTAACTCTGTTGCCGAAAAACCGGTGTTATCAATAGGGATACCGGAAGGCCGAGAACGTCATTTGGATAGCCATTGCCGGTTAAACTACGAGATCTCAAGCGTTATGGAGGACAGCGAGTTTGGCCTGCAATTAAACCGCAGCCGGTTTGATGATAAGTTAGATGAGAATGACCGGTTCTATTTCACCTTTACTGATACTAATGAAATATACCAAATCGGTGATCGGATTAACTTTCATCAAAGAGTATTGACTGTCTGTAAAATAACAGCGGAATTAAAGGGCAATATATTAAAATTCAGTTATATCATGGCAACCCCCAACGGTTTAAAAGTCCCCCGTATCTACAACGAGGCCATCGTCGGCCAAGCGATCAGCGGCAAAGTGATGGATGTCAACGATAGTTCGGTGAAGATTGACTTGGAGATTGATCAAGGCCGGAAATTTGACAAAGAACAAGCCAGTTGGTTTCCCTACGCCACTCCTTATACTGGCGGCGGCCGGTCTGGTTGGTATTTCATGCCGGAGATCGGCGATAAAGTACAGTTAACCTTCCCCAGTAACAGGGAGGAACAAGCGTATGTCATTTATGCGGTACGCAATAAACAAACTCACAGCACTGATGATCCACAGATTAAGTATCTCCGGATCAAAGATGGCAAGGAGCTTCGTTTCGGCCCCAAAGAACTGGTGATTACCGGCAAAGACAAGTCGGTATATATCCAGATGACCGAAGATGAAGGAATCACTATCAACAGCAACACCAATATTACTTTGGAAGCCAAAGGAAAAATTTTACTGGCAGCGAATGAGAACAT